>CAMVJI010000054.1 GCA_947167765.1 uncultured Butyrivibrio sp. | reverse complement strand
ATGATTGTAGCAACATTTTTTATCCTGTCAATGAGCCTTCCCTTGTTGCTCATCTCAATGCCTCTTGCCTCCTGGGCGTTCTTGATGCGGCGGAATTCGTCCTGAACATCGGGAATGTAGCGAAGAGCTATCTCAAGAGAATATGAGATACTGTAAGGAACCCCAATTCCGTTAAGGGATGAAGCCAGCTCACTGGGATCAGTGGTGGTAAGGAAAATAAACACTGCAGGTATAACGGTAAAGTACTTCACAAACACATTGAACTCGTAAAAGAGCTGTTCTCTGGTAAGGGTATAATTTCCAAACAAATGCACTATGTCAGTCCTTGTGCCATAGATAACGCTTCCCTGATAAGGTGCAAAAAAGAAAATACAGGTCAGATTGATCACCATAAAGAACATGACTGCCTTAAATATGGTACTTACCTGCTTCCACTTAACATCAGAAATCTTGTAGATTGCAAGTCCCATAACAAGCATAAGAAGAAGTATCCTTGTATCAAAAGTCAAAGCACTGGCCATACACCAGACTATGAAGAATACCAGCTTAGTGAAGCCGCTTAGCTTGTGGACAGGAGTATTCTTTTTTTCATAGGAAATAAGCCTGCTCATCTTACCACGCTCCTTTCCTCACCCTGACCTTCACAAGAAGCCTTGGCAATCCTCTCAGAGTCAATAAATCTTGCAGCAAATTCACCCGGGTCGTCGATACCGCATCTCACTGCCAGATCGTACAGTGATGTCCTCTTAAGATAGGCCTTGTTACAGATCTCTTCGTTGGTGAGAACTTCTGCAGGAGATGCATCCATGATAAGTCTTCCGTCAGTAAGCACCATTGCTCTGTCTGTGTACTCAAGCATAAGGTGCATGTCATGGGTGATCATGATAATGGTAACGCCAGTCTTTTCCCTGATATCCTTAATAAACCTCATGATCTCCGTATAGTGCATGTAGTCCTGTCCGGCAGTTGGCTCATCCAGGATCAGGATATCCGGTTTCATTATAAGGATCGACGCAATTGATACTCTCTTTTTCTGTCCAAAAGAAAGAGCGGATACCGGCCAGTTTCTATAAGGGTAAAGACCGCATATCTTAAGGATTTCTTCTGCACGCTCCTTTATCTCTGCCTCTGGAACCCCTCTTGAAGCAAGGCCAAGGCCCACCTCCTCCATGATCATTGGCTTACTGATCATCTGATTAGGGCTCTGCATCACATATCCGATACGCTCACCGCGCTCTTTTATGGACAGGTCCGAAATATCTTTTCCCTCAAGCAGGATCTTTCCGCCGTCAGGCTTATAAAAGCCGCATATAAGCGATGCAAGTGTTGATTTACCTGCACCGTTCTTTCCAACAAGGGAGATAATCTCTCCCCTCTTTATGTCAAAGGAGACCTTGTCAACGATTTTCCTCTTGTCGTCATAGCTAAATTCAAGATCAGAAACAGTAAGGATGCTGTCCCCATATTTCTTTTCTTCGTGATCAGGATGTGAATGATACCAGCCCTTAACCTTATCCCTGTAGGGCTCTATGTCCATGGTCTCAATGTGCTGAGGATGAGTTACTGCCTCAACCTTAGCTCCTGCTGCCTTGAGAGCTGCAACATACAAGGGTTCTCTGATGCCGTTGGACACAAGGATATCTGATGACAGCATCTCATCTGGGATCATATCTGCCACTATCCTGCCCTGGTCCATAAGAACTATCCTGTCCACATCCTTGTACAAAACGTCCTCAAGTCTGTGCTCGATAATGATGACAGTCATATCCTCGTCCCGCATGATCTCATCAATAAGAGCAATAGTGCGCTTACCTGTTGCAGGATCAAGGTTTGCAAGAGGCTCATCAAAAAGAAGTATCTTAACATCACATGCCATGACACCACCAAGGGATACTCTTTGCTTCTGACCGCCAGAAAGTTCTCCTGGAGCATTCTCCATAAAAGCTGTCAGCTCCAGCCTGTCTGCGACGCCTCTTACTTTCTTAAACATCTCATCCTGGGGAACGTTGTCATTTTCCAGAGCGAAAGCAATGTCCTCTCCAACTGTAAGTGCGATGAACTGCCCATCTGTATCCTGCAGCACTGTTCCCACAATTTGTGACATACCAAAAACTCCGAGCTTTGCGGGATCCTGCCCACTAACTCGGAGAGTTCCGCTCAAATCCCCTGCATAGGAGCAGGGGATCAAAGCGTTTAATAAATGTGCAAGTGTTGATTTTCCAGATCCTGACTGACCTGCGATCAGGATCTTCTCGCCAGGATAGATTTTTAAGTTGATGTCCTTTAGGGTTGGTTCTTTTTGAGCTCTGTACTTAAAGGACAGGTTCTCAAACTCTATGATAGGCGAAATATCTTTTTCCAAAACTATTAGTCCTCTTTCTGGAGATTGTTAGAACCACCTACGATCTTGCTGTATGCAATAAGAAGGATTGTTCCAAGAATACCAATCACGATGATGTTGCCAAGGAATGCGAAAGCGCCCTGAGCAAATACCTTGTTTGCGGGCTCTGCGAACATAAGGATGTCAAGAACTGGTGCAACAAGGATCCATGCTATAGCATTAGCAACGATCTGAACAACATTGAAAAGAACGATGTTCTTGCCATTTACAAATCCGCCTTCCTTTACAGCGAACTTATTTACAAAAAGACCAATGCAAAGACCTACAACACCCTCAGGAATTACCCAGCTCCACCAAACAGAGCCATAGAAAAGAGCATCTCCAAGTGCATGTCCTAAAAGTCCAACAACTGCGCCTACGATAGGTCCAAATACTGCTGAAAGGAAAGCAAGTATTGCCATACGTGGCTGAAGAGCTGTGTTAGGTACTACGATAAGAGGAATCTGTGCGTTTGTAAGAACTACAAAAAGCGCAGTTCCAATTCCCATTGCTACTACTTCTTTGATACCGATCTTAAATTTCATGATCCTTCTCCTCCATTACTATTGTTTTAATTTTTCCCCTGTATTTATCCTCAAAACTCTTAACAGGCATCGGTCTATCAAAGTAAAATCCCTGGAACATCTTGCATCCCATTCCCATAAGGAAATCAAGCTGCTCCTTGGTCTCTACTCCTTCAGTGATGACGCCCATTCCAAGTTCATGAGCCATATCAATGGTATAGTTAAGGATTACATGGGCACGCTCAAGATTGTCGGTCCTTCTAAGGAATCCCATGTCGATCTTAAGTACGTTGGCATTGATATCCTTGAGCATATTAAGTGAAGAATATCCTGAACCAAAATCATCGATCTCAACTGAGAAGCCACTGGACTGAAGCTCCAGAATAAGCTTGGCACACTTGGCAACATCAGAAGTTACTGCGGTCTCAGTTATCTCAATATTGAGATATTTAGGATCAATGTCGTACTGCTTCACAAGACTTGTAAATTCTTTTTTGATATCAAGGTAATAAAGGTCCTTGGGAGATACGTTGATGGAAATAGAAACTCCTTCCATCTCTGTTCCCTTCCAGGCTGCCAGCTGAGCTACTGCCAGTTCCCAGATATAACGGTCAAGCTTGTAGATAAGGTCTGCCCTCTCAAGAACATTTATAAATACTGCCGGCTCGATCAGTCCATTTTCTGGATGCATCCACCTTGCCAGCGCCTCTGCTCCAAATACAGTTCCGTCAGGATGTACCTGAGGCTGAAGGTAGATGCCAAACTGCTTGTTGATGATAGCAAAATCAAAGCTTGAAAGAACCTCTTTTTCCAAAAGAGCATTCACCAGCATCTCATCGCTGTACCATGCAATCTCACATACTCCGTCCTTCTTGATGGACTTGCAGGCCATGTAGGCCCTGTCGCACATAAGCGGAATATCCATGTAGGAATCCCTGACTTCATAGACACCAATCTGCATATGGAGAGAATAGGTCTTGCTGGTAACTCTGCCAGCTATCTCCCTTACCAGTTCCTTAAAGCCCTTCTCATCAAAGCGTTCCTTGGGAATACACATGGCAAAGTGATCACCGTTGATCCTTCCATAGATATCTCCCTCGCGAACGTGCTGAAGCATCATATCGCCAATATTTAAAAGTATGTCATTGCCCTTATCAATACCAAAGAGCTGGTTAAAGAGCTTGAAGTCCTTGATGTTGGAATACAGAAGCAGATATGGTCTGTTGGTCTCCTTAAGGAGCTCCCTTGCTGCCTCATTAAAGCCTTCTCTGTTGTAGAGGCCTGTCAGCTCATCATGGGTAAGCCTGTACTGCTCACCTGTGCTGTTCTCAACAATATCAGACAGGTTCTGAACTGTGTACATATAACCCAGAAGGATATTGGAAGAATCGATTATGCTCCTGAAGCGGACTCTGTAGAGCCTCTCCTTGTCCCCGTTGCTGTACACTCTGCACCAGGAGGCTGCGGTCTGCGCAATGCCCAGTCCGCTCATCCACTCGAAAAAGAGATTACCCAGTACCTCTGGCTCTTCCTCGGAATGAAACATAGAAAAAGCGTGCTTGTTAGCATAGACACATTTCCTGTTACGATCAAGGAAAATAATGCCTATTCCAATACTCTGCACGCCGTAATTGACAAGTCTGACCAGGTCAGCCGGATCAGACTTTTTACTTATATAATTTATACTTTGGCCAAAGATCAAATTCGCATCCATATGACCATTGTACTCACTTTCGCTGGTAAAATCCACTAGAATTTGTGCCTCAACTTGCATTTTTTGATGAAAAAATCAGAAAAATTCAGTCCCTTATCTTTCTGTGCCTTCTGTCTATCAGGATCCATGCAAGAACCAGCACGATAATACCTGCAGCAAAGAGATGCTGAGACTTTATCTGAACCTTTTCTTTTGTGGGAACAAGACTCTCATTCTGAGTCTGATAAAGCAAAAGCGAAGTACCAATATCGTGGGTGCTGACAGTTAATGTATCTGCATCTATGTCAGTATCCTGTTCCAGATTGCAGACACCCATCTCTTCAGTAATAATGAAATATTCCCTGTCTCCGGTCACCAAAAACAGCGGAATATCATATTGCATCTCCACGTCTTCATAAAAGCTGCCAAGAGCTTCAGGTTCCTCAAATCCCACAGTCTTACTTGCATCCACATCAAAGAAAACTCCCTGGTGAAGCGCCCCAAGCTCTTTTGACTCTTTTTCTATAGCCTCTTCAAAAAGCGGAAGCTTACCCGTGTCCTTGATCTCATCAGACATCAAAAAAGAAAAGCTTACTTCAGCGTTCTCACCACCTGATATGGCTTCCAGCTCTTTTTCTGTAAAGCAAGCTCTTGCTGCGTTTTCATAGCTTCCAAAACGAATGTCCGGAGCCGCTACCTCTGTAGTACTCTCCGAACTCATTGTCACTGTAATGGTCCCCTCACCATAAGTGACCTGTGTAGTCTCGTACATATAAACCCTTCATAAGAAAATGTTGTTATATAAATTATACGGCTACTTTTGTCACCCGGTCAAACCGTAATACAAGTTATATTAAGCTATCCTGTCAGACATCTCGCTCTTAAGAACCGCCTTCACCTGTGGAATCTGCATCATCTTAATTGACTGTATGGCGCACTCATATATCCTGATCAGCTGCTTGGAAGCTGGATCATTCTTTCTTGCGCACTTTTGCTTTATTGCCTCAAAATATTTAAGAGCCTGATCAGCAACTGATGCATCAATATGCACTCCATTGCAATACAAAGTTCCTGTCTTGGCATCATATCTTGATACCTGTGGTTTATCCTGCACCAGCTTATTAGCTCCCATTGATACAGCAAGCTGGTTGATAAGATCTGCTCTGTCTAACATGTTACAAACTCCTCATAAAATAATCTCTTCATGCAAATAAGCACCAAAAAAGCTCATGAGCCTTTGCTGGTAATCAGCAACGGTTTAGAGCCTTTAATAGGTTATCATACAATTATGGTTTGTCAACAAAATAAATGTGAATTATGATTGAACAATTATGGTCAGAAGCTAAGAACCTTTTTAACCCTGGCAGTTATCAGGCTTGAGACGATACCGATCACTATTCCGGTTATGGTTCCCACAATAATGAGAAATGGCAGGTAGTATAAAAGACTCTTTGTCTCCAGTACCAGCATGGCAACAATGATCTGCCCCACGTTGTGGAACACTCCTCCAAGAACGCTCACTCCAGTCATAGAGAGCTTGCCAATCCTTCTTGCAAGTAGCATTGCGAAAAGAGATAACGCCGCTCCTGCAAGTGAATACATCATCATGGAGATATTTCCAAAGGTAAGTCCCACCAAAACCACTCTGATGATAGAAAGAGCTATGGCATTCTTTTCACCAACTGTATAAAGAGTCACCATAACAGCCAG
The DNA here is from genome assembly GCA_947167765.1 of uncultured Butyrivibrio sp. Classification (GTDB taxonomy): domain Bacteria; phylum Bacillota; class Clostridia; order Lachnospirales; family Lachnospiraceae; genus Butyrivibrio. Next base: position 7,835 of record CAMVJI010000054.1, on the reverse strand, counting down.
ATTGGCTATGCCAATCTTAGCCCCCGGGATTCCGATGTTCAGTGGAAGCATAAATTCAATATATGAAAGGACAAAGGCCAGTGCCACAAACAGTCCTAAAAAAGCAATCCTCTTGGTTTTCATAAATACTCACCTGTTACCTAAGATCAATAGGTCGATCCATCAATACCGTTGTCTTCTCCGCCCTGTACAGTAACTACAAGCTTGTTAGGAAGGCACACTATTGACTCTCCAGAATACTTTACATGGTTGTGATGAACACAGATTTGGTCAGGACATGAAGCCTCAGAAACTTTTGCAAAGCCATCCTTTATTATAAGGACATTGTAGCTCCCATCAGGAAGTTCGATTCTTTCTTCATAATCCTCAGACAGCGGATACTCACCGTAAACATTTCCATCAATTGTTACTACAGCAGTTGCGTTACCTTTAGTATTATTTTTTTGCCATATCCTCATTCCAAGAAGACACACTGCAGTTACCGCAAGGATAATGGCGATCAAAACCATATCATTCTTTTTCATTTCTTTACGTACTTTTCTATAAAGCCCTCAGAATATTTTTTCGTGCCATCGTGCATGATCCACATGGCTTCTACGTTATCTCTTTTCTCTACAAATTCAAGGCCCTCTTCGTAGGTCATGGTGTAAAGAGCTGTTGAATAGGAATCTGCAAGACCCGAGTCATCAGTTATAACGCTGACGCTGGCAAATCCATCTGCAGGATAAAGCGTCATTGGATCGATGATGTGACAGTACCTTACTCCGTCAACGTAGTAGTATCTCTGATAATCCCCTGAAGATACCACGCACTCTCCGTCATTTATATCCACCATCTCCACATACTGCTCTTCGCTGTCCATATCAGGGTTCTGAATGCCAAGTCGAAAGCAGGTCCCATCTATTCTTGTGCCTATGCAGGAGATGTTCCCTCCAAGACTTAGAAGGATGTTGTTTAGTCCCTTTTCTCTAGCATACTCTAAAACCCGCTGAACTGCATAGCCCTTTCCTGTACTGCCCACATCCAGTGACATATCAGGATCTGCAAGGTAAACAGTGCTGTTTTCCTTGTCGATGACAATATTAGTTATATCAGTATGAAGCGCCGCTTCCTTAAGCTTATCTGCATCTGGAAGCTTGGCTCTGTCAGGTTCGTCCATTCCTATCATTCTCTCTTTGTGCCACAAAGAAAGAACACTTCCAAGAGCAATGTTAACAGCGCCGTCAGTTTCATAGTAAGTATCTATACTAAACTCTATCAAAGAGATTATGTCCGGATCCACTTTAACAGGTTTTATACCTGCATTGTCATTTATAGTCTTTATGTTGTTTACGCCCTGGTAATCGTTGTAGATATCGTAGAGCTTATTGTACCTGATAAGCTCATCTTTAATGAGCTGGGCGTCTTTTGCAAACTCATCCTTGCTCTTTGCAAAGCCAACAATCTCTGTCCTTGTGTCAAATACGTCTAGAAAAGTTGCAGTATATCTATTAAGTGTGGATGGCCCTGATACAGACCTGTAAATTATGATCCCTGCGATCAGTGCAGCAAATAAAAGTCCTGGCACTATCACAGAAAAGTTTTTTCCAATCTTCATGTTTTTTCCTGAGAGTAAAATGGGGTGCGAAAATAAGCGCACCCCACAAAACACTTTTACAATAACACTATTTCAACTATATGCTTATTATTTTGCAGCTGCAACAGCCTTTGCGATAACAGCGTTGAAATCTGTGATGTGAACAGATACTGAAGCTGCAAGATCAGCATCGGCTGCTCTTCCCTCTGTCATAGCTGTGCCAGCAACTTCATCAGCTGTCTTACCAACTGTATACTCAGCATAAGCAGCAGCCTGCTCGTTCCACTCCTTACCGATAGCAGAAGCCTGCTTCATTCCGTAAGCATCGCCAAGCTCGTCCTTACTCTTAACATCTACAGAAGTGTCAGCTGTGATAACACCTGTAGCATCGAATGTGATGTTAGCCTGAACAGCGTCGATGATGTTGCTTGTGATCTTGCCGTCCTTACCAACTGTAAGAGCTGAAATTGTTGTGTAAGCCTGAGCTGTTCCGTCGCCCTCTGCAGATGCATCAGTTGACTTAGCAATGTTTGTTGTAAGGCCAAGACCAAGCTTGTCGCCTTCGTGAGCGCCCATTGCAGTAGCATTGTTAACAGCCTCAAGAACTGCTGACTGGAAACCTGTTACGTGAATAGAAACAGAAGCTGCAAGGTCTGCATCACCAGCATAACCCTCTGAGATAGCCATTCCGCTAAGGTCAGAAGCTGTCTTACCAACAGCCCATGCTGCAAAAGCGTCAGCCTGCTCATACCACTCCTTGCCAATAGCAGAAGCCTTCTTCATTCCATAGTTATCACCGAGCTCTCTCTTTGAAGGATACTCAGCGTTAAGATCAGATGTGATCTTACCATCAGCGCTTACGCCGATCTTAGTCTGTGCGATATCGATAACGCACTGTGTGATCTTGCCTTCCCCATCAACTGTAACTGCTGCGATAGTAGCATCTGCCTGAGCTGTTCCGTCGCCCTCTGCAGTTGCATCCTTTGAATCAGCGATAGAAACGCTTGTGCCAAGGCCTGTCTTAAGCTCGGCTCCGCTAGCTGATCCTGACTGTGAACCACAGCCTGCAAGTACTACTGCTGAAAGAATTGTAGCACCTACGAAAGAAACTAATTTCTTCTTCATTTGTTTTTTCCTTTCATAATAAAACATTTTTATATTAAGGCTAATTGCCAAAATATCATTTAAGCCCCTTGTAGGCTCTCTCAAGAAGGCCTGCAAGGATCTCTTTTCTCCTGCCAGTAAGAGCAAGTTTATCCATTATGCCAAGGCACTTGTCGTAGTAGCTTCCTGCCATATTGTGGGTAAAAGAAACACCACCAAATTTAGAAACTGCTTCAAAGACTTGTGCCTTGGAAAGCTTTCCTTCCTGTGCATCCCTTGCCAGGGACGGATCCTGCGCTGCCGCATGGATAAAGGGCATAGTTATAACGCCATTTTCAAAGTCCGCCTGTACTGGCTTTCCAGCCTTGTTTTCAGAGACCTCGTAATCAATGCAATCGTCTGTAAGCTGGAAGATGATACCTGTATAGCGTCCAAGCTTCCTAAGAAGAGCTATGCGATCACTCCTCTCATCTCCAGCAAGAGCTCCTGCGTGATAAGCTCCTTCGAAAAGAGCTGCAGTCTTGCCATCAATGATCGCCAGATATCTGAATACATCCAGTTTGTAATTTTTGTTGTTGATGTTCTGCCTAAGTTCGCCAAGAGCTACTCTCTCAACGTACCTGGAGAAATCAAAACTCTTATATCTGTCATTTTCAGTAGCTCTTGAAAGCTGCCTCATAGCTGCTGCAAGAAGGTAATCGCCGCAGATAACTGCAGTCCTCTTGCCAGATCTTTTCTGCAAAGTCTCAAGGCCTCGCCGAAGGTCCGCATCATCCATGATGTCATCATGAATAAGTGTTGCAAGATGAAGGGTTTCAACCGCAGATGCAAATATCACAGCATCCATAGGGATATTTCCCTCTTCATCCATGGAACATGCAAGAGTAGCTGCTGCCCTCATCATCTTGCCCTGCGCCGCAGTAAGATATGAGGTATAGCCTCTTATTAGTCCCGGAGCTCTGCCAATAATGTCTGCACACTCCTGACGGACCAGTTCAAAAGCTCTGTCAAAATCCAAATTTCGATCAGTCATTGTAGAGATACCACTTTCTCGCCCACTTAACCTTCTTCCACTGTTTCTTAAGCCATGGCATCAGATAGTAGTCAATTCCGATTGAACGACCGCCACCGAACATAACTGCAAGGCCTGCAAAGATCATCCAGAAGGTGTTGAGGTAAAGACCTGTTGTTGTTACAAACATTGCCTGGAGCACCAGTGAAACTGCTGCTGAAAGGAAAGTAAAGCACCCTCCCATAAGTCCAAGGCCAATAAGTATCTGCAGGACAACGATAAATCCCTGCATGAACATTGTCATAGCATCGCTTGAAAGAACCATGTTCTCAACGATCCAGTCAACAAATGGAACCTGGATCTTGAACGCAAGATCTGAAATAGTTGCCTTGGCAAGATCTGTTCCAGAAACAAAGATCATCTCAAAGAGCCCTAAGTTCCAGTCAAAGATAACTGTTCCAGCTGGAGCTGCCGCTGCAACTGCTGTTGATGCTGAAGCTACTGCATCTGCTGCCTGAACAGTTGATGATGCAACTGCGTCAGCAACCTCTGTTGTTGCAGATGAAACAGCATTTATAGCGTTTGGATCGATCCTTCCAAGAAGTGAATCAAACCATGAGTTAGCACCGCCAAAGAAGCCCTCAAGCATTGGCTTTTTTAGCCATCCTTCAACGATCTTCATAACGCCCTCAAATACCCATACAGCTCCAAGCCATACTCTAAGAGGTACCATCATAAAGCTCGGGGTCTTATTGGAGAAGTGTCCGCCAAGGAAGCTTCTGTTGTTTCTGATAGTGAAGAACTCATGCTTCAAATAACTGAAGATCTTGGTCCATCCCATTACCTGAATGAAATAGATAATGTTGATGAAGTGCTTTGCAAACATAGCAAAGAATGAAGCAAAGTTTATCTGGTGGTTGGCCATACCGCCTCTTGCTACACCATAGCGGCCTCCGACACATACCATTACGCCGTGGAACTTAGGATTGTAGCTCTCTTTTTCTCCCTCGCCTGTAATAGCAACCATTATGTTCTTAGCAACAGCTGCTGCGGAGTGCTCTGCATTCTCAACCATCTGAGGAACTGGTCTCTCCTGACCAGGAGCTGTAAAGAGCATGTTGTCACCAATAACATATACGTTTTCGTGATCTACACTTCTGAGGTACTCATCAACTTCGATACGACCTCTTCCGCCGCTCTTTACTTCTTTTGCAATTGAGGCTGTGATCTCTGAGCTCTCGATACCTGCTGTCCAGATAACAGTTCCAGCAACGTGCTCAGATACTTCATCGCCCTTCTTTAATTTAATGAAGTTCTCGCCAACTCCTACAACAGAGGCGTTCATAACCACATCAACGCCCATCTTGCGAAGTCTCTTATCTACCTTGTTTGAAAGCTTCTCAGGAAGGATAGGCACTGGACGTGAAAGACCATCTACATCAACGATAGTCACATCCTCTCTGTCAATGCCAAATCTCTTACAAAGAACTGGTGTGTACTCAGCAAGCTCACCAACCATCTCAACACCGGTGAAACCTGCACCAACAACATAAAAGCTAAGAAGCTCTCTTTTCTTATTAACATCAGTCTCATCTGCAGCAAGTCTGAAGCAGTCATGAATCCTGTCGCGAAGCTTAACTGCATCGTCGTAAGACCAGAGCTTGTAGCTGTACTCTTCCGCACCCTCAACGCCAAAGTATGTTGGCTTGGAACCTGCAGCAACTACCAGATAGTCATATCCATAGCTTCCATTCTTGCCATTTACAGTATTGGTATTAAAATCAACACCTGTGACTGTATCAAGGACAACGTTAACCTTTCTCTCAGCAAAGATCTGCTTAAGGTTCATCTTGATACTCTCTTCACCCACACGACATGCAGCAACCTCGTGAAGCTCAGTGAGCATTGTGTGATAAGGATGCTTGTCGATAAGAGTGATCTCACATGAATCAAGAAGCTTCTTTTTCTTAAGCTTCTTCTCAAGCTTTTTGGTGGCCAGTACCCCAGCGTAACCCGCACCAATAACAACAATCTTCGTCATTTTGTTTCCTTCCTTCTAAACCTTTAAAAATATAACATTGCGATTAAAGCTTTAACATGATATCATATTTAATCGCGCACAACAATATATTAATCGATATTATTTTACAAAATATATTTTCGTACATTTTTTCACTAAAAAAGGAGTTTATATGTTAAAGAAATTTTTGAAGTATGTGGAGATAACCACTAAGATCACCAGTGTTTTTGCTTATCTTAACACTATGCTTTTTATCCTTTATCAAAGGCAACCTGTCAATGTAAAACTGATGGTAGTTTTCTTTATTGCAATGTTCATTTTTGATCTTACAACCACTGCTATCAACAATTATATAGATAGTAAGGACTATCCCGAGATGCTTCCAATTCCCAGGAAGGCCGCATTTGCAGCTATTATCATTATGTTATCTGTCAGCACGATCCTTGGTCTGTACCTTGCCTACAATACAGGAATCGTTGTGCTTCTCCTTGGAGCCTTCTGTTTCCTTCTTGGAATCTTTTATACCTTTGGACCTATACCAATTTCAAGGATTCCTCTTGGAGAGGCTATTTCAGGAATAGCTTACGGAATGTTCATTCCTTTCCTTATGCTTTATATCAACAATCCAGGTAACTATCTTGATCTTGGTTTTTCATGGGAGATGATCACGCTAAACATTCATGTGATGCCATTTATTTCATTTTTCCTGTTCTCTCTGGTAATGACCTTTACCACAGCAAATATCATGCTGGCCAACAACACCTGCGACATTGAAAAAGACATAGCAGTTGGAAGACTTACTCTTGCACATTATATAGGAAGAAAATGGGCTGTAAAGCTTTACGCTCTTTTGTATTATGGATGTTATGCATCAGTTGCTCTTATGGTGATCTGCAGATTCTTAAAGCCAACTGCTCTTATCTTCTTTTTATCACTGCCCCTTGTAATTAAGAACATTCACACTTTTAGAAAAGAACAGATCAAGGAAAAGACCTTTATCACTTCTATCAGAAACTTCCTTATAATCAACATCTCTTATGCAATATCACTGCTAGTTGCTTGCATATGACACTAGACAAGACATGGGGACGGTTCTCTTGACTCATTGTACACAATAAGTCAAAAGAACCGTCCCCATGTCTTGTTTTGGTTCCCTATATTGATCAGAACTTGAACTTATTAACCTCATCATCAAGCTGCTGTGCAATATTAGCATTCTCGTTAACTACTTCTTTGTTCTGCTTCATGTTATCAGACATCTCTGCAACTGCTCCAGCTACATCACTGATGCCTCTTGCACTCTCATCAACTGCAGTAGAAACATCACCCATTGCTTCAGAAACTACATTCATTGAGCCCTCGATGTTGTGTGATGCCCTCTCAACGTTCTTTAGCATCTCTGAAATCTTCTGAGCATCTTCCTGGTACTGAAGACCTGTATCCATCAGCTGAACGTATCCACCAACGGTCTTTTCACGAACAAAATCAACCATCTTGGTTGCTTCATCAGCAAGGTCTCTGACTGTTCCAATAACTTCTTCTGAAATAGTCTGGATCTTCTTTGCAGTGTCAGCAGAATTAGTTGCCAGTGTGCTTATCTCTCCTGCTACAACAGCAAATCCCTTACCATGCTCGCCGGCTCTTGCTGCCTCGATACTAGCGTTAAGTGAAAGTAGGTTAGTCTGTGATGCAATTTCAAGGATAGTCTGTGTGAGACTGCTGATTCCTTCAACTGCCTTAGACCTCTCAATCTTTTCATTGAGGCTGTTTGTCATGTCGTCAGCTGCTGCCTTGGCTGCCTCAGTCTCCTGCTCAGCGTTTTGTCTCATCTCCATAGCGCGCTGTTCCATATTGCTTGCGTAATCAGTACCTTCTCTTACGCTAACATACATATCCTGAACATCGTCTTTGATCTTGCTGGTTGAATTCTGAACCTGCTGGAGTGATGCAGATGTCTCTTCCATAGCTGCGCTCATCTCTTCCATGGTTGCAGATACGCCGCCAAGTTGATCGTTTGTCTTAACTGTAGTTGTAAGTGCTGTGTCAACTGAGCCAGAAAGGCTAGTTGAACTATCGTAAATTGAGCTTACAACCTCTCTGATATATTCAAGAAGGCTGTTTAT
>CAMVJI010000053.1 GCA_947167765.1 uncultured Butyrivibrio sp. | reverse complement strand
TCTTCTGTTACAAATGTGAAATCTGTGTTGTCAGCGCCGCCCTTTACAAGAAGATTGAAAAGAGTGTCTGAACCACTTCTGTACTCCTCAAGACCCTTGATAGGAAGAGCATATGTTGATGCGCTTCCATCATATGAAGGATCAAGGTATACATAGTATGAAAAGATTACGTCATCAGCTGTAAGCTCTTCGCCGTCAGAGAACTTAACGCCCTCACGAAGCTTGAAGTCGTAATCAACTGTTCCGTCTGCATTCTCTGTTACAACGCAATCTGAGATACCTTCATAGGTGTAATCTGTTCCATTGTAGTTCTTGGTCTCTCCCTCGATGCCGTTGTAGATAAGCTCACCGGCACGGTCGTTGTTCAAAAGAGTTACTGTTGTCATGTCAGCAACACGCTGATCAGGTACGCTTGCGCAGAAGAACTCACTGAACTTCTCTGAGAAGTCATCCTCTGCAATTACAAGTGGTGCATCGCTACCAGCTGCTGGTGCTGTCTCTGAAGCAGCTTCTGAAGTTTCTGTAGCAGCTGTCTCAGAAGTCTGTGTGTCTGCAGGTGCATTGTCAGATGGAGCTGAACCGCAAGCAGCTGTTGAAACAGCAAGAGCGCCAGCTAAAAGTGCAGACAACACTTTTTTTCTGTTTTTCATAAATTTCCCTCCTTAAAACACTTTTTCGCTCATATTTTTAACAAGGTCGTCTATAGTGCCGTCCTTGAATGGGCTCTTAAGGCCTACCTCTGCAAGCTCTTCCTCATAGAAGTTCTTAGCTGAAAGCTTGCAAAGCTGTAAATAATGATTCCATGCATCCTTGTAGTCTTTATCCATCCATACCTTGAACTGCATGGCCACAACACTGGCAAGAACATAATCAATATAGTAGAAAGGATTCCAGAAGATGTGTCCCTGTCTCTGCCAGTATCCACCCTCTCCAAAGAACTCATCGCCGTCAAAGTCAAGCCATGGTCTGTAGGTCTTTTCAAGTTCCTTCCATACATTCTTGCGCTCAGCAGGTGTCATGTCAGGATTGTCATATACAATGTGCTGGAACTCATCAACCATACATCCGTAAGGGATGAAGGTGATGGAATCCTGAAGGTGCATCTTGAGATAATCCTCTGATCTATCTCCAAAGAATCTGTCCATCCAGCCATAGGTGAAGTACTCCATGGACATTGAGTGGATCTCTGCTGTCTCCATGGTGAGATCGTTGTGCTCTGTGATCTCATCGTTTCTTGTAACATATCCCTGGAATGCATGTCCGCACTCGTGGGTTATAACATCAACATCTCCGCTGGTTCCGTTAAAGTTCGCAAAGATGATTGGTGACTTGTATTTAGGAAGGAAATCCATATAGCCGCCAGCCTTCTTGGTCTTTCTGCCAAGAACATCAAAGAGCTCGTTCTCGATCATGAAATCAAAGAACTCCTTGGTTTCAGGTGAAAGCTCAGAATACATCTGCTGTCCAGCCTTCATGATCTCTTCAGGTGTTCCTGTAGGAGCAGGGTTACCGTTCTTAAAGAACATGTCGTTGTCGTAGTACTTGAGCTCATCTACGCCGATCTGCTTTTTTCTCTCCTCTTGGATCTTAACTACGAAAGGAACAAAGGACTCTTTTACCTGCTTACGGAAGTTCTCAACCTCAGCTCTTCTATAGGCATTTCTCATCATCCTGTTGTAGCCAAGCTCTACGTAGTTGTCATAGCCAAGCTCTTTAGCCTGTTTGGTCCTGTTCTTAACAAGCTGATCGTAGATGTCGTCGATCTGATCTGTCACTGACAAAAAGTACTCTGAAAGGGCCCTCCAGGCTCTCTTTCTTGTGTCCCTGTCCTTGTCAGTAAGGTACTTCCGAAGGAGCGAAATATTCAGTTCTTCTCCATTAAATGGGATCTTAGCTGAAGCAATGAGCTTGTCATACTTGCTGATAAGGGCATTCTCCTCCTGCATAAGAGGAAGGATCTTATCATCAATAGACTTGTTCTGCAGCTCAATGTTCTTGAAGGCCACCTTGCTGATCTTTTTCTCAAGGTAAGACCTGAAGGGTGACTCATACAAAACCTTGCTGTAGTCATTGACATATTTTGAGATAAGAGGAGTGATCTCGTCTATGTAGTCGTTCTCAGCTGCGTAGAACTCCTCTGTTGTATCGATGTTATGTCTGAACACACCAAGCTTGATGTTGGTGTAAACATCTTCCATAAACTTATAGTAGTTTTTGTGGAGCTCAAACTGCTCCTCTCCGCTTTTTGCGTTCTTACTATCAGCTATGAGCTTTTCAAAAAAGCTCTTAACCTCATCCATATTAACCCTTGTATAGGGCATCTGTGAGCATTTCATAAATCAGTCCTGCTTTCTAATTTTATAATTTTTTAATAATTTCATACACAGAATAACCGATTTATTATATCCCATAGATTAAATTTTATCAAGTTAAAGTGAAAAATGGTCAATTTCTTAAGGCGCTGATATATCAACCCAGACAACCGGCCTAATGGCGCCGCCTGGCTTATTTACATAGCGCTCAGACAGGCTTATTTCCCCGTCTACAGTAACTATAGGAGAGGTGATCTCTTTTTTCCCAAAATCACCCCTAAGCCACCACCAGGAAGATCTATAGCCTTTCATATCCCAGTTGTTGGCCTTACTAAGTTCATTTATATTGCAGCCTCCAGCCAGGGCAATATCCGTTACAGAAAGCTGCCTGTCCTCATTCTCCGAAAAGTACTTTTCTGCTTCTGAAACAGATAAAAGAGATATGAGCTCTCCCTTTCTCTCTATGATCTTTGAAAGTTCTTTTTCATTAAATATACTTGTAAACTCATCAGAATTAAGACGCTTTCTAAGGTCTGACCCCTCCCAGGAAACCTCCTCGTACTTCTGATTGAGGTAGCCGCTGGCTATTCCCTCTTTTGTCAAAAGACATACTCTCTTTCCGTCGTTTTGAAGAACGATCCACTTAAGCCTCTCTTTTCCAAGACGGGAGCCATCTGTATCAAAACGGCCAAAATATACCTCATCGCCCACGTTGCAGGCAGAAAGTGTCTTCATCTCTTCGTCATAATATCTGCTGATAGCTATGCCCCTTATGGCAAAAAAGATCATGGCCAAAACCACAAGACCAGCAAGGATATATGTTGCCACTTTTCCGCCAAAGCGTTTTACATCTATCGACAAGAGAAGGCGCTTTAACCTGTTTGAAGCAATTGATGAGATTGGAGAAAGAATGGCAGCCACAAGGATGGAGCAAACAAACACCAAAAGGTACCACACAAAGTGGCCCATCTTGGTATGATCAAAAACAGTCCTTACAAAATATCCATGGACCAGAAAGACCATCATCTGAATACTTCCCATATGATCAAGGGCCTTATTCTTTACTGCGATCTTCATATTTAATAGAAGCTGGAAGGTAACAACAACTATGCAGTTGATGGACTGAACAGCCAGTGTGATAAGAGCATCTCTCCTGTAAGTAGATAGCATCTCGTGGTAATAACCAAATACGTTATTGACCACTATCCCTGCAAAGGTAATGATCACAGACAGCAGGGCAAAAGAGATTAACATGCCCTTATAGTGCTTTTTCAAAAAGGTTTCGATACCGTCTTTAAAGCGTGCATACAGAAGGCCAAAAATGAAGGTTATGGTAGAGTTAAACCACCACTCTCCCATAAAGTACGTCTCTTTGTAGTCATCAAAATCATGGCCCCTGAAAAACGCAAAAGCCATAATGGAAAGCGTCGCAAGAATCACCAGAGTAAGGGCTGCATCCTTGTTTTTTAACATAGAAAAGAAAGCTGCAAAGATCACATAAAGAACTATGATCTCCACAATAAACCATGAATTGCCGTCAAGGAGCTCAATTCCAACAATCTGCTTAAGGACATATAAAGGGTCATCACCAGTGCCCTTTTTATAGACAAGGTGATTTGCCAAAACAGTGATCACATTCACAAGAAAAAAGGGAACAAGGACTGAAGAAAATCTCTTTCTCAAAAAGCCCTCAAGATAGCTGTTTTTATTTAGATAGCTGTACAAAAGGCCATAGCCTGAACTGAAGAAAAACACAGCGGTGCAAAGGAAGCCTATATAGTTGTACAAAGATATAGGTCCTTTATTGATCCATCCGTAATTGGTGATCCTCTGGGTAAGATGGTGAAGGATTATGGAAAGACAGGCCACAGTTCTGAGGGCCATCATCTGATCCCACTTTAGATATTCAGATGAAAACTCGCCCTTTGGCGCTATTTTTGCTCCATAAAACACAAGTACAAAGATTGCAAACGGAAATACAAGTAATAAAAGATTAGTCATAGTTTTTATTCCCCAACAGTTTTTGATAACTCCCAAAATGCCACAGCGCTGGCTGCAGCTACGTTCAGCGAATCTGCCCCATGATACATAGGGATCTTAACGCAAAAGTCGCAGGCGCTTATTGTCTCAGGAAGGAGCCCCTCTCCTTCCGCTCCCAGAAATATCGCAAGCTTATCCTGACTTCTAAGTTCCGGATCGTCAATGTCTTTTGTATCGTTTCTAAGAGCCATGGCAACTGACTTAAAGCCAAGTTTCTTAAGGCTTTCTATTTCTCTTTTCTCCGGAAGGAAGGTGTAGGGCGTTTGAAATATGGTCCCCATGGATACTCTGGCAGCGCGTCGATAGAGAGGATCCGAACAGCCCTTGTTAAAAAGAACGGCATCCATCCCAAGAGCTACTGCACTTCTTACGATAGCTCCTATGTTGGTGGGATTTGTGACATTTTCCAAAACTGCCACTCTCCTTGCGTCCTTTAGGATTTCCTCCGGAGGCGGGAGCTGCCTTCTTTTCATGGCGCACAAAACGCCTCTTGTAAGGTTGTAGCCTGTAATCTGCAAAAGGGTCTTTTCATCTGCCACGTAGACAGGAATCTGGAAGTCTGTAGCAGCTCTTTTCACCAGGGGCTCCGCCTCCTTACCAAGCTGACTCTTTTCTATTAAAAGAGATATTGGCTCATAACCGCCATCCAGGGCCCTTCCGATCACCTTGGGGCTCTCTGCGATAAAAACGCCAAGCTCCGGTTCATTGATATGAAAAAGCTGATTCTCAGAATATTCGTGATATATAGCCAGCTCCGGGAGGCTTAGATCATCAACCAGGAGCACCTTGTTATTCAAAGACAAAGTAGTTTTTCCTTCCATTACTTCTTAATATTAGCAAACATTATTTTCTCCTTTATGAGAAATATTTGCAAGAAATATGGTATATTAATATCTATACTTTTAACTATTTTGGAGGGCAACATGAGTTTTGTAGTATTTGCAGATGGAAGTGCCAATCTTCCCAAGGATAAGCTTGAAGGGATCAGCCTTCTTCCATGCAGCTATCTGCTTGATGGACAGCAGGTAGAATATAGGGGGGATATTGAATCCTTTGATTCCCACACTTTTTATGAGGGACTTAGAAACGGCAAGTCAGCACAGACAAGCCTTTTAAATACTGATCTTTTTATGACACATTTCAGGCCCGTGCTTGAGCAGGGCCAGGACGTAATCTACATCGCCATGGCATCAGGTATCAGCGGAACCTACAACGCTGCTGTTCTTGCTGCTGATGAGCTTATGGAAGAATTTCCTGAGAGATTCGTTCATATTGTAGATTCCAAGGGATGCGGCTTTGGTTCAGGTCTGCTTGCAATAAAGGCCGCTCAGCTTAGTTCCCAGGGTGTAAACTGCAGGGCAGCTTCCAAAATCCTTGATGAGGCTGTGCCACATGCATGTCAGTACTTTACAGTCGATGACCTGAATTTCCTCAAAAAGACTGGACGTGTTTCTGGCGTAACCGCCAGCATCGGAACCATCCTTAACATCAAGCCTATCCTCTTTGGCGACAGCACAGGACACATTATCTCCTGCGGCAAAGTAAGAGGCAGAAAGGCTTCAATTGACTTCATTGCGAAAAAATACGCTGAAAAGCACATTGATACTTTTGATAACAGCGTGTTCATCTCCCACGGCGACTGTCCAGATGACGCCAAGGCTCTTGCTTCCTTAGTAAGAGACATCACTCCAGGCGCCAACATCAGAATCTGCGTACATGAGCCATTTTCAGGAGCCCACGTAGGACCTGGAATGCTTGGACTTTTCTTCTGGGGAGCAGAAAGATAAGGCTTAGAGATTACCTCCAAGCCTCCAAACAGATATACGATTTATACCACTATCTCTGGCGGTTTGTATCCAAAGCTTAAGTGTTTCCTGATCTGCGTACCATACCTGATGGGTTTGGCCGCTATCATCGTTATAATCAAAATACTTATCGCCACTTGTACTATCTTCGATGGCTACAGCGCCCTTTTGATCCTTTATCGAAAGGGCGTCTTTTAAATTAATCTGTTTTACGCTGCCGTCGCCGGCAAAATCAAAGCCGCCGGTAGCAAAAGCCAGATTAACTTTTCCCGGAAGCGTCTTCATCTTAGTCGATAGTTCTTTTATCCATAAGGGCTCTGCCTTGGCTCCCGGATCTGTTCCGTATCCATGAAGGTTATAGCACATCATCACGTACTCAGGGTAGGATGGCCATGTATAGTTTTGTATTGGCGCTGAGGGCTCAAAAACTATTCTAAGATCCATTTCCTGCTGCTGCGCCTCCTTGGAAAGCACCGTTACAAATCTGTTAAACAGATTCCAGAGTTTATCATCTTTTTTTATAGCCTCATAATCGATCTCAACTCCGCTGCAGCCAAGTCCTTTGGCCATATCAACAACCTCTTTTGCATGCTGAAGGGCCAGTTCTTCACTTCCGATAAGAGCATATAAAAGCTGTGTATCCTTAAGCGAGGATCCCTTTTCAAGAAGCTTGTCATTAACAAAAGTAAGATATGTGTTCCTGCCTGACAAAGTGCCGTTCTTTTTAAGTTTTTCAAATGAAGCCACGGTATCTTCAGGGATAAATGGTCTGCTGCTTACATCATAATAAGCAGCAAAAAAACAAATTGTGGTAAGATCATCGCCAATCTTTTTGAGTTCTTCATCTGCTGTAGCATTATCCCAATACGGATACCAGACAGAGATATCCGGCTCAGAAGCATCTTTACTATCTGTTTTTACTTCCGTAGTCCCTGTCTCATTGGCCTTTGAATGGCCGCTCTCTGTTATCACTTTAACTTCACTGCTCCCTGCCGTTTCAGGGCTTGCACTGCCACAGGCAGTAGTCATAAAAAACAAAGCCAATATACATGTGACGATCTTCCTGCTTCTCAAGATATAACTCCCTTCCATCAGATGTACTTGATAAACCAGTTAAGTACCTTATTAAACACATTTTTCACGGTCTGGATGATTTTGTCAATTCCAGTTAATCTGTAGGAATAAAGAACGTTACCGGTATCAGGATCAGTTATCTGAAGCTTATCAAACACAGCATCATAAACATCGTCAACCACATTTCTCTGACTATATCCGTACTCAGTAAAAGCTCCCTTAAGATAGATATTTGATCCCTCTTTCACTGTCACTTTTTTAGCTTTCCAGACATCTTTTCCATCTATCTTAACATTCAACACATTATCTTTAAGCTCAATGTACAGCTCTCTGCTGCCAGGCTCATTTAGCTTAAGTTGCGGCCTGTATTCCTCTGCCCCGTCTTTGACAGTTGGAACATCCATAAACGAAGCCTCTTTTGACATTTTTGTGTATTCGTAAGACTGCTCAGCACTGACGGCGTATCTTGCCAAAGCTGCATACTCTCCTGCAAGAGAGTCTCTCTTATCTTCATCAACCGATATTTTTTCTGTGCCGTCAAACTCATAGAGGTCTACTTCTTCAAGGGCCTGACCATCCTGGTAGAGACAGAGCACATTGTTCTGAAGCCTTACTTCAATGCCGCCCGTTCCATCATCATCGGCGCCAAGGATCACTGCCTGAAGTCCAAGCTTATTACCCTTAAGAGTAGTCTCAACAGCTATGTCCCTGGGTGCTTTTTTAAGAAGTTTAAGGCTTCCGGTACCCTCCGGAAGGGAGGTAAGGACTATGCGTTCATCGCCTTTTTGGTACTCTACAGCTCCTCTTTGCAGCTGCCAGCTTTCATTTTGGGATTTATCTCCCACCACAAACAAAATACCGTCCTTATCTTCCTTGGGAAGATCATCTCGAATACGCATTAGCAAATGATTGGTATACCAGTTTGCCTGTGGTTCAAGCCTTGTAAGGTCGTAAATACTGCTTTCTGTGTTGTTAAGAGAGTATCCTTCTCTATTGAAGTTCATGGTAAAGGTTGATGCTATTGCCTCTTCATTGACTTCACTGACCTTGTCGTTTTCACCAAACATTCCGGTGTTTGAGTGAAGAAGGATATATGCTGAAGGAACCTTGCCAAGGCCCTTGTTATAGCTCTTTTTCATGAGCTCATAGTCCCCGGATATCCTTGATCTCATCTGGGAGTTGGTCTCCATTGGAAGGTCGTTTGCATCTCGTATATAGTCCATCAGATAGTGGTTATAATCTCTTCCCAGATACTTTGACATGGCTGAGTATTCTTTGCTATTAAGCTCGCCGATGTACCTGCCGTACCTGTCAAAAACATTTATGTAGCTGAGCCTGTAGCCATTGCTTCCAAGCTCCCAGAAGCTGTTCTGTTCAAGTTTTAAAAGATCCTTGGGCATCAGAAAGAAAGAGTCGACTACATCAAATTTTTCTGCATATGTGAACATAGTCGCCTTGTAATTGTACTCTTCCATTACTTTCTGGGCATATATCGAGGTGTCCTGTCTTCCATCTTCAAACATCAGGTAAAGAGCCTTATCAGGCAGCGGCGTTCCATTTTTATAGTAATCCTCGATGTCCTTTTGAGTGATGGTAACATAACCGTTGTCTCTAAGCGCTTTAAGCTCTTTATTAAGTCTGTCCTCAGATATTCTTGAAGATGAGCCTTCTCTGTCAATTCCAAAATAAGACAGCGCAATAAAGCCGTGGTCCTCTCCGGATACAATTTCCTTATCGTCCTTTGCATAGGGCTCATAAACCGAAAAGGTAAATAACGCCCTGGCAATAACGAAAAGGACCCAGATGAGCACAGCCAGTTCAAGGATTGAACGTATTAACTTCTTTACATCTTTCGCCGTCTCAAATTTATACATGTCTATTTTTCCTGTGTCTTTGTTTCCTCTCCTCTTTAGCCTTAGCAGCCTCCACGTCACTTGGTGTCATTCTGGTACCCCAGGTGGATTTCCAGAAAGTAACCCAGGCGATTGGCATCTGCCAAAGCAACACCAGCTCATAATACAGGCAGAACAGCATTCCATAGAGCCAGGTAGAACTCTTTCGTAAAAGAAGCTGTGCAAGGCTCATGAGCAGTGACATAAGAAGCAGTCCCAGAAGGAAAGCTGTGGGGAAAATGTGTTTTGTTATAGGAACGTAAACAAGGTTATAAAGAACAACCACAGGCGCAGCTATTGGAACTACAAGGCCCATGTAAAAAGTCACCGCTGCAAAGGGCTCTTTTTTCCACATAAAAGTACCTGCGATAAGAGATTCTCTAAGCCAGGATCTTTTCCATCTCATCTGCTGTTTCAGGAATACACTGTGTTTATTGGGAACGATGGTCTGGCACACTGCAGTATCCTGGTAAAATGTTCTGTGATGGCGAAGGATGAAATTCGTCATCGCCCTGTCATCTCCAAAGGTTGCCTTCTGCCCCAAAAACCTTTGGTTTATCCAATTGTCCTTATTCTCCAGGATCACAGATTTCCTGTAGCAGGATAATGGACCAGACAAACAGGATACCGTGTCAAAGACAGCCTCGGCTGCCTTCATAACTCTGAAAGCAATGTAATATCTTACTGCCTGCATCTTGGTAAGGGCGTTGGTGTAGGTGTTGGCAACATCAGTCCTTCCGGAAACACCACATATCTTGGGATCCTTAAAGGGCTGAACTATGTTTATGATGGCAAATGGATCAAGGAAGCTGTCGGAATCAACAAACAGCACAAGATCATGCTTGGCCATCTCAGCTCCAACCACCAGAGCATCTCTTTTTCCCGCGTTGTGCTCCTGTACATGATATGAGAGCCTGTCTGCAACTTCATATCTTTCGTAGGATTCATTCTTAAGGCGGTCAATTATCTCTTTTATCTTCTCTACAGAATTATCTGTGGAACAGTCGTCAATAATGATGACTTCCAGCTTGTCTACCGGGTACTCCTGATTAAGGCAGCTTATTATGGTCCTCTGTATCCACTCCTGTTCATTAAAACAGGGCACAAGGATCGTTACTCCCGGCGTATATTCGGGATCAACCTTTACAGGCTTGTAGAATGCACCAAAGGTATATCTGCTCAAAAGAAATACTGCAGTGATGATACTGTAAAGATAAAGCATCTTATTGAACTTAAAATATATGATGCTCTCTGCTCTCATCAGCATTATGCAGGCCACAGAAAAGGCCAGGAGGATAACAGAAGCAGTAAACATGTATCTGTCTTTATTGGCAGCCGCATAGTTATGAAGGTGCTTGGTAAATGTGATACCCATCAGGTATTTGCCATCCTCAGTGGCAATGCGCCTTACAACCTTGATCTTCTGGGACACCCTCATCTCATAACCCTCTGGCATGCTTCCAGGGGTTACTCTGAACTTAGCCTTAAGCCCGGTCGTATCTATCAGTGCATTGTAATCGCTCTCTGACAGCTCAAGCAGCATTCCTGTGTTTGATACATCCACAGATTTGCAGATGAACTTTCTCTTTCCGTTTATTTTCTTTCCGGTTTTGAGCACAACTTCAAAGCCCGTAATATATCTGATTCCGGACTCTTTTTCTGCAATGTAATCCTCATAGCTGTGGATCTTATCCGAATCATAGCCACGTCTTTCAGAATCGCCTCTTTCCTTGGTCTTATCTGGCACGTGGTTTAAGATCCTTCGATCCGCTTTCTGGGAGGTAAGGACATCTTCAGTATTCTTTTTTCTTTTCCTGATCTTGTCTAAGAATTCCATAAATGCCCTCAGTTAGTGAAGATAGTCATCAAGTCTTCCAAATGTATAGCCCTGTGCCTGCCACTCCGGGATCATGATATCAAGAGCTTCCGATGTATATCTGGCTTGAGGCGACATGTGCATTACTGCAACACTTCCACCGCTTATCTTTTCATAGCCGTACCAGTGCTTTTTGCCATTTCTAAGCTCATTTACCAAATCGTCTACAGATTCTGCTGCATAGTCACCAGAGCTATAATTTCCACATACTATGTGGCTAAACCCCACATCAAATATCTGATACATTCCAATCCTGCTGACACCCAGAGTTGGTGGCCTGTAGATAGTTGAAAGGGCAGGCTTTCCGTCAACTACTACATCTCCACAGTACCTGCTGAGAGTGGCATAGCTCTTTACAACATCTGCACGCAGCTCCGCAGCTTCTTTTTCTGTCAAAGACTCAAAAAAGTATTCCCCCTTATCATTCACATCCGAATGCCACGCAACATAATGGGTGTCTGAATGGGACCCCACCATATGTCCTGACACAGCAATTGCCCTAAGGAGGTTAGGATTGTCTTTTACAAAGTTGGTTCTGATAAAGAAATTAGCCTTAACTCCATATTTATCAAGCACATACAAAAGCTGGTTAATGTCTGTTTCATCTCCCCAGTCGTCAAATGTCAGGAATATGACTTTTCCGCTGTTTATCCTTCCGGTAGTATCAATGCGCCTTAAGTCCTCATCGGAAAATCCCGGGATATATGTGGTATCAGGATTACCAATGTAATGGCTTATCATGTAGTTATTCTGGCTTGCGGCGTCCTGCATGTTGCCAAGGACATTCTTATCAAGGCTAACAAGGTTTGACGCCTTTTTTGGTGAATAAACATACCTTGATCCCGACAGGGCACTGAAGGTCCTAACCCTGTATGAGGTGGATGGCTGTGCTACTCCATAAATATCTGTGTAGGTAAGGGACCTTATTTTATTTGATATGAACCTGCTAAGGAGCTTTCCGCAAAGAGTGCTTTCTGTATCCTCAATAAGATCTTTATCCGCAGAAAAATAGTTGATGTTAAAGTAAGCAATGCTTCCTCTGTGGACCAGGATCTTGGAGCTTAATGCCGAGTAAAAGCTTATATCCTCAGCGTCAGCATATTTGGACTGGACCATGGAAAATTCATGGCCTGCCAGGCTGCATCCGCAGGCTCTTACAGCCTCTTTCGTTTCATCCAGGACGTCGCCATAGGGCTGGAATACCACTTTGAGTTCGTAGTCATATTTCCACCTGGCAAATTCCTGGGCTCCAAGGATAACGGTAGCTGTCTTGTCGAACTGGGTCTTTTCTTCATCAGGTCTGTCAATGTATGCAAGTCCCACTTCATGCCCAGCTTCAATTATTTTTTCTATCTGCTCGCTGCAGTCCTTGAGCTCGTCTGTCGTAACAAAGAACGTTGCCTTATATCCCCACTTTTTAAGGATATTAAGGACGTCTTCAAGAACCACTTTATTGGATACTCCGTAGAACAGGATGGTAAGAGCTTTTTCAGTGGTATAGACAAAGTTCCTCTGAATAGCAAGCTTTCCTTTGTTTTCCTCTCTCAGTTTAATAAGTATCTCCGGATCTATTTCAGGAACCACGTCTATGGCTCCAATGATGGTTGTGACATCCACAACTTCAAGACGAGCTTCCTGTGCGTTCCTTAAGTACTTTTTGATATCATCAGTATTTGTGGAATCGCTAAGATAGAAGCAGCTGATCTTGCCCCTTACCGCCTTTGCCGGTCTTCTTGGTTTAATTACGGTAAGACCCGCTACTTTTGCAGCTTTTAGAAGCCCGTCATCTATCCTGCCCATTGGCATGTAATATCTTGGTCTTAGAGCGAGTTCATTTTGGAGTTTTCTCTTTCCAAGGGACAGCTCGTTATAGACATCGTAGAT
Organism: uncultured Butyrivibrio sp.; assembly: GCA_947167765.1. Taxonomy (GTDB): domain Bacteria; phylum Bacillota; class Clostridia; order Lachnospirales; family Lachnospiraceae; genus Butyrivibrio. The sequence continues at coordinate 1,313 of CAMVJI010000053.1, read as the reverse complement.
ATCCTGCCCATAAGTGTCCATCTTTGTGTTTCCGGTTGTAGCAAAAGAAAAGCCACCATCCGCAAGTATTTCTGCGCTTTCCTTGTAAGCTGTAAGCTCATCGCCTGACACGAAGAAGGTTGCGCCTGCGCCGGCACTTTGCAGCATTGTCTTTAAATCCTCCGCCACTTCCGGATCAGCTGGAAGACCGCAGAAAGAAAGAGCTGTACAGTCTGTCATGATTTCTATGCTCTCAAACACATCCGCCTTTAAGTCTTCATCTTTTTCAAGAAGAGCATTTACATACTCCCTGTCAGTCATGGCTTTGAACCTGTTAAGACTTACAGTTTTTTGGTCTGCGTTTGAAAGAGCTTCAAGGAGCCAGGAAAGTGTCGTAATGGAACGGTTATCTTCCTCTTCTTCGCCTTCCTTGGCATCCGTGGTAGGCTGTTTATCAATTGCTGGTTTTTTGGACTCGGTCTTGGGATCTGTCTCCACTGCGTCTATGTAACCTGTAAGTTTATAAACAAGGATCTTTCCAGAAGATAGTTTCTCTACATATTCCTGAGTCTTTTCTTTATCAGCAAAACTCTTTCCATTCAGGTAACTTCCAGCGCTTGGCATAACGATCCTATCATAACCACAGGCAGCTGCTGCGGTGCACACTGAATCTGTGTAATAGGTACCCTTGAGCATGAGCTTACTTGGCGGAATATCCTGTATCATTGAAAAGACTTTCCTCGAAGAGGAGAGTTCCCATATAAGTTCCTCGTCGCTTAAAAGCTCCATTGAGTCATTTCCATATACTCCGGCGTCAATGATCTCGTGGCCTTTGTCAGCTATCAGTTTAACTGTATTGTCATCCTCTGCAGCATCCATAGCTGTAACAGTAAATGCTGCTTTGTATTTATATTGGTCTAAAAGCTCAAGTGCCTGCTCGATCAGCTCCCTCTCCCCATTTCCCTGAATAATAAGGGCGATCTTTTTATCGCCCACAGTCTCGTCATCATGGATTATGGTGGCAGGATCACACCCTTTGTTAAACCTGTCTGTTGCCTCCTCGTACTCTTTTGACGCATCATAAGAAATCCTGTTAAAGGTGTTCAGGTTCACAACCTCTGACAGGTCAGTTTCCGGCATCACAATAGGACCTGTTGTAGTGCAGGCAGATGATGTCATTGCGATCACTAATGCACTTATTAAACTAAGGTGTTTTTTAATGAGCCTCTTTTTCATATCTGTTATATATACGCTTTTTAGTTTATTTTTGTCTATTAATCATAACAAAAAACGCCAGTGAAAAATACTAACTGGCGATAAAAAAAGTATTAAAT
>CAMVJI010000052.1 GCA_947167765.1 uncultured Butyrivibrio sp. | reverse complement strand
TTAAGTCCCAGAACATGGCTCTTAATTCTTATGTCACAAGGGATGGAAAAGAGATCGGAAGGGCCCAGGCTCTGCAGGCTTTTGCGGCGGGAATGGAACCAGACTCTGATATGAATCCCATCCTTTTAAAGCCGACAGGGGAGACTGCGTCCCAGGTTATCGTAAATGGTCTTCCTGTAGGCGACATGAGGGCAGCTGATTATTTCAGGAAAAAGAAAGACTACATTCCGGAAGTGCTTGCAGCTTACGAAAGGCTCTCATCCCACTCAGATATAGTGGTGATCGAAGGCGCTGGAAGTCCTGTGGAGATCAATCTCAGGGAGAACGACATTGTAAATATGGGCCTTGCTAAGATGCTTGATGCGCCGGTGCTTCTTGCAGGAAACATTGATCCTGGCGGAGTTTTTGCGCAGCTCCTTGGAACGGTGCAGCTAATGAGCAGTTCAGAGAGGGCCAGGGTTAAGGGACTTATCATAAATAAGTTCAGGGGAGATAAAAAGCTTCTTGATCCGGGACTAACCATGTTTAGGGATTACTGCGACATTCCTTTTGTGGGAGTTGTGCCCTATGCTGAGTTTGAGCTTGAGGAGGAGGATTCTCTTTCTGACAAGCTTAAGGTAAGTAGCGGCTTTAGAAGTGACAGAGCTGGCAGAGATGTTATCAGGATCGCTGTCATAAGGCTTCCCTTTATCAGTAATTACACGGACTTTGATATCTTTGATAAAATCCCGCAGGCAGAGCTTATTTACACTGATAATGCAGAGGCTATTAAGTCTGCGGATATTGTGATCCTTCCAGGAACCAAGAATACCACGGGGGACCTTAAGTGGCTTAAGGACAAGGGACTTGATAAGGCGGTGCTTGCAGCAAGGGACAAAGGCGCTGTGATCATCGGAATCTGCGGCGGTTTCCAGATGCTGGGAAAAGAGATAGTTGACGAAGCAGCATTTTTTGAAGGCCTTGGACTATTGCCAATTGATTCTGTATTCAGGGATGAAAAAACACTTATTCAGGCTGAAGGTTCTTTGTGGGGAGCTTCAGGGGAGTTTGATGGCTTAAATGGAGCGTTCTACAGGGGCTATGAGATCCACATGGGAGTCAGTAGGAGCGCTCAGGGCGCGGCTGGTAGTGACAGCGCAGGTAATGAGTCTGGTAGCACAAGTGCAGAAGCGAAAGAGAGTCTTGTTGGCAGCAGGGGCCAGGTGTACTGTGATGGAAATGTTCTTGGAACGTACATCCACGGCTTTTTTGACAGTTCCAGAGTGACCAGAGCGATACTTGATATTGTGTCTCGTAAAAAGGGTATCGGAAGTGTGGGTGCTGGCTTTGAAGATCTGTGGGTTTATAGAGACAGGGAACTTGATAAACTGGCTGATGTGGTGAGAAACAGCCTTGATATGGACTACATATACAGGGTGATCGATGGCAAGGCGTAAGGATATGGAACGTCTTTGGAAGGGAATCAAAGGTGAGTATAAAAAACATTCTTCCTTCAGAAATTGAAAAAGAGAGCTTCAGGATCATAAGAAGTGAGCTTGCGGATAGGGAAAGAGAAATCCCTGCGGAAGTTGAGCCTACTGTTGTGAGGGTCATCCATACAACGGCTGACTTTGAGTATGCAGATACTATGCGGTTTTCGGAAGGGGCCATTGAAAAGATAAAAAGCGCTTTAAGGTCCGGAGCCCACATAGTAACTGACACAAATATGGCTCTTTCTGGTGTCAGCAAAAAGACTTTGTATAAGTTTGGCGGACAGCTCCACTGTTTTATGGCAGATGAAGACGTGGCAAGGCAGGCAAAAGAGAGGTCTGTCACACGGGCCTATGTCAGCATGGAAAAGGCGGCCAGGATGGATGTTCCCATCGTGTTTGCAATTGGAAATGCGCCAACAGCTCTTTTGAGACTACGGGAGCTGTATGATAATGATGGATTTCGCCCCATGGCTATAATTGCAGTTCCTGTGGGATTTGTGAACGTTGTGGAAGCAAAAGAACTTATAATGGAAATGGACATTCCGTATATAGTGAATGTGGGCAGAAAGGGCGGCAGCACTGTGGCTGCGGCTATCTGCAACTCGATCCTGTACAACATGTAGCAGAAAAAGGGGCAGTTTGTGAAGGGGCTTTATATTGAAAAGGGCGGAAAAAAATTAAGATGTGGATACACCACCGGAAGCTGCGCAGCTGCAGCTTCTAAAGCTGCGCTTATCATGCTCCTTGATGGCATAGATGTCACAAACGTTAAGATCACCACCCCAAAGGGCATAGATTACGTGGCGGAGATAGAGGATATTAAAAGAGATCCGGATAACAGGAGCGTATCCTGCGCTGTAGTAAAGGATGGCGGAGATGATCCGGATGCCACAAGCGGAATGAAGATATATGCCAAGGTGACGTGTGAGTCAGTGGGGGCGTTAGAGTTTGACTCACTAGTTGAAATTGACGGCGGATGCGGTATTGGCAGAGTCACCCGCCCAGGCCTTGACCAGCCAATAGGAAATGCAGCCATAAACTCTGTCCCCAGAAAGATGATAGAAGAGAGCATCCTGGAAGTTCTTAGGGACCGGGGGATTACGGGAAGGCTGGTAAAGGTCATGATCAGTGCTCCAGAGGGCGATGCGGTAGCGCAAAAGACCTTTAACCCAAAGCTTGGGATCACAGGCGGGATCTCAATCCTTGGAACCACAGGGATCGTGGAGCCCATGAGCGATGAGGCGATCCTTGCCACCATTAAGGCAGAGATCAGCATAAGAAAAGCAGAAGGCCGAAAGGTGCTTCTTATGGCGCCTGGTAATTACGGCCTTAAGTTTCTTTCAGACAATTATGGCATTGAAGAGGACGATGCTATAACCTGCTCAAACTTCGTCTATGACAGCCTTAAGTATGCTCAGGAAGCGGGTTTCAAAGAAGTTCTGTTTGTGGGACACCTTGGTAAGCTCATTAAGGTTGCAGGGGGCATAAAGAACACTCACTCTGTCTTCGGTGACCACAGGATGGAGATATTATCTGATATCACGAAAGCTCTTTTGCCAGAGGGAGCGGATGATCGGCTGCTAGACAGGATCCTGGACTGTGTTATGACCGACGCAGCTCTTTCACTGATCACGGAAGCTGGTCTGCGGCAGCAGGTGGCAAAAGAAATTGCTGACCGCATCAAGAGATACATGGAGAGCTGGACAGAAGGCGATGTATCTGTTGAAACGATAGTTTTTAGCGGAGACTATGAGGAACTTGTAGAAAGCCCTGGTGCAGGGCTCTTTATGGAAAAGATAAAGCAAGAGATCAAAACATAAAAGGAAGAGATATGGTTCATTTTGTAGGAGCAGGTCCTGGAGCAGAGGACCTTATAACCATCAGAGGAAAAGAGCATCTTGAAAAGGCAGATGTGATCATATATGCAGGCTCCCTTGTAAATCCTGGGCTACTTAAGTATGCAAAAGAAGGCTGTGACATTTACGACAGTGCAAGGCTCACCCTTGATGAGGTCATTGATATTGTTAAGAAGGCAGATGGCAAGGGCAAAGAGATCGTCAGGCTCCATACCGGAGACCCCAGTATTTACGGGGCTATCAGGGAGCAGATGGACGCCCTTGATGACCTTGGGATCATGTACGATGTGACGCCCGGAGTCAGCTCTTTTTGCGGAGCGGCAGCAGCTCTTAATCTTGAGTATACGCTGCCAACTGTAAGCCAGAGCGTCATCATCACAAGAATGGACGGAAGAACTGCGGTTCCTGAAAAAGAGTCTTTGGAGTCCCTTTCAGAGCATGGCTCAACCATGGTGTTTTTCTTATCTGCAGGGGATACAAAAAGGCTCTCAGAGCGCCTCATAGCTGCGGGAAGAAGCGAGGATACGCCTTGCGCCATAGTATATAAGGCCACCTGGCCAGATGAAAAGAAATTCAGGTGCAATCTTAAGACTCTTCCTGAGGTTGCGGCTAAAAATGGCATAGAAAAAACGGCTCTTATCATAGTTGGAGATGTGGTAGAGCCTTCAGTATATGAGAAATCAAAGCTCTATGATCCGGGCTTTACCACTGGATTTAGAAAAGGAACAGATACCTGATGGAAAGAGAAAGGAAGATAAGGAGAATAATAGTTTTTACGGCCCTGATGATACTGGCCATGCTGGGGCTTTTTGCCGGCATAGCTATTGGAAATGTCAGCATAAGCTTTAAAGAAGCACTACTGGTGCTGGCCGGGCAGGAAACCGGGAAAAACGCCGCTATCATTACGGACATAAGACTTCCAAGAGCCATTATGACCTTTATTCTTGGGGGCGGCCTTGCTGTGTCCGGATTTCTTTTGCAGACCTATTTTGCAAACCCGATCGCAGGCCCTTATATCCTTGGAATTTCTTCAGGAGCCAAGATGGCTGTTGCCCTGATGCTGATATTTATCGTGGGATCCACTGGCAGAACTTCCAGCATGATGCTGGTAATGGCGGCATTTGCAGGGGCAGTTATCTCAACTTTTTTCATAATCATGATATCAAGAGCTGTACGGAATATGGGAATCCTTCTGGCAGCAGGCATTATGATAGGCTACATTTGCAGCGCCATCACTGACTTTTTAATTGCCTTTGCTGACGATTCAGATATAGTCAATCTCCACGGCTGGTCCCAGGGAAGTTTTTCGGGAACGGACATGGGGACTGTGAAATACGCAGCGGTGATCGTATTTACAACGTTTATTCTTGTTATGCTCCTTAGTAAGGCGCTGGATGCCATGAGGCTGGGGGAAACCTATGCAAGAAGCGTTGGAGTTAACGTTAAGGCCTGCAGGGTGCTGGTAATCCTCTTTTCCAGCGTGTTATCTGCCTGCGTTACAGCCTTTGCCGGACCTATCTCTTTTATTGGAATTGCAGTACCTTTCCTTGTAAGGGAACTTTTAAAGTCGTCTAAGCCCATAGTGCTGGTACCTGCCAGCTTTCTTGCAGGCTCGGTTTTCTGCATGTTCAGTGACCTTTTGGCAAGGCAGCTGTTTGCCCCGACGGAGCTAAATATCTCGGCAGTGACATCTCTTTTCGGTGCACCGGTTGTCATATACATGATGATTAGAAGAAGGGGGAACCATGAAGCTTAATAGTGCCCAGGCTGGATACGGCAAGAAAATAGTGGTTGATGGCGTTACCCTCAAGATAGGAAAGGGCGAGATCATAACACTCATTGGCCCCAACGGCGGAGGAAAATCAACCCTTATAAAGAGCATCAGTGGAAGCCTTAAGCTCATTGGCGGAAGCGTACTTATTGACGGGAGCAACCTTGCTAAGATGTCCGTAAAAGAAATATCAAGGACCATGTCGGTTGTGACCACAGAGAGGGTAAAACCGGTGCTTATGACCTGCAGGGATGTGGTCATGTTAGGAAGGCTCCCATTTACTGGAGCTATGGGAGTATTTGGGCCTGAGGATGAAAAAGAGACGGCAAAGGCCTTGGAACTTATGAATATCGGGCATCTGGCTGATGTGCCATTTTCCGATATGAGCGATGGTCAAAAGCAGAGGACCCTCATTGCCAGGGCAATTGCTCAAAGTCCCAAGTATCTTGTGATGGATGAGCCAACCTCCTACATGGATATCAAGCACAGGCTGGAGCTTATGAAGGTAATAAAGGAGCTTAGTGAGAGCGGAATAACAATTGTTATGTCTCTGCACGAGCTGGAACTTGCCCTGGAGGTGTCTGACAGGTTATTACTTGTATACGATGATGGCCATGTTCTTATAAGGACGCCAGATGAAGTTATCACCCAGGGGCTTTTAAAAGAGCTGTTTGACCTTGACGATGAAATGTATAAAAGGGTGATCAGTGGCCTTGGTTTAGATAAGGATATACAGGGAAAAGATAAAGTGCCTGAAGATGGAGCTGTTTCCCTTAATGAAAAAAAGCACTGCACATATTTTGTGAACAGGCAGTGTGAGTACTACCCCTGCCACGACGTGTCAGATGAGAAGTTCAGCTGCCTGTTCTGTTACTGTCCTTTATATGGTGTTAAGGACTGCGGCGGAGAGTATTTCGTAAATGAAAAGGGTATAAAGAACTGCAAGAACTGCGGTTTTGTACACGACAGAGACAATTATCCTAAGGTTATAAAGAAGCTTAAGGAGAATATGTATGGAGAAGGCGGAAGTAGGTAAATACAAGTTAATATGCTTTACATCCAAGGGCAGAGAGGTTATGGACAAGCTCTGCGCCAATCTTAAGATCGGGGTAGAAAGATACGTTATGAACAGCCTGATCGCTGGTGGAACTGGAGGGGGCATGAGCGAATCAGATGCTGAGCAGGGTCTGTCTGAGTGGACAAGAAAAGTCTTTAAGACCGGAAATACTCTGATCTTTATTGGTGCTTGCGGGATAGCAGTGAGGGCCATAGCTCCATTTATCGAGGATAAGACAACTGACCCTGGAGTATTGGTAGTTGATGAAAATGCCCGCTTTGTTATCCCAATCCTGTCAGGACATCTTGGGGGAGCTGTGGATGAAGCACATACTGTAGCCAGGATCCTGGATGCCCAGGCTGTCATTACAACTGCCACTGACGTAAGAGGTGAGTTTGCAGTTGATGTATTTGCAAAAAGCAATGACCTTATCATCAGCGATATGAAGAAGGCTAAGGACTTTACAGCAAGACTTCTTGAGACTGGAAGCGGCTCTTTTTATGTGGACCAGGAGTTCAGAAATGAAATTCTAATTGGAGAAAAACCAGATAATATAATCTTTTCAAAAGAAACGTTTGATATTTATATTTCTCCCTGCGTCTTCCGCGGAGATGCCCTTCGTCTGATCCCAAGATCCATTGTCATAGGAATGGGATGTAGGAAGGGAAAGAGCAGCGAAGATCTGACCTTCTTTGCCTGGAAGTGTCTTAACAGACTGGGAATAGATAAAAGAGCTATCAAAGCATTGGTATCGGCTGATATCAAAACTGAAGAGCAGGGACTTATAGAGACTGCAGAGGCTTTTGATGCTGAATTTAAGACCTTTAGTGAGGTGGAACTTTCAAGACAGGTCGGAGACTTTACCGGGTCTGATTTTGTTAAAGAAACTGTTGGTGTTGATAATGTCTGCGAAAGGGCTGTGATGGCATATGGATGCAGCAGGATAATCCTTCATAAAGTTGCAGAAAACGGAATGACATTTGCAGCTGGAGTCCTTCCAAAGACCCTTAACTGGCGCTGATACATAAAAACACATGATATTCTTTTGCTGCGTAAAAAACAAGCGGTACTGATATGGAGATATAGATGAAATTATATGTTGTAGGAATAGGCCCTGGAAGCATTGACGATATGACCATAAGGGCTAAAAAAGCTCTTGAAGGATGCGATGTGATCGCAGGTTATACAGTGTACTGCGACCTGGTAAGACCATATTTTCCTGATAAGCAGTACATATCAACTCCAATGATGGGAGAGGAAAAAAGGGTAAAGATGGCCCTTGATAAATGTGCTGAGGGAAATAATGTGTGTCTTATCTGCAGTGGAGATGCAGGAGTTTATGGCCTGGCGGGGCTGGCTGTTTCCATGGCTAAGGAGCATAATAACATGAACCTGGGTGCAGATGGAGGCAGCAATCTGGAACCTGTTCAGGTTGAAATAATACCAGGTGTTACCGCTGCGATCAGTGGGGCTGCACTACTTGGAGCACCTCTTATCCATGACTTTTGCCTTATCAGTTTAAGTGACAGATTGACTCCCTGGGAGCTTATTGAAAAGAGACTTAAACTTGCTGCAGAAGCTGACATGACAATTGTTCTTTATAACCCTGAAAGTAAGAGCAGAGCTGGATATCTAAGAAAAGCGTGCGATATTTTATTAGAAATATGTCATGGTGACAGAGTATGCGGAGTTGCTGGAGAGATTGGAAGAGAAGGTGAGTATTGTCAGGTCATGACGCTTAATGAACTTAGGGATTACAAGGCAGATATGTTTTCCACTGTGTTTATTGGCGGCTCTGGCACGAGACAGGTTGGGGAAAGAATGGTGACTCCAAGGGGATATGAAAGCGAAGTTAAATCTCTTTTACGATAAAAGGAGCAGTTCATGAAGGAAAAGATCCTGATTTTTGGCGGAACTACAGAGGGAAGAGAGCTTGCTGATGCTCTTTCGAGGGCTGGGATACCACATGTAGTCAGTGTTGCAACTGAATATGGAAAAGAGATAGAGCAAAAGTCAGGGGAAGAGAGCCTTCTTGTTGGCAGAAAAAATAAGGATGACATAGTATCGCTTCTTTCAAAGGGTGAATACTCCAAGGTTGTAGATGCCACACATCCTTTTGCCACTTTGGTTTCTTCTGAAATCAAAGCTGCCTGCAGGGAAACAGGGACAGAGTATCTGCGCCTTAAAAGGCCTTTGGATAAGTGGGATGAAGAAGGGACAATAAAGGTTTCTTCCGTGGCAGAGGCTTCAACGGTCCTTGAGGGTATTAAGGGAAATATTCTGATCTTAACTGGCAGCAAGGACTTAAAGGAGCTTCTGGCTGGTATCACAGACAGATCAAGAGTATTTGCAAGAGTTCTTCCAAGTATAGAGAGCCTTAATAAGTGCATAGAAGCAGGTCTTTCTGGCAGGCAGATAATTGCCATGCAGGGACCGTTTTCCCATGATATGAACGCTGCCCTGATAAAAGAGATTGGGGCCAGCGCTATACTTACCAAGGAAAGTGGTAGTAGCGGCGGGTTTGAGGAAAAACTCTCTGCAGCAAGGGACTTAAGCGTGAAGTGCGTGGTGATAGCAAATCCTGAAAAGGAAGTAGCCCAGGATACAGGTTTTTGCAACTCTGTGAACGAAGTTCTTGCCAGGCTTACAGCTGGTGACAGGCTAAAAAAACCCTTCGATGTAGAAAAAGAAAAGGAAGATGATTCTAAAGTAACTACAACTGTAGCTTTGGCGGGAATGGGTCCGGGAAGCAGCGACCTTTGGACACTGGAATTCTTACAGGCTCTTAAAGATGCTGATATTGTGTTCGGTGCAAAGACTGTGCTTGATGAGTTGGTGAAACATGATAACAGCATGGTTTTAGGTAGTAGTTACAGGGTGCGCATGGCGCCTTCAAAGGACAGACCTCTAGTCTCAGAGTATGATTCTGAGAAAGTACTGGGGTACCTTGAGGAGCACCCTGAGTTTGTGAACCCGCTTGTTGTCTACTCTGGGGATATATCTCTTTGCAGCGGCGCAAAAAAGGGCGAAAAGGTCTTTTTGGAAAAAGGCTTTAAGGTCAGGAAGATATCTGGAATATCCTCGGTAGCTCTTTTCGCAAACAGATTATCTCTTTCGCTGGAAGAGACAAAGGTTGTCAGCGCCCATGGCAAGAAGTGCAATGTAAACGGGTTTGCCAAGGAAAATGAGCATCTGATCGTATTGCCATCAGGCTTAGAGGATGCAAAAAACATAATAGATAGTCTGGACGATGGCTGCAGCGTCACAGCAGGCATAAATCTTGGCTTTGGCGTGGATAAGACTACGGGTAAAGACAGTTTTGGTGAAAAGGTATTTGAGGTGACAGATACAAAGGAGCTTTTAAACTGCCAGGGAAAAGTTCTTTTGTATATTCATAATCCCAAGGCTACAGGCAGGAAGATAAATGCAGGGCTTCGTGACAGTGATCTTACAAGAGGAAGTGTCCCCATGACCAAAGAGGACATAAGGGCCCTGTCCATTAGAAGGCTGGGACTTAAAAAGAACTCGGTCCTTTGGGATGTTGGGGCTGGAACCGGCTCGATATCCATGGAAGCAGCTCTTTTGGACCCCACCATTGATGTCTATGCTGTAGAAAGAAAAGACGAGGCAGTGGGGCTCCTTGAAGAAAATAAAAAGAAATTTGGCCTTGGCAATGTAACTATAGTAAAAGGCCTTGCTCCAGAGGCTTTGAAGGACATCCCAAAGCCAGACTCTGTCTTTGTTGGAGGGAGCGGTGGAAATCTTGAGGACATCCTTGTGGCAGCAAGGAGCGCAAATCCTGATGCAAGCGTCGTTATAAACTGCGTGACGCTTGAAACTTTGGCTGAAACCGTGGGAGTCCTTGATAAGAAAGGAATAACTGATGCGGACATTATCCAGGTAAACGTAAGTAGCTACGAGAAAAAGGGCTCTTACCACCTGGCAGATGCCCAAAATCCAGTATATATAATCAGTTTTTGAGGTTGTTTATGAGTGGTGTTGGTCCTAGAATTCTCATATGTGCCCCGGGAAGCGGAAGTGGCAAGACCCTTGTTACCTGCGCCATTTTGCGGCTTCTGAAAAAGAAGGGGTATGATCCATGCAGCTTTAAGTGCGGCCCTGACTATATTGATCCGATGTTTCACAAAAAGGTCCTTGGGATCCCATCTGGAAATCTTGACCTTTTCCTTGCCGGAAAAGATGGCGCCCTCCGAAGCCTCTCTGAAGGCATGGAAGGAAGGAACATTGCTGTAATTGAAGGCGTCATGGGCTTTTTTGACGGTATGGGAAAGTGCGAATGTGAAGGCTCTTCCTATGACCTTTGCATAAGAACAAAGACACCAGCTATCCTTGTGGTGAACTGCAGGGGCATGAGCAGGTCAATAATTCCCATGATCAAGGGATTTCTTGAGTATGGAGCACTGTCAATCATACAAGGTGTTATTTTAAATAACATCTCTGCAATGATCGCTCCGGACATTTCTGCCCTAATAGAAAAAGAGCTAAAGATCCCTGTGATTGGATTCCTGCCAAAGCTTGAAGGAGAGGTTCTTTTAAGCAGGCACCTTGGCCTTGTGATGCCAGATGAAGTTCCAGAGGTTTTAGAGATCATTGACAGGGTGGCAGATGAGCTTGAAAAGAGCTTTGATCTTGAGAAGTTTTTTGAAATTGCAAGAAGTGCAAAGCCAGTAGAATATGAGAAAGTAGAGATAACACGCGCTACCGATAAAACCGTTGCTGTTGCCATGGATGAGGCCTTTTGTTTCTACTATGAGGATAACCTGAGGCTCCTGGAAAAGATGGGAGCCAGGATAAAGTTCTTTTCCCCAATCCATGATGAGCGCCTGCCAGAAGCTGATGGCATCATTATTGGCGGAGGCTATCCGGAGCTTCATTTAAAGGAACTGTCCGATAATTTGCCCATGAGAAATGATATAAAAAATGCAGCAGAGCGTGGGATCCCAATCCTTGCAGAGTGCGGCGGATTCTTGTATCTGAAGGATTCTTACAGGGACAGGGACGGCGCTGTGTTTGATATGGCCGGTGTGCTGCCTGGACAGGGCTATATGACTGATAAGCTGACCCACTTTGGCTATGTGAGTGTGACTTCTTTGGAAGATACGCCATATTTGAATAAGGGTGATACTGTAAGAGGCCACGAGTTCCATTACTGCGACACCACAGATAATGGAAGCGCCTGCACCATGAATAAACCAGTTGGGAACAGGTCCTGGGAAGGATATCAGGTCAGTGGAAACGTCTTTGCGGGGTTTGCACACCTGTACTACCCCTCCTTCCCTGAATTTATAGAGAGGTTTTTGAGAAAGATCTAAGCATGCTTACAAAAGAGAAACTCTTTGAACTTAAGATAGAGCCGCCAAACCCTGATATTCTCAGGGCTGCAGGCAGGAAGTGGGATGGAATATCCAAGCCCATAGATGGCCTTGGGGACTTTGAGAAGGTGGTGGCAAGGATCGCAGCTATTGAAGGGGACATTCAGCCTTCAATTGATAAAAGGGCGGCGGTCATATTCTGCGCTGATAATGGCGTTGTGGAGGAAGGCATATCCCAGACTGGATCTGATATAACAACGGCTGTAGCCAAGGCTCTTGGAGCTGGGATCAGTACTGCCTGCACATTGGGAAGAAGCGCAAGGGTAGATGTTGTACCGGTGGACATCGGGATTGACTGTAGTGAAGCTATTGAAGGAGTCATGGACCTTAAGGTCAGAAAGGGCACCAGGAACTTTTTAAAAGAGCCTGCCATGACCTCTGTGGAAGCCCTTCTTGCTATAGAAAGAGGAATGGAGCTGGCCTTTGACCTTCATAAAAAGGGCTATAGGGTCTTAGCTACAGGAGAGATGGGAATTGGCAACACTACAACATCAGCAGCGGTGCTGTCAGCTCTTTTACATATTGATAGTGATGAGATCGTTGGAAGAGGCTCTGGGCTTGATGATGAGGGACTTAATAGAAAGAGAGATGTCGTCAGGCAGGGACTTTTGAAATATGGATTTGCGGAGTCAGTGGAAAAAGCTGAAAGCCAGAGGAGAGATGCGGTCAATTGTGGTGATAAATTAAAGACATTTGACGTGCTGTGCGCCCTCGGAGGCCTTGATATAGCTGGACTTGCGGGACTTTGTATTGGATGCGCAATTAGTCATATTCCGGTGGTTCTTGATGGGCTAATTAGTACCACAGCGGCTCTTGTGGCAGAGGGCCTTGTCTCTGGCGTAAAGGATTATCTCATACCCTCCCATGAGGGGCGTGAAAAGGGTAATGTCTTAGCACTTGAAGCTTTGGGACTTACGCCCCTTATCAAGGGAAACATGGCCCTTGGTGAGGGAACTGGCGCCATTATGCTGTTTCCTACCTTGGACGTTGTGATGGACTACTATCTGGGCGGCGCGAAGTTTGACGACTACAGTATCGATGAATATAAGAGGTTTGACTGATGATGACGCTTATTGTGGGCGTTCCAGACAGTGGCAAGTCAGCACTTGCTGAAGAAATAGTTCTGGAGCAGTCAGAGAAAGATAAAAGAATATATATCGCCACCATGATCCCCTTCGGAGAAGAGGGAAGGCAGCGGGTTAGGAGGCATAAAAAGCTCCGGGAAGGGAAAGGTTTTTTCACCATAGAAGCCCCTGTGGAGGTCTTGGAAAGCGTAAAGGCAGTACCGGGAATTGGTGATGCCACTTGCCTCTTGGAATGTATCTCAAACCTTGTGGGGAACGTCATGCACGATGGAACAGGAAAAGAAATGCCAGAAGCCATGGGAAAGGATAGAGCTTCTGCCCTGGATGATCTGGTGGTTGAAAGGGTGGTTTCTGATATCAAGGGTCTTTGCGGCCTTTGCAAAAACCTGGTGGTTGTTACAAACTCTTTTCCCAGTGATGATGCATCCTACGATGATGATACAATAAGATATGTAAAGCTCATGGACCAGGTGAACAAAGAGCTTATGGACATTGCAGATCGTATATATGAGTACCGGGAAGGAGAGTGGATCAGTCGTGAACATATTTAAGAGCATTCTCATAGCTTTTTCCATATATTCCAGGATTCCTGTACCGACCTTTGAATGGGAAGACGCAGATTACAGGCATTCTATCAGCTTCCTGCCACTGGTGGGAGCAGTGATAGGGGTCCTTGTGGGTATTGCAGCAATTTTTGAAGATCTTCCGGTATTTGTGCTGACTGCTATTTTTTCTCTGATCCCGCTCATTATAACCGGTGGATTTCATCTTGATGGTTTTATGGATGTTTATGACGCCAAGAGCTCTTTTTCCGAAAAAGAAAAGAGCCTTGAGATCATGAAGGACCCTCATATCGGGGCTTTCGCCACCATTGGGCTTTTAAAGCTTGTGATCATCTGGGCCGGGGCGCTGTACCTTGTGGTTTACGGATGGAAGACCGGCAGACATATTGGAGGAGTTTACAGCTATGCAGCCTCATTTATGACAGTCCGGGCGCTTTGCGGCCTTATCAGCATAATCCTGCCCAAGGCCAAGTCAGACGGCATGCTGGTCAGGGAGGCGGGAGCTGCAGCCATCAAGGACAAGGCTATCCTTGGCGCAGAACTTATCATCGCAGGCACCGCCTGGGCCTACGTGGACTGGATGTCAGCCATCTGCTGTGGCGCAGGCCTGTTTGCCTTTAGCGTTTACTACTATCTCATGTGCAAAAAGAGATTTGGCGGCGTCACCGGGGACACAGCCGGCTACTATGTGGTGATGTCAGAGCTGGTGGTCGTGGTGATCCTGGCAGCCATCGGAACAGCCTACTGGCTGTAACAAGCCATGGGGACGGTTCTTTTGGCTTATCGAAGCCATGGGGACGGTTCTTTTGGCTTGTCGCACAAAATAAGACACGGGGACGGTTCTACTGTCTCATTGTGTGCAATATGACATGGGGATAGATCTACTGTTATTTAGAGACAAAGTTAGGATTAAGAATATAGAAAATGGTACTTGAACATTTAATTGGATTTACTTTAGGAGTCCTTCTGGACCGCGTAATCGGGGATCCTCAGGGATTTCCACATCCCATAAGGCTTATTGGAGCCCTTATCGGATGGCTTGATAGGAAATTAAATAAAGAAGCTGAGAG
>CAMVJI010000051.1 GCA_947167765.1 uncultured Butyrivibrio sp. | reverse complement strand
CAGACTGAAGATTCTCTGTGGCCATATTCTCAAGATAGGTCTTGTTGTAAATAAGAGTGCTGGTCTCAAAGTAAAATGGATAAGCAACCTTTTTGTTCTTGTAGGTTACAGAGTTAAGAGCTGCTGCAGGAAAATCTCCCTTTAGCAAAAAGCCATCATCCTCAATATCCTTGGCAAGCCCAGCAAGGTAAGCCTTTTCAAGAGAATCGTTTGTTATTATATATAAATCCGGGAAGTTATCTTCATTTACAGAAGCCTTGCCTACTGCCTCAAGGTACTCAAGGCCCGAAACAAGAACAGGTTCAATACGAACCTTGCTGTTTGACTCAGAATAAGCAACCGCCTTGCTCTGAAGGTAAGGCGTCAAAGAATCGTCCGTATACCACAGCCTTACTGTGGTCTTATTACGGGAAAAGAAAGAATAATCCTCAAAAATGCTCCTGTCTGAGCGGGCATACACATAGGTGCCCGCCAGGGCAAGTGCAACAAGTATTATAGAAATGATACGAACTCTAAGTTTCATAAAGACTCCAAACATGAATCCAGTATGGATATCATGTCATCAACATTCTCCTTAGTAATAACAAGCGGTGGAACAAATCTTATTATATCAGAGCCTGCGTTAATAAGGATAAGTCCTTTTTCAAGAGCCTTACTAATCACGTCAGAAACAGGTCTATCAAAGACTAGTCCCTGCATAAATCCCATACCACGTCTGTCTACGATAAAGTCATATTTGTCCTTAAGCTCGTCAAGGCGCTTCTCCAAATATGGAGCCACCTGATTCACATTATCTATTATATTGTCCTCTTTGAATAAATCAAGGACTTTGGAAACCGCCGCACAGGCAAAGGGATTTCCGCCATAAGTGGTACCATGATCTCCTGCAACCAGTGATGCTGAGCCAACTTTTTCAGTTAAAAGAAATGCTCCCACAGGAACTCCGCAGCCAAGGGCCTTGGCAGTTGTCATTATGTCCGGCTTAACTCCATATTTCTGCCATGCATACATATATCCGCATCTTCCCATTCCGCACTGGATCTCATCAAGAATAAGAAGAATATCCCTCTCGTCACAGAGCTTTCTTACTTTCTTAAGGAAGTCTTCTGTAGCAGGATGGATTCCGCCTTCACCCTGAACTGTCTCCATGATTATGGCGCAGGTTTTGTCTGTCACACATCCAAGTACACTGTCAAAGTCGTTTAGATCAGCAAACTTAATATTTCCGATCATTGGTTCAAAGGCTTCCCTATAGTGGGGATTACCTGTTACGGAAAGGGCGCCAAAGGTTCTTCCATGGAAGGAATGGTTCATGGCTATGATCTCATGATCAGTTTTTCCATCCTTTAAAAATGCATACTTCCTGGCTGCCTTTATGGCACCTTCCACCGCTTCTGCCCCGCTGTTTGTAAAGAATACCCTGTCCATACCAGAAGCTTCTTTGATCTTCTTTGCTGCCTCTATTGCAGGAACATTGTAGTAGTAGTTGGAAGTATGAAGCAATTTGTCTATCTGGTTCTTGAGGGCATCATTATAACTCTTGTTATTGTATCCAAGAGCAAAAACAGCGATTCCTGACACAAAATCAAGATACTTTTTTCCGTCCAGGTCATAAAGGTACACCCCATCACCATGGTCTAAAACGATCTGGTATCTGTTGTATGTGTGTAAAAGAGCTTTTTCAGCCTCATCAATATATTTCTGCATCATCTCACTCATCGAAGTAATCTCCTCTTAAGCTCCGGCCTTTGCCATGGCATCTGAATCCGGCATAAACATTGTTCCAATACCTTTGTTAGTAAAGATCTCAAGAAGCAGGCAGTGCGCAATCCTTCCATCAAGAATATGGACTCTGTTAACGCCGCCTCTTACAGCATCTGTGCAGTTGCCAAGCTTAGGAAGCATTCCGCCTCCTATATTGCCACTGGCAATAAGCTCATCAGCTTCTGAACAGGTAAGTCTTGAAATAAATGTAGAAGGATCTTTGATATCCTTGTAAACTCCCTCAATATCTGTAAGGAATGCAAGCTTGTCAGCACCAACAGCCTTGGCGATAGCACATGCAGCATCATCTGCATTGATATTATAGGTATCAAACTTGTCATCAAGTCCGATAGGAGCAACGATTGGCAGATAGTCGTTATCTAACAGGTCATATAAGATCTTGGGGTCAACCTTGTCAACTTCGCCAACATAGCCAATATCCTGGCCTCCTGACAACTTCTTTGTAACATGAAGAAGTCCGCTGTCTTTACCACTTATACCAATTGCCTTAACACCAAGCTCCTGAACCATGGTCACAAGCTGCTTATTTACTCTTCCAAGCACCATCTCAGCGATCTCCATGGTCTCAGAATCAGTAACCCTTAGTCCATTTACAAACTCAGCTTCTTTTCCAACCTTGGATACCCATGAGCTTATGGCCTTTCCTCCGCCATGGACTATGATTGGCTTAAAGCCTACTAGTTTCAAAAGAGTAACATCTGTTATTACATTTTTTTGAAGTTCCTCATTGCTCATGGCACTTCCGCCATACTTAACAACAATGATCTTTCTGTTGAATTTCTGAATATAAGGCAGAGCCTCAACTAATACTTCTGCTTTTTTAAGTACATCCTGCATATCCTTGTCCATGATAGTCTCCTTAGCTCCTGTAATCTGCATTTATCTTGACGTAGTCATAAGTAAGGTCACACCCCCAGGCAGTGGCTTCTTCACTACCTTCATGCATGTCAACAAACACTGTGACTGCATCAGCTTTCATGATCTCAAGGGCTTTATCTTCATCAAATACAATAGGTGTTCCCTTATCGAAAACCAAAAGCTTTCCTTTTTCGCTTTCAAAATACAGCTCAACATCGTTTTGATCAAACAAAGCTCCTGAGTATCCCATAGCACAAAGAAATCTTCCGAAGTTGGCGTCGCATCCAAAGATTGCAGCCTTTGAAAGATTAGAACCAACAATTGCCCTTGAAAGAGTTCTTGCATCCTCCTTGGTCTTTGCATTTACAATCTTTGCTTCAAAGAGCTTACTTGCACCCTCTCCATCAGCTGCCATCTTCTTTGCAAGGAAAGTGCACACATAAAAAAGCGCCTCTTTAAAAATCTCGTATTCACTGCCCTTTTCAGTTATCTTTTTATTCCCTGCCTCAGCGTTGGCCATAACTAAAAGGGTGTCATTGGTAGAGGTATCTCCATCTACCGTTATCATGTTAAAAGAATCCTTGACCACCTCTGAAACAGCATCCTGCAAAAGAGATTTCTCAATATCAAGGTCAGTTGTAAGAAATGCAAGCATTGTGCACATGTTAGGATGGATCATTCCAGAACCTTTGCTCATTCCTCCAAGGGTAACTGTAACACCGCCTATTTCAAAAGTAACAGCAACTTCCTTGTTAACTGTATCGGTAGTCATGATAGCCTTAGAAGCAGCCGTTCCAGCAGGAATATCGCTATCTAAAGTAGTGCTCATTTTTTCAACGCCAACAGTAAGCTTCTCAATAGGAAGCTGCATTCCTATAACACCGGTAGATGCTACTGCAACAGATGTAAATGGTACATTAAGAGCCTTTTCAACAGCCTTTGCAGTCTTTTCACAGGCCTCAAATCCCTCTTTACCTGTGCAGGCATTAGCTATTCCTGAATTGACAACAACTGCATGAAGAGGATCCCCTGATGCCACAAGCTTCTGATCCCACTGAACGCATGCAGCCTTAACAACATTAGATGTAAAGGTTCCTGCTGATACGCAAGGCTTTTTAGAATAAACCAGCGCCATGTCAGTTCTGTCTTTATACTTGATCCCAGCTTCGCAGCACGCAGCTTCAAAGCCCTTCGCAGCAGTAACGCCGCCCTCTATAGTCTTCATATTGGCCTCCATTATTTATTAAATATTGTTTGATTGTCTGCGTTAAGAACGTAGTCGTAGTAGTTCATGTCATCTCTAAGTGTCCAGCCCATTTTCTGCCAGAATTTGTTACCTACGGTGTTGGTCACAAAGGCGTTTAAGCAGACCTTATTTATCTTTTCCTTTTTAAGCTGCTCACAGCAAAAGCCAACCATTTTTTTACCAATACCATGCATTCTGTATTCTTCACTTACACACACGTGATACAGACATGCTCTTCTGCCATCGTGACCACATAAAATAGCACCAACTATCTTTCCATCCTGCTCGTAGACTGCACTGGTGGTTGGATTTCTCTTTAAGAATCTCTCGATTCCCTCTCTGGAATCGTCCATAGACCTTATACCAAATCCGTGAATTGACATCCACAGAGCATAAACCTCATCATAGTCATCACATGTCATTACCCGAACCATAACTAATCCTCTTTTATCAAGTATTTATTTCCCAGATTACGGGAAAAGTGGAACCATTGAAAGGCCTGTAGTCTCATCAAGGCCAAACATTATGTTCATATTCTGAACAGCCTGTCCTGCTGCACCTTTTACGAGATTATCAATTGTGCCCATCATGATGACTCTCTTTGTTCTTTCGTCAATCTTAAAGCCAATATCTACGAAGTTACTTCCCTCTACCCATCTTGTTTCAGGATATACTCCGTCAGGCAAAAGCCTTATAAACTTCTCATTTTTATAGTACTTCTCATAAGCAGCTCTGATATCCTCCTTGGTAGGAAGAAAGCCGTCCTTCATAATAAGAGATGCATACTCAGTAGCAAGGATTCCTCTGTTCATTGGAACAAGGTGAGGTGTAAAGTTTATGACCATCTCTTTTCCAGCTGCATAGGAAAGCTGCTCCTCTATTTCAGGAGTATGTCTGTGACTGGCAACTCCATAGGGCTTAGCTGATTCATTTACTTCGCAGTAAAGGTTTGCAACCTTGGCGCCTCTTCCTGCTCCTGAAACTCCTGAAAGTGCGTCAACAATAAGTGTATCCGGATCGATAAGTCCCTCTTTTATAAGAGGATATGCAGTAAGGATCGAGCAGGTAGTGTAGCAACCAGGATTAGCAACAATCCTTGCATTTTTTACCTTGTCCCTGTTTATCTCGCAAAGGCCATATACTGCTTCCTCAATATACTGTGGAGCCTTGTGCTCAATCTTGTACCACTTTTCGTAAACTGAAACATCCTTTAATCTAAAGTCCGCTGAAAGATCAATGATCCTGGTCTTACTTAAAATATCTTCATTGACAAGTGATGCGCAAAGCCCCTGAGGTGTTGCGGTAAATATTACATCCGCCTTTTTTGCCAGCTCATCCATGTTATCGTCCATGCACTTTGCATCTACAAGTTCAAAAAAGTTTCCATATATATTACTGTAATTTTCATCAATGTAGCTTCTGGATCCATACCATACGACCTCAGCCTCTGGATGAGCCTGGATAAGCCTTACTATTTCAGCTCCTGCGTAGCCTGTAGAACCAATAATTCCAACCTTTATCATGCTTTCTGCCCTTCTTTCGAACTAATAACTTGTTTCAGTATAAGTCCAAAAAATGAATATTGCAATAGAAAACCTAAATATTTATGCACAAAATAATCTTTTTTTAAATATTTATGCAAATATCTATTGCATTTTATACATTTTGGGTTTATATTAACTTTCAGAGCGGCGATTGATGTTTTTTAATCTGCCACAAAAAAGTATACCATAATTCGATTATGAAAAATCACATTATAAAGAAAGAAGAGGAATCAAAACATGGCTAAAGAAAAAGTAATCCTTGCATACTCCGGTGGACTTGATACAACTGCTATCATCCCATGGCTCAAAGAAAACTTCGATTATGAAGTTGTTTGCGTCTGCGTCGACTGCGGACAGGAAGAAGAGCTCGACGGACTTAACGATAGAGCCATCAGCTGTGGAGCCAGCAAGCTCTACATTCTTGATGTAGTTGATGAGTTCTGTGATGAGTACATTGTTCCCTGCGTAATGGCTCACGCTGTTTATGAGAACAAATACCTTCTTGGAACTTCAATGGCTCGTCCTCTTATCGCCAAAAAGCTTGTTGAGATTGCAAGAAAAGAAGGCGCTGTTGCCATCTGCCATGGTGCTACAGGTAAGGGTAACGACCAGATCCGTTTCGAACTTGGAATTAAGGCTCTTGCTCCAGATATCAAGATCATCGCAGCATGGAGAAACGACAAGTGGACAATGGATTCCCGTGAATCAGAGATTGAGTACTGCAGACAGCATGGCATCAATCTTCCATTTTCTGCTGATTCAAGCTATAGCCGTGACAGAAACCTCTGGCATATTTCCCACGAGGGACTTGAGCTTGAGGATCCATCTCTTGAGCCTAACTACAAGCACCTTCTGGTTCTTGGTAAGACTCCTTTAGATGCTCCAGATACACCAACCACAGTCACAATGACCTTTGAAGGCGGTATTCCTAAGTCTGTTAACGGAAAAGAGATGAAGGTTTCCGATATCATAAGAACCCTTAATAAGCTGGGCGGAGAAAACGGAATCGGTATCGTAGATATCGTTGAGAACCGTGTAGTTGGAATGAAGAGCCGCGGCGTATATGAGACACCTGGTGGAACTATTCTCTACGAGGCACATCAGCAGCTTGAAGAGTTGATTTTGGACCGCGATACCTATACAATGAAGAAGGATATGGGCAATAAGTTTGCTGATCTAGTTTATGAAGGGAAATGGTTCACTCCTCTTCGTGAAGCCGAGCAGGCATTTATCGAGTCCACACAGAAATATGTTACTGGTGAAGTAACCTTCAAGCTCTACAAGGGCAATATCATCAAGGCCGGAACCAAGTCTCCATACTCTCTCTACAACGAGAGCATCGCTTCTTTCAAGACAGGAGATCTCTATGACCACCACGATGCAGAAGGTTTCATCAATCTGTTTGGTCTTTCATCTAAGGTTCGCGCCATGAAGATGCAGGAAGTAGCCAAAAACAAATAATAGATGAAATCCATCTTCTATCTTGCAGGATTTTTAATAGTAATGAATATCATAGGGTTTGCCTCAATGGGAATCGATAAGAAAAGAGCTCAGCGCAGCGCTTTTCGTATCCCTGAGGCAACCCTTTTTGCTATTGCACTTATTGGCGGAAGTTTAGGATCTATCCTTGGAATGAGAGTTTTCCATCACAAGACCAAACACTGGTACTTCAAGTTTGGAATGCCCCTTATCCTGATCCTTCAGATCCTGGCTGCTCTGCTACTCTACTTTAGTCCTTTAGAATTCAAGTTCATGTAAAAGGGAGAACTGCTATGCACTTAGCTGTTTGTGATGACAATATCGCTGACAGAAAGCAGACTGAAAGACTGCTTGGACGTCAGTCCGACCGCATCTTTAAAGAAACCGGAGAGCGCATCTACATTGATTCCTATGGCAATGTTGAGGCTTTCATGCAGCGCCCTCAAATGTATCACGGACTCTTTATTGACATGATATCCGAGCCCCTTAATGGCTTTGAGGTATTAAAAAAGCTACTGGATGTAGGAATAGTAAGACCAATAATCATGTGTTCTTCCAGCATCGACTATGAAAAGCTTTCCAAAGAAGCAGGTATAACAGCTGACAACGTATACTATCTTAATAAACCCCTTAAGGTGGCTGAGCTTACCGACATGATCGATACTATCAAAGAGAAAACAGGCGTAGTCATCCCAACAGTTGAGCTTAGAGGCCAGAAGGAAACCATCTATGCAAGAGGCGATGATATAGTCTGCGTTACCAGAACCCAGTCCTCAAAATCCGAACTTGACGTCTATTTGTCTGATGACCGCAAAATTTCAATAATTGAAGATATTGTAAACTTCTACGACCAGTGCGCGGACTTTCCACAGCTGTGCCCTGTCAACGACTACGGGATCGTTAATGTCAACCATATAAAAAAGACTTCCTTTGGCAAAGTCACTCTTGATAATAACGTTACCTTGAAAGTCTCTTTTACATATAGAAATTCAATTGAACAGACTAGATTGCTTTTACGCTCTCACCCTCAATAAGATGTCCCTCTAATATCATAATGCCCTGGCGATAACGCTCCTTACTTATCTTGCGGATAAGATTAAGAACTGCATTTCTGCCCATCTCATAGGTATCTACACCATAGGTTGTGATCTTAATATCACACATTCCCGGGTAAACAAAGTTGTCATAGCCCACAACCGAAATATCATCAGGAACCTTATAGCCCTTGTCTAACAGCTTCTTGATAAGGACGCTGGCTGTAAGATCACAGTTGCACACAAAGGCTGTTGGCATATCTTCAGGGAGTTTAAAGAATCTTGAAGAATCTATTGCGCCGTTACCACTATCCCTGTCATCAATGACCCAATCCTGTCTATACTCCACCCCATGCTCCAAAAGCGATTTTCTATATCCAAAGTATCTGTCAGTGATAGTTCCGGACGCCATAACTGTTCCTACAAAGGCAATCTTCTTATGCCCCTTATCAAACAGATAATTAGTCATGCAATATGAGCCATTATAACTGTCAGATATAACAGCATCCTCTTCTCCTGAGTGATTGCAAAAATCCAGATAGACCATTGGAATACTGCTCTGTGCCTTTATCTCATTAAGGTACGCTTCATCAAGCCTTCCAATGACCATGATACCTTCAACTTTTTTATCAGTGATAAGTCTTGGAAGCTGTTTATTATCCTGAGCTTTATCTGAGATAACCTCAAGCATTGTAAAGCAGCCCCTCTCCATAGCCAGCTGTGAAGCCTGCTGATGAAGTTTGTTATAATAACTGCTAAATTCACTCATAAATTTATCAGCAATTATTACTCCAATGGTATAGCTCTTTTTGGAACTGTCAGCTTTACGAGATACTGAAGGAACATATCCCATTTCACTTGCAAGAGAATTTATTTTTTCTCTTAAATTATCGCTCATGCCCTTCTGACCTGAAAGCGCTTTGGAAACAGTAACTGTACTTACTCCAACTCTTTCCGCAATGTCTCTTAATCTTACGCTTTTTGCCATAAACCGCCCTCTTGTAGTAAACTTGTTTTGTTGTAAATCTGTCATTAACAGAAGCACAATTAAATTATAGCCTATTAATTTGAATAAAAATACATCTTTTTAAGATAAATTAAAGTTTTTTAATAAAAAAACAGTTACTGATCAAGGAGAAAAAATGATAGCAATAAAGGTGAACAAACAAAAGAATTTCATGGCAAAGCTGCTTACCAGCGAGCTTTTTGATAGTTTTCTGGCAGAGGAGATCATAATAGATACATATAACACTTTTACCATAGACGGTCGCATTCACAAGGAGTTTTATAAAAATGCAAATGAAGATGATGAGAGCTGTCCAAGGGAGGATTTTTCAAAATGGGAAAAACTCCGTCCAATCTGCCTGGATCTCATAAAAGGCCGACAGACTCCCCTTGGATTTAAGTTTATACTTCGTTTGAGTGATGAGCAGAAAGCATCTCTTTTTAAGGGATTAGACAGCGATATTTCTTTGGATCAGGTGTCTTTTGGCATAAATATAAAATTTCAATCAGGGGAAGTTGTGATAACAACCGGTGTAAATTACAGCATCTTTACACTGGATAAAGAAGCAGAAAAAGCCTGGGACAACTATGTCCCAAGCTTCTTAGAATCAAATGGTATAGAAACAGATATATTATGATCAGGTGCTGTACTTGGTCAAAATATTGATAAGCTCATCATACTTTGGCTTTATCTGATCGTACTTTTCTTTGTAGCCTTCCATAGAACCGGCCCTTAGTATTTCAGTGAGCTCGCATACAGGAGTAAGAAATCCCTTAAGTCCAAGGTTAGCGCCAACACCCTTTAGTGTATGTACTGCCTTGAAAGCCTCAGAAACGTTGCCCTCAGCCAGATACTTGGTCAGGTCATTCATGTTCTGATCTGCAAGGAACTTGAACATGAACTTGGCGATAAGATCCTCATTGCCCATGAATCTGTCCAGAATCTCATCCCAGTCAACGCCCCATGCAATTAATTCTGACTTAAAACCAGCGTCCATAAGCCTCCAATCGAATTACAATCGGTATAACGATAAAATCACATGCTATATATTGATTTTACACCATATAAAAATACGCTTCAACAAGTTTATTAAATCAATCTGCCATCTGCAGTAGTTTATCTGCCTGATCTGCGGCGATCAGCCCATCGATGATCTCGTCAATATCTCCATCCATGATCTGGTCAATCTTGTAAAGAGTAAGTCCTATGCGGTGGTCAGTAACTCTTCCCTGATGGAAATTGTAAGTTCTTATCTTTTCTGATCTGTCACCAGAACCAACCTGACTTCTTCGAAGCTCTGCTTCTTCCCCGTGTTGTCTCTCCTGCTCCATCTCATAGAGCTTTGCTCTAAGGACCTTAAGTGCCTTTGCCTTGTTCTGCTGCTGGCTCTTTTCATCCTGACAGGATATCACAATACCGGTAGGAATATGTGTAAGTCTTACTGCTGAGTCAGTGGTATTAACACACTGTCCGCCATTTCCTGAAGCTCTGAACACGTCAAACTTGCAGTCATTCATATCTATCTCAACTGCAACATCTTCAACCTCTGGCATAATAGCAACTGTTATCGCTGAAGTATGGATCCTTCCGCCAGATTCAGTCGCTGGTATCCTCTGAACTCTGTGAACTCCGCTCTCAAACTTAAGTCTTGAATATGCTCCATTTCCCTTGATCATGAAGCTCACATCCTTGATACCACCAATTCCGATATCCTCCATGCTCATGGTCTCGATCTTCCAGCCCTTTCTCTCAGCATATCTGGTGTAGAGCCTGTACATGTCAGCAGCAAAAAGAGCCGCTTCATCGCCGCCAACTCCTGCTCTAATCTCCACAATAACATTCTTTTCATCGTTGGGATCCTTAGGAAGAAGAAGGATCTTAAGCTCTTCCTCCATCTTTGGAAGCTGGTCCTTAGCATCAGACAGCTCCTGTCTGAGCATCTCCTTCATTTCCGGATCAGATTCCTCATCAAGAAGCGATAAGCTGTCCTCTATGGTCTGCTTGCACTTTTTATACTCGGTAAAAGAGCTTACGATTGGCTCTAAGTTCTTTTGCTCCTTCATAAGGTTTCTGAATTTCTCCTGGTCAGAAACCACCGATGGATCCACCAGCATCATATTTATGTCTTCGTATCTTCTGATTATTCCTTCTAATCTGTCAAACATCTCTTTTCCTCCAAAATGATCAGTATCAGGTAGCTGCAAAAAAGAAGCAGTGCTAATAGAAACATGCCTTGATCACTCTGTCATTGCCGGAAAAATCTTTGACTACTTCAATTTCATGGTATCTGCCATTATCTAAAAGAAGGCCCCTTACAGCGTCAGCCTGATCATAGCCTATCTCCATGATGAGATACCCGCTTGAAAATAAGTAGGAAGGCGCCTTATCTACTATCCTTCTGTAAAAGCTAAGGCCATCTGTATCCCCGTCAAGAGCAAGCCTCGGCTCAAAGTCCTTAACTTCAGGAGCCAGAGTTTCGATCACACTGCTTGCTATGTAAGGAGGGTTTGAAACAATGATGTCAAACTTCTCTTCCTCCTTAGGGAAAAGGTCAGTTTCTTCAAACGTAGCTCTATGGGACAGGCCCAGCTTATCTGCATTGTTCCTTGCCATTAAAAGAGCTTTGGCTGATATGTCAGTACCGACTGCGTTTGTATCATTAGTAAAGTTAAGTATGCTAAGAGCTATACAGCCTGAGCCAGTACAAAGGTCAAGGATCTTCATGCCATCTTCACAGTGACGCAGAGCTTCTTCAACAAGGAACTCACTGTCCTGCTCTGGAATAAGCACATCCCCTGACACATCAAAGGTAAGCCCCATAAACTCCCACTGCCCGAGAATATATGCTACAGGCTCCCTCTTTGACCTTCTTTCAATAAATTCATTAAATTCATCAAGTTCTTTTTGAGTAAGCTCTCTTTCAGGATGAGCAATAAGAGCGCTGTGATCAGTGTCACAAACGCGCTCTAAAAGAAGCCGGGCATCAAGCTTAGCTTCATCAATCCCGGCTTTTTCAAGTTCCTTTATTCCAAATTCATAGGCACTTTTATAATCCATAAGTTGCCTTTTTCACTCCTTAACTTCTTCTCCATCCTCCAGCCAGCTGTCGTCTATTTCATAACCAAAGGAATCTTTTAAAAACTCCTTCCAGTCAAATACAGCCTCAACTGACTTGATGGCAACCTGTATCATATCCTCATCAGGTTCCTTGGTTGTAAGCCTCTGAAGCCACAGCCCAGGAGCAGATATAAGTCTTACTAAAAAGAAATCCGTCTTGCCAGCAAGTCTTATTATCTCATAAGAAATACCTGAGATCACAGGAATCAAAAGGATCCTTATAGCAACTCTCCAGATATAGGAATCGACTCTGATAAAGAAAAACAAGATAATACTGATAAGCATTACAAACAAGATAAAGCTGCTTCCACATCTCTTATGGAGCCTTGAGCTTCGCTTAACATTGTGTACTGTAAGAGGTCTTCCCTTTTCAATACAGTTGATGCATTTGTGCTCAGCACCGTGATACATAAAGAGCCTTTTGATGTCCTTGATCCTTGAGATCAGCAGTATGTAAACTATGAATATCAGGATCCTGAGAATTCCTTCAATGATAGCAACTATAGACTCATTTCTTGCATACTTGGAGATGAACTCTGAAAGCGCATAAGGAAGCACCATGAAAAGAGCTATTGCAAACACAAAAGAGATAAGGGTGGTGACCACCATAAGAAATGTGTCCTCATGGCCACTTGAAACCTTATCTATCTCCTCATCCAATTTGCTTGGCTTCTCATCAGTTTCCTCGTAAAAAGATGATGAATAGTTTAAAGACTTAAGTCCTAAAATAAGAGAATCGATAAAGACAAATACTCCCCTTACAAATGGTATATTAAGGAGCTTGCTTCCATAGGCAATACCGTGGTACTCATCTACCTCCACTGCTATATCGCCCCCGGGCTTCCTGACAGCAACAGCGTACATATCTTTATTTTTCATCATAACGCCTTCTAAAACCGCCTGTCCACCGATTCCAGAATAGTGTCTTATCTTACGTTTCTTCATAGCTTTCCCCAATTTCTGATTGTAAAAAAAGAGGTCGAGGCTATTGCCTCAACCTCCAAAGTTTCTACTAAACTTATGAACCTTGAATTACTTGTTGTCCATGCCGTATTTCTTGTTGAACTTATCAATACGTCCACGAGCAGCTGTAGCCTTCTGAGTTCCTGTGTAGAAAGGATGGCACTTTGAGCAAATTTCTACGTGGATCTCGCTCTTAGTTGATCCAACAGTGAATGTGTTACCGCAGTTGCAAGTAACTGTTGCCTGATGGAATTCTGGCTGGATGTCCTGTCTCATATCTTCTCACCTCACTATATCTAAATTATCATATCTGTTTCCGACAGATATCTCATCAGTACGCTTATCGTACCTGACGCTGTGATTTGCAAAAATCAACAATAGTTACCACTGTTTTACAACAGCTATATAAATATAGCATACAATCATCTTCAAAGCAAGTATTTTTTATTTGAGATACTTCTTGAGCTTGGCTCTTACTCTCTGCATGGCATTGTCTGTTGATTTCTCATCTCTGCCCAGAACCCCAGCGATCTTTTTTATGCTCATACCTGTTATATACAGATCAAGAACCTGCCTCTCAAGCTCGCTAAGATCCTTGTCAATATTCTCCTCAAGGATCTTAAGGTTTTCCTGATCAAGGACATACTGTTCAGGAATAAGGTTTGAATCCGATTCAAGGATCTCTTCAAGAGATACGTCACTTCCCTGGTCAGAGTCTTCTCTGCTTGCATAGATGGATATATAGCTGTTAAGGGGCATATGCTTTTTTCTGGAAAGAGATTTGATGGCAGAATACATCTGCCTTGAAATGCAAAGGTCCGCAAAGGTGGAAAAACTGGCATCCCTTCCTGCATCATAATCTCTTATTGCCTTAAAGAGTCCTATCATGCCCTCCTGGATGAGATCATCTCTGTCTGCTCCAAGAATATACATAGATGCAGCTTTTTTCCTCACAAGATCCTTGTACTTGTTCATGATGTAGTCGACAGTTTCGTCTCTTCCTCCATCACGGATCAAAAGGATCAGCTGTTCATCATCCATGCTGTCAAACCTTAAATCACTCATCAAAGGCTCCTTTGTCTTACCACCTCAAAAGCAAGAACTCCTGCAGCTACTGATGCATTCAGGGAATCAATATCTCCCTTCATGGGAATAGATGCGATCATATCGCACTTCTCCCTGACAAGTCTTGAAACTCCGCTTCCCTCATTGCCAATAACAAGACCGATAGGGCCCTTAAGGTTAAGGTCATACATTCTGGTGCCGCCCATGTCTGCACAGGCAAACCAAAGTCCCTTATCCTTTAACGCTTCAATGGTACTGGCAATATTGGTAACCTTCACAACAGGTGTGTAGTTCAAAGCTCCTGCTGAAGCCTTAGCCACTGTTGCAGTAAGACCTACCGCCCTGTTCTTAGGGATTATTACTCCATGGGCTCCGGAGAGATTGGCTGTTCTTATGATGGCTCCAAGATTGTGAGGATCCTCAATGTTATCAAGGATAAAAACAAATGGATCCTCGCCCCGTAGCTTCGCCAGATTAAAAATATCTTCCATCTCAGAGTATTTGTAGGCGGCAGCAATAGCGATAACTCCCTGGTGCTTACCTGTCTCTGACATCTGATCAAGGCGCTCCCTACTTACAAACTTAATGAGAGTTCCATTTTTCTTGGCCTCTCTTCTGATGGTGGAAACAGGTCCATCCTGACATCCATCAAGTATATATATTTTGTCTATTGTTTTACCGGAGCGATAAGCCTCAATGACAGCATTTCTGCCTTCAATCTTCTCTTCGCTTCCCTGTATGTTCATTTCTTTTTCCATAGGATAACCTCAAT
>CAMVJI010000050.1 GCA_947167765.1 uncultured Butyrivibrio sp. | reverse complement strand
GAAAATTACTATTCACAGAAGATGCTGGGCAAAAAATAGCAGATGATCTTTTAATTTCCAGGAGAGTATTTCAACGCCACGTTGCATCTATTTACGCAAAAACTGGCACAAAGAGCAGAATGGGGCTGTTTAAGGTCTATAATAACAGCCGTTCTTAATTCTTGGTTTATATTCTTTAATCTTTTTTAATAATGCAGTATGGTTGCGATAACTATGCGTGGTAAGCAGGGGAAGGTCACATGTGTGGCCTTTCTTTTTTTGACACGTTTACGAGAAAATGATTATCACAGTGAGATGAACGTCTCAAACAATTAATCAAGGAGGATAACACAATATGTACAAGAAGGTTTTTAAAAGTTTATTTGCAGTTACCACAGGACTTATGATAGCCGCTGGTCTGGTTGTCATGGGTGGCAATGGAATCCCAGCAAATCAGGTTGAGGCATCTGACCTTACTCTTGTTGCAGATGTAAGTAAGGTTACCTATAGAGCCACAACTGCAGAGGAAGTCGCTATTCTTAAGAAGCTATTTGATGTGGAATACTATAAGGCGCAGAATCCAGAGCTTGTAGACCTCCTTGGAGGAAGCTACAAGGCACTTTTTGATCACTTCTGCAAGTATGGAGTGTATGAAGGAAGAACATGCAACGCAAATTTTGATCCTTCAGCATATGTATCTGCCTATTCTGATGCTAAAGAAGCAGCAAAAAATGATGTCCTAAAGGCCTATATTCACTATGTGAATGTTGGACTTACGGAAGGCAGAACACTTACCACAGTAGAAGCTTGTGCAAAAGAAAAGATCACTGTTAGATCAATGATAGACAATAACATTGTTATCACTCCAGAAGTATATGAAACAGCTGTGAAACTTGGAACCACCGACTATAAGGCTGTTACAAAGGCTATTGAGATAGCAAAACAGCAGGCGGCAGCAGGTAATACTGTGGTGATAACAAACAATACATCTAATAATGATTCAGACTCTTCAGATGACCTAGATGACTCAGATGATTCTGGCAGCGCAGGAAGCCTTGTGGGCTATACACATGTTAGAACAATAAGTGTTGGTGGAGGATTTGATATTATTGTATTTAGAGAGGCAGTTGGAGTTAACGGATATGGAGCATATAATGCTGTGACGACTTCGACTCCTGAATCCGGAAATGTTACGACCTATGCACTCATCTCAAAGACTGGTGACTATACTGGAACAGATACTCAGCCATCTGATGACAGCTATGAGGCACGGGTTGCATATATTCCTGTTTATGCTTACCCTGCTTCAGACTTTAGCGGAACAACACCATCTGTACCGAATGATTCAGTACTAATTTCTACAGGAGATGTAGGTCCAACAAGTGCTACTCCATCTCATAACACAGAAGGTACTGAAGTTACTGCTTCTACAGGTGAAAAGATGATCGAAGACAGTAATGGCGACGATTCTACAACCTATGATGTGGGGTTCAAGTTCAATGATTCTAGTGAAGATAGTGTTTCGTTTAGTGTAGGTATTGAGGGCAGCGATGGATTCATACTGGAGGATGAATATACAGTAGATAATGAGTAACACCACTAATTAAGCTTTACCAATCTTCTAACACATAGAAAGGGGCTTCATCTGGATGCTGATCATCTGGGGGGAAGCCTCTTTCGCTGTAAGATATCTACCCTTTCAAATCCTACAGTAAATTTACGCCGTCAAATAATAAATAAATGTGTTGAGCAAATAAACAATTATGTTTATAATTAACTTGGATATTTTCATATAGGAGAGTGATACTGTGAGGTTGGATCAACAATTAAAGGTATTAGCAGCCAAAAATGACATAACAATAACTGAAATTGGGAGAAGACTGGACAAATCTCCTCAGGCATTCAGTCAAAAATGCAAGAGAGAGAGCTTTACCATATCAGAACTTCAGAACATTGCTATGGTTACTGGGTGTAAATTGGAATGTGCATTTGTTATGCCGAATGGTGAAAGAATTGAGATGGGGGATATAAGGAATGATTAAATATTTGGAAGGTGATATTTTCTCAACGCCTGCTCAGACGATAGTTAACACGGTAAACACCGTAGGGGTAATGGGTAAGGGAATTGCGCTCGAGTTTAAGAAAAGATATCCTGACATGTTTGATAATTATAAGATTGCTTGTGAGAAGAATAGGCTGAAGATAGGCAGACTGATGCTATCTTATGAACCCGATCATTGGGTTCTTTTATTTCCCACTAAGGAACACTGGAGGAATCCCTCAAGACTTGAATATATCGAGCAGGGACTTATCAAATTTTCAAATATATATGCTGAATCAGGAATAACTTCTATTGCTTTTCCGAAACTTGGATGTGGGAACGGAGAGCTGAATTGGGATGATGTAAGAATACTGATGGAGAAATACCTAAAGGATCTCCCAATAGATATTTATATATACACAAATCAGCTAAATGATGCTATTCCTGAGCACAAGGACCAGGCAAATACTATGAAATGGTTAAGACAAAATGCAAAGAGTCTTTCCTTTAACGGGTTGTGCGATGACATCCGCTATAATTGTTCAATTGTGCCTTATTCATTTGATGATAATGGCTTGATTACTGATGTGACATGGAAAGATGGAGTTAGTTTTTCTAGAAATGGAAACGAAGAGATTCATTTTTCAGAGGATCAGTTCTTTGAGATTTGGGATGATATTCGAAATCGAGGGATAGTAATCAAGGATAAAGATATAGGGAAGAACATGGTATATAGTCTTTTGCTATCCCTTGGCTATTTTAGCAAAGTAGTCCTGACTGATGAAAAAGCAGAAGGTTATCAGCTTAATGAGGGACTTGGAAGACTTTATTCATTGGAAGGTATAGCAAATGTACAGTAACATAATTAGAGAAAATTTGAGCGTTTCAAGTGTGAAATGGTGGCCTATGTATGCCTATCATTTCACAGATATTACTAATGCAGTTAGTATCCTTACGACTGGAAGGCTGTATAGCAGGTTAAATGCAAATAGCCTTCATTTAATGAAAAATGATAATGCCAGCAGACAGGTAATAGATATGACAAGCTCGGAAATAGCTTCTTTTGTAAGATTTTATTTCCGGCCGTTGACTCCAACTCAATATCATAATGAGGGATTTAAACATAGCAGAATTAGGTATGATAATGACGAAAATGCCAATGTTCCCGTACCAGTTTTTCTTGTGTTTGATCTCAATAAACTATTATGTGATCCCAAAACAATGTTTTCTGGGGCAGGACAGGCTGGATATGGCACAAAACTGCTTCGCACAGTAGACGAGTTTAAGAGTCTGGATTTTTGTAAGATATATGGAGGAGGTATTCCTTCAAAAGAGGATATTCCTTATCGCCATGCTGAGATAGTATATCCTGATTACTATGATATAGATAATGCTCTTGTAGGAATTGCCTGTAGAAATGAAACTGAGAGGCAGTCACTATGTAATTTGCTGTGGGAACGTAATCATAGAACCTTTTATAAGTATAAAAGTAAGATGTCTGCGATGAAGTATGACATGTTTCAGAATAATGGCCTGTTTGTGTCCGATTGTGACTATAGTAACGGAACACTTGGAATAAGGTTTTCCAATACAAAGAACAAGGCTGATTATGCCAGATTTGCAGCAATGCGTGATGACTCTATAGATATATACAAACTGCAAGTAAGTCTTAAAGTGTCATTTGATTGGGTGAGCAGGGATGAAATACTGTCGCACAAGGAAGTTACCCGCGAAATAGATTATGCGGATACAGACGGTATTGCATTCTCCAATATTCCAGCTATCAATGGTGCTAAGGAACTTCACGTTAAAGTGTTTATTGAAGATAAATTGATGGGATACATGAAGTATCAGCTGGCAAAGGGAGATGTGCTCTAATGAATGCAATCACATGATGATTTATGGCAGAAGGGACAAAAAACACTATGAATATCTTGATAATCGGAAACGGATTTGACATAGCGCATGGTTTGCCAACTAAATATTCAGAATTCTTATCGATGTGTAAAGCTGTGCAAGAGACAAGAATTGCATGGATTGGTGGGAAGATGAATTATCTAGATGCTGGCTGTAGTAATCCTCAGTTAGACTTTTTGGGGGATTGTTTGGGAGGAGATTTATACAATGAGTTCCAAGGACAATTAGTTCTGAATTTTTGGATTGAGCATTTTCAAAGAAGGCAAAATGAGATAGGGGATAAATGGCTGAATTTTGAAAAAGAGATTAAATTTGTGATGAAATCTCTAGCGCAAGAATGTGAAGACGGAGACATGACAGTGAAAACTATACTTAATCCAGAACTAAACTCCTTCTTTGCATCAAAGAACTATTTAGATGGTTCACATGTCTATAGAGAACTATTTGAAATACTGTACGTTGAACTTCTCAGACTGGATAGGGCTTTGGAAATATATCTAGATGGCTATATCAATAAGCTCGAAATAAATAAGTTACCCTATATTGCTGATAAAAGTTTTGAATGCGTACTATCGTTTAATTATACGGATACTTATGCGAGATTATATGACGTAAAGGCAGATTGTTGTTATGTTCATGGATATGCTAAGAAAGTAAATAGTACATCTGACTGTAATTTGGTATTAGGATTTGATGATCATTACCAGACTGATGATATCATTCCGGAGTTGATTCCGTTCCAAAAGTATTATCAAAGGATAGTTAAATCAACTGATACAAGATATTTCAAATGGGTATCAGATATACCTTCTTCATATACAAATCATGTATATTTTTACGGTCATTCTATGGATCCAGAAGATGGAGATATTATAAAAAAGTTTATTATGGATCCGCATACTGAGGTTATTATATATTGCCTTAATCAAAAAGATCGAGCAGAAAAAATTAAAAATTTAGCTATAGTTCTTGGACCAGAAAAACTAATAGAACTAAGTGGGAATCCTCTGCAAAAGATCAAATTTGAGTTCAATGATTGATAATGGAAAAAAGAAGAATTATTGGACTTTTGAGGACATAGCTAGAAACACCATGCAAAGGAAGTATTGGATGAATATTAAAGATGTAGACAACTCGTTAGTGGAGCAATTTCTCCCGGCTCCATTCATAATAGATAATTTTGTTAAAGGTGATGAGATAAGCTATGAGACATATCTTGTAGAGATGGTTAATTCTTCTCAATATTTCCTAGATAAGCTTAAGAATGGGAGTTATCATCATCGGAAAGAACAAAGCCATAGGGAATGTGATTGCTGTGGAGACGGATATGAGTTGGATTTCAAAATTGCGGAAAGTGAATCCATGATGCAAGCCAAAAGCATTTTTTCGTTAGGAAAGCGATGTATTGCTTCAGGCGTTATAGCAACTACGACTCCTAAGGTTAATAGGCAATCAAGGAGATACAAGCCAATTATTGCACCATATCTGCATAAACTGTTAAGAGACTATTCAGAGCATCAATTGAAAGAAATAAACGATTCTTCAAATAAGGAGCCGGAAAGGGATATTGAAACCAAAGAAATCAGAGTGTTTCTCAATAACCTTCAGGTTCAAAAGCATCTATTATTGTTTATTCCATACAGGTTTTATTTTGATAATAGAGAAATTGATCTTACCATCAAAGAAGGAGCAAATCATATAATAAGGTTATTAGAAAACGATTATAATACTTCAATGAGTTTTAGAAGGAAATGTTGTAATCTAGACACCTTTTTTGCATTCTATTTTAAGAAAACATTTGTGATAGTAAAAAGCAACAAGGGTGGGTTGGAAATAGTAGATTATGTAGATAAATTAAAAATGCCAACATTTTGCCATTTGGAAATCTATGCCCCGTTAGGATGGGATTTAACAGAATAAGATGCTGGGTAGGTAATAAAAGATTAAGTATGGAATAAAGAAAAAAGTACAAAGCCTGGAAGAATGTGATTCTGACAGGCTTTGTATGTTATACTATTTCTTGAATGTTAGAAATTTAGTATCTTTGCATTCGCCAATAAAGTTTTCTATTCGTCCGCGATTGCAGTAATACGAGATTATCTGATAGGGTTCCATCTCCATGTTGGTAACAATGAAGGTGTACATGAATGTAAACTGGTTTGCCGGTTTTTCAATCTTGAAGACAACACGTCGCTCACTGCGCCATGAACCAGCTTTATACATGAATTCACCATATGTTACGGCATATTCTGCTGCATTACGCTTTACTACGATCATAAGGGCATCGGCCTTGTCCTGAGCCATAGCAGTCAAAGCCATGCTGGTGATGACTCATATGCTGACTGGGATGCGGATTATGAAGAATTCAGAGCTTCAAATGAAGGAGTTCCTTTGACAGAGGCTCAGCCGGAATGAAGTAATGGAAAAAATTCATGTAAAGAAATTCATGCGACAACTATGTTTTCCTTATACTTGTTTGTTCACATGTCCATTCTGGTTATGATCAAAGGTCATCAACTGGTATACTAGAGCAATACACTCATAGGCCATGTGATCCTTGAAGATAACGAATATTTATATTTCAGTCACGATATGTACTGATAGGACGAGAAGGTATTTGTGATGGTATTCTGTACACTGTTTGACAGCAATTACCTGGATAAGGGACTGGCGCTTCACAGGTCCCTTTGCAGGGTTTGTGATGATTTTAAACTTTATATCTATGCCTTTGATGACAAGGCGTGGGAGGTTCTGACTTCCATGAACCTGCCCCATGTTATCGTACTTAAAAAAGAGAACCTGAAGGCCGCGTACCCTGTTCTTGAGAAGCTTGAAAAAGAGAGGTCCAAGGCGGAGTTTAGCTGGACCTGTACCCCGACTACCATCGAGTATATCCTGGATAACTTTAACGAGCCAAACTGCACCTATATCGACGCAGACCTGTGGTTTATGCAGGATCCAAAAGTGCTGGCAGAGGAAATAGAGTCATCAGGCGCTGGCGTCGTGATTACTCCCCACAGATTTCCGGACAACGCTAAGGGCAGGCACCTTCTTAACAGGAGCGGCAGGTACTGCGTGGAGTTCAACTATTTCGATAATTCAGAGAATTCCAGGCAGGCACTTTCATGGTGGAAGGAGAGGTGCTTTGAGTGGTGCTACCACATCTACGAGCCTGACAGAATGGGGGATCAGAAGTACCTCATGAAGTTCCCTGAGCTCTTTAAGGGCGTCCACGAGCTTCAGAACATTGGAGGTGGCGTGGCTCCCTGGAACCTTGCCCAGTACGAATACACAGGTAAAAAGAGTGGCTATAGTCCGGTACTTAAGGAGAAAAAGACCGGAAGGGAATTTCCTGTTGTCTTCTATCACTTCCAGTCCATGCGCTACATCAGCCCTGACTACGTCATCATCCGTTCCGAGACTCACTCCAAAAAGACCAAGGACATCCTGTATCGCCCTTACCTGACAGAGATTGAGTCCATCAGAAAAGAGCTAAGAACCTACGGCATTACCTTTGATGTCTGCCAGTCCTACTCCAGCAACCCAGTCATCCGCTTCGCCCAGAAGTACGTGCTGAGGTTTAAGTTGAAGAGTTTGACGGATTTGGTGAATCTGAAAAAACTGAGATAACCAATAAAGGATGAGCGTTTATTTTACCTGACCCGCACTCATTGCCCATTTGTAACTTGTTTTTTCCGAGTTGTATCGATTGTAATCTAATTTCTTTTCGTGCTGAAGACGCCCAATTATGATATATGGTCTAACGTTCTGAGTTTCTGCAAATCTCTTAATTGCAGAAAGGCTATAGTTGCCATTATTAACAAAATGGCTATATGCGATTGGATCGATAAGTCTGGTACTTGCAAAATTGTTGGCACCTATTTCTTTATCATCATTCTCATCATAATCTATAAAACTAACTGATCCGGTCACATCTCCATTAGCGATGTGACCTAATTCATGAAAGAGTGAAAACCAGAAAATGTCGGCATAAGATCCCCTAATCGTCAAAACCATCTGATAAGTGCCATCATTTTTCTTTGAAATATATCCCTGAACTGGGGCTCCCCTAAAATTTCTTACTATCGAAAAATCTATTCCATAATCATTAAATAATTCAGTCAGTGCTTTCTGGACAGATTCACCTCTGGCGCACATGATTTGTTTAGCTTTTTCTACCAAAATATCAATTTTTTCAACGTCAAATTCAGATTTGACATTTCGCTGTTCTCCAGCAATTTGGCACAGTCTGATCCAAGCGCCCATAACGTAAGGGTCAATTTGGGATTTGGTGGACATTCTAAGAGAACCTTCTGGTACTATTTCTTTCAAATTAGCAATATTGCTGATCTGAAGAGTTTTTCTAAGAGATAAGATTGATTCATCTATTGTTTCTTTGAATGGTAATTTTCCTAATTCTCTAAGATATTTAACAACATCTTTTAATCTATTTCTCGCAATTCTTTCTTCATCGGTTATTGTATCTGGAGCATTTAATTCCAATAATTCTGCATCATAATTTGCCTGAAGATTAATCCAAAAAGACTTGGATACGCCTAATGCGTACTCCAAAGCAAAGGCAAATTTGGCAGAGATATTTTTCTTTCCTGAGATTACATTACATACATAGGCAGGAGTTACTCCGGTCCTGGCAGCCAATTCTGACTGAGTTATGCCTCTCTCGATTAAGATATCACCTATTGTTTCTCCCGGATGAATAATAAGATCACGGGATATACCAGTTATTCTTGTCGCCATGATAGTCACTTACCCCTTCTACTACAATTTCTTCACAAATCTTTACAGTATCCTGTGTCGCATTTAATTCAATGATCAATCGGACATTAGCAGTTACATGGAGCGAGTATGTAATCTGCTGGTACCCAGATAACTGTTCTGGCTTACCTAATCCCAAAGATAAGAAAATACCAAAATTATCAGCTGCTATCAAATAATTCATTAATTTCTTTATCGAACGAACCCATTCAAAAGGGATTTTCTTCTGCATTTTCGAATAATCAGTGAAGTATTTCTCCACTTTATTATTCGCATATGTTACTTTCAATAAGATCACCATCCCTCAGCAAGGAATTTAACCAATTGGTTAATCTTATTGTTGCATCATGCTCACTAATTGTCAACCACATCTCTTTCAGAAAGTATGAATTTTATCGTAACTTATCGTACAACATCGTGATGTGTCGTAATTTATCGTAGTTCATCGTATAGCATCGTATAGCGTCGTATTTCGTAGTAATCTATCGTAATTTATCATATTTTAATTTGTTTTATCCCACTCTCATAGTTTCGCTAACTGTTCACCGGAACTTGTTGGCATAATAGTTGGAATACAACAGAACCAGTTCTTTGATATGATTATTAGTGCACATGAACACGGATTCATGGAAGATACAACGTACGGAGGACTTGTTGAAGCACAGCAAGATATAAGGAGTCTTTTAACAGAATTAGTAAAATTGGTGCCAAATATTAGTAAGAATCAATTGCTAGAGTTAACAGATTCGGAAAAACAGTTAGTTGACATGCATACAAGCCCATGTGACAAACGCGGGGGCAAAAGATATGTCAATTTAGGATATTATGGCTTTAACAA
Source organism: uncultured Butyrivibrio sp. (assembly GCA_947167765.1). Taxonomy (GTDB): domain Bacteria; phylum Bacillota; class Clostridia; order Lachnospirales; family Lachnospiraceae; genus Butyrivibrio. Next base: position 5,666 of record CAMVJI010000050.1, on the reverse strand, counting down.
TGAATCGAATTTATAGGGAAAAATAAATTGATAGCGGCATTGGACCTTTATAACATATGTGTCGCTATGGCTTTATGATGTAGGGGGAAGAATGAGTAAAGACAAGAATAAAAAGGGATTTTACAGCTTCAGTGAGATTGTTGTCGGCAATTGGGTCTGATTCACCAGAATATAGCGCGTCGATAGCGACAACTGCAGGAAGGTTTTGAGAATCAGCAGATAAACTCCAAAGAGCCGTAGCCATAACATTTCGGTCCCAGGTGTTGTAGGGGCCTAGGCGCTCAAGAGAATCGTCGTCTATGCCAATAACAATCACGTCCCCAGTAAGAGCCTGGGGACGGAGTAGAATGTCATCCTGAATCCACTTATCAAGACGGTTGAATGCACCAAGAAAGGCCACAACAGTAAAGAGAAGAGGAAGGATTATTATAAATAGTAGCTTTCGAATGCTTGATTTATGCACAAAAGTCTCCTTATGGATTGTTTGGACTCCAGTTTTGACCGTTAGTAGAACCACTTTGGTTGTTAGAGGAAGTATAGGTGTAGCCTCCAGAGGTCGATTCCCCGCCTAAGACAGTTACTGCACCTCCTCCACCGCCACCATCGCCATCATCACCAGAACCTGCAGTATTTCTGGCTGCTTCAGCAGCTTCGGCATCAGATCTGTTGAGACTGTCAACGAAAGCTTGATACTCAGCCTGCTTTGCTGCATCAGCTTGGGATTCATTTACAGGAACAAGAAAACAAAGACAACTTATCTGTGCATGCTAGATTTGTTTGTACTGGCTCTTATTGCAGGACTTGGCGGTGTTTGTCAGGCTCTGGACTGCTATATCCCTGCAGTACTGGTGGGAATGATAGATACAGTGGCCAGGTACTTTACGGACAGAGAACATAAGTTAAGATTGTTGCAAGTAGCAGTTATTGCATTCGCAGGAAATCTGATAGGCGTCCTGATCAACAATGTAGTACTGGCACGCTCATACTCATTTTTAAACCAGTCTTCATTTAAGTGGGAAGAGCTGTCGATCAACAACTTCGCTGCGGTGATCAGTGATCTGCTGGTTAGCTATGGACTATGCTTTAATGATGTGCAGTTCATGGGAGTATATGGAGTGGTGAACTTCCTTGCCTGTAGTTTTATAGTATTGCTGCTGACGGGAGTGACAATAAACTGTTCCAAGCTGCGTGAGGCTGATGACGGGGGCGGTTTATATCTGGTGTTTGCTTTAACAGTTACCCTGTTTGATGGCTTTGTGTTTTCCTGCTGTATGGGGGATTATCTGGTAACTTACTGGATCCCGATAATGCCACTATTGTATCCGCTTCCGGTTATGGCGGTGCAAGCTCTGAACAATGAGAAACTAAATAGGGTTTCACCATATCTATTCTGCTACGTAGCAATTACTTTCCTTTTGGTTTCTCATGTGACGCTTAAGAACCCCTACGATGGAAAACTGGATTTTATGCCTCAGGGAAAACCTCTGGCAGCGACAAAAGATGTCCTTGAGGAACTTCCAGATAAGGGCTATGCGCCATTTTGGATAGGCAACTGTATCACTGAACTGATTAATAGAGAAAAAGAGGTGTGGGCGGTAGATGACCATGAATTCACAACCTTGGGGATGGATGAAAAAACAGCTGGCTACAGCACGTATCTCATAAAGAGCCAATTTCTTCTGAGGAACCATTCTTCATTGTGACATATGCAAAAACTACCGACGAGCCAGATTATTTTGCATGGACACCACTGTTTAGGGATGAGGAGCATATTGTCTATTCTGATAGTGATACCACCATATTTGTTTACGAAAACTATGCGGATTACAGTGACGCTTTAGAACAAGTCACGCGCTGATACATAAACTAACAGAGGATACATTATGGTTTTTGCACACTATTTGACAGCAATTACTGGACAAGGGCCTGGCACTTCACGGGTCCATATGCAGGGTTACAGAAGAATTAAAACTATACATTTATTCCTTTGATGACAAGGCTTATGAAGTTCTTACTACCACGGACTTTCCGCATGTTGTTGCCCTGAAAAAGAGGATCTGAAGGCTATATACCCAGTCCTTGCATATGAGATTGAGGCTGCAAGCGCCAATGTGGTCATAACTCCCCACAGATTCCCTGATACCGCAAAGGGCATACATTACCTTGACAGGAACGGCAAATACTGCGTGGAATTCAACTATTTTGATAACTCAGAAAACTACAGACAGGCGCTTAGATGGTGGGAGGAAAGATGCTTTGAGTGGTGCCATCACATTTATGAGCCAGACATAATGGGGGACCATAAGTACCTCTTGAAGTTCCCTGGGCTCTTTAATGGGGTATACGAGCTTCAGAACCTTGGTAGCGTAGCCCCCCTGGGACATTGCCCAGTATGAGTGCATAGGTAAAAAGCTTGGTCTCGCTCCGATACTGAAAGAGAAAAAGACTGGCAGATAATTCCCGGTAGATTTCTATCACTACCAGTCCATGCGCTATATTAGCCCTGACTACATCATTATCCGTTCAGAAACCCACTTAAACAAGACCAAGGATATCCTGTATAGACTATACCATACAGAGATAGAAGCCACCAGAAAAGAGCTGGCTGATTACGGCAATTCATTTGATGTCTGCCAGTCCTATGCAAGTAATCCTGTGATCAGATTTGCCCAGAAGTATGTTCTGAGGTTTAAGCTAAAGAGTTTGTTGGATTTGTATAATCTTAAAAAGCTGAGATAGAAAGAGGGGGCGTGATGCTTCTCTTTCTATTTAGTTAGTTAAAAAGTAGTGTGACATTTTGTATGCAATGTGATAGAATATCACCAGTATTGATGCATATTTTTTTATATAATATGCGAAATGGGGATAGTATATATTATATATTATAAATAGCGCAGTGTGACATGGGGCGGATATGTATGACAAAGTTGTTAGTATTTTAAAAAAACATGGGCCTATGCTATCGGGAGAATTGGCTAGGAGAATAGAAGAGGAGTATTCTGTTTCAAACAATACTGCTAGGAAGATGATTTCCAGAGCTAAGAGCCCAGTTCAGAAACAGTTCAAGGTTTCATTTGATAGTAACCAGAAATTTATATATCTGGAAGAACAATATCAGAGTGATAAATACCACAATTCACTGTTCCGGGCTATTAAAGATTCTTCGCAGGTAAACTGGATATGTATTCAGGCGTTCTATGCCCAGAGTGGATTTGTCAGCAAGGCGATGCTACCTTCGCTAGTTGCGGCGCCTGTAAAGAACGTAAAGGGACACAAGAGAATTGATAGAGTAATATCTGATTTGATAGAGTGCGACATCATTGAGGAGGTTGATGAGGAGACGTGGGGACTGACCAAATGGATCCCTAGTTTTTCAAATAATTATGCTCGTTCAAGAGGTCTTGAAGCGATAAAGAGGATAATTGCTAATGATTTTAAGGATTGGGCTGCGAAAAATAATCTCTCTAGCTTTGGTTCTGGCGCTGTCTTTTCAGAAAAGGCTGAATTTGGTGGGTTTCAGTGGGCATATACCGCCCCGTCTTATGTTCTTCCAATGTATGATGTCGATAACCGAAAGAATGGGTTTATAGTTGCGGATGTGGTATATGGAAGTAAGGCCAATAAAGAATCAGTACAATTCTTTTTGGAAAAGGTGCATATACTTCGAGCTCATAAAAGAATCAGAAGATTTATGCCAGTTTTATTACTGGAGTCAGCAGATATGGAGACACTGCAGGAATTAAAGCAGAATAAAGTGGTTGTTGCTACATTGAGCAATTTTTTCGAGCCTAAATATACAGAGGTGCTAAAAGATATTTTGGAATCCTTTTCTAATTCTGCAGCGATACTTGCGAAAAATCCCGATAAGATAGACAAGTTGCTGAATCAAATTGTAAAAACAGAAGGTAGATTTAATGGCATTGTGGGTGATCTGTTTGAAATTATGGTTGCATACTATTATTCACGGGTTGGAAGTTTCTTTTTCACAATGAACAAGCACATCGAAACTTCGGAAGCACGCAAGAATGAAATAGATGTTTTGGTGAATAAAGATGGGCAGACCATGATTGTCGAGTGTAAGGCAACCAAAAGTCCTATAGAAAAAGATTTTGTTGAAATTTGGCTGGGGAAAAATATCCCTAATATAAGAGAATGGCTTCTTGGATCAGGGAGGGAGAATGCAGATAAACAGGTCTTCGAATTGTGGTCGCTTGGCGGATTCACAGATGATGCATTGAAGCTATTAAATGTAAGAGCAAATTCCACCGTTAAGTACAAGATTGTTTTCCTGGGAAGAGATGATATTTTAAAAAGATTCAGAGATGCAGATCTGTTAAATCTTATAAAAATGGTGGACCAGTACTATTTGCTGAAATGATTTTTTGGGGGACTAAGGGTGTATAAAACATGAACATTTTTAAGGAGGAATCATCTATGGAAAATGATATTGTAAAAAAGATACTAGTAAATGAATTTCGAGTTATTTCTAGTGGACAGATATTAGTTAATTCTGACAAGGTGATTGTGAGTGTTTGCGTGAAAGAGTTTTCATTTGATATTGAGTTCTTTTTTGTTTCAGAAAGTAATCAGGGGAGCAGACTTGAATTAAGGAAGGAAGGTGAGTCGCGCATGATTCTGGAATGTGTAAACTTTGAAGATTTGGGGACGGGGACAACGTCTCCAATTAGGATTGCGATTGTTGATAACAAAGATTTGGCTTTGTCTTTTTTTGCATCAAAAGCAGCAGCAAGTACTCGAAAACTAGAGTACACATTTCTTATAGGCGAGGAGGACTCTAATGGGAACAACTAATACTCAATTGGAGCAGAATAGGAATTTAACAGAGCTTATCGCTTCTGAAGCGTTTTGTAATTTATCAGTTGAGGATAAGCATACAGTTATTGATAAGGTCAGTAAATCTTCTGGGATATTTGAGAGGCTATGGGGAGCAGATAAAGAAATAGTCTCGCTTAGTATGGCTTTCTTAATATGCCTGACTCTTATTGTTGTTGGCGCTATTGTGTGGATTATTAGTCGTGAAATGCAGATATGGACAATACTCAGTTCTGGAATTACTACTATAATAGGGTTTATTTGTGGCAAGAGTTCGAAATGATAAAAGATTAAAATGAAAAATCTTTTTTGAAGTGATAATCAGTGTGTCTAGAGAAGTTGGTAGTCACTTTCCCGGCAACGGAACGTATCAAGATGGCAGAGTTTTACAAATTATAATCTTTACTCTATTTTATGTGATTATCTGATCCCAAAGATATCCTGTACTAATCATTCTGTGTTTATGCTGAAGAGTTTTTGTTTTTATAATCCTAAGAGCTAAGGCAATAACAAATCTTTAAGCCTGCAATCCTGCGAAATTATACCAAGGCTCTGGTATAAATGATTAACAGTTATGACCGCAAATCCTTGATTTTACTGGCTTTGTGAGCACAAAATATTGTATCAAAAACACACTTTTCACTTGATATTCCGCTAATTCCTTGGTATAATTATACCAAGGAGGTGAGTTATGGAAATCAAGATAAATGAGCCCTGGATCACTGATAAAGTCCGCATTCAGAACGGTTACGCATATATTGATCACCCATTCTGGAATGCAGAAAAGCAGCAGGCTGATCATAAGCGTGAGTACATTGGCAAGTATGATGGAA
>CAMVJI010000049.1 GCA_947167765.1 uncultured Butyrivibrio sp. | reverse complement strand
ATCCAATTCACTGCCTACAACACCCTATCCATGGCCGCTTGATCACTAAAAAAGTCTGACCGGATGAATGTCAATAGCAACGTGGAATACCGCAGCAGGCCGCACAGAATAAGACAAAAGAACCGTCCCCGTGTCTTGGTGCGGTCTGCGAGGATATGCCGCGAAAGGCTATTGAGATTCATCAGATCAGACTTATAATTCAAAAAGCAGCCATGGATAAGCTTATTGCTTATCAAGATCAAGCAAGGTCAGCTGCGATATCGATATTTTTGCCAGTAATTCCAACCCAAGCGCCGTCCTTAGCTTCGTTTGCCTCAGCGTGAGCAAGGAGCCACTTGTTTGTTGCTGTGAGCATGCGGTCTTCCTGGTTTTTAGCTTCAAATGAAGGCTTGCCTACGTTTGTGCCCTTAGGAAGACCTACAAGAACCTGGAATCCAGAATCCTTGTGAGCCTGGCAAGGTGCATAGTGAAGGGCTGTAGCGTAAACCTCGATCATTGTGCCTGCAGGGCATAGGAAAGCCTTAACCTTGCTGGAGTCGATCTTGTAGTCAACGATCTCTTCTCTCTTAGCAAGAAGGAGAATAAAGTCAGTTGAGCCAAGATTGATCTCAGATGAACGGTGATACTCAAGGCAGTTGAGCTTGGTATTGTGTCCGTTGCACCATCCAAACTGCATATCAGATCCCCCAAAGAGACTGTTTGTGATGGATGCTGCTGCATCAAGAGACTGAAGAGCTGGCTCCTCAGCAACGTAGTCTGTTCCCTCTGGAATAGGAGTCTTGTCCTTAAGTGCCTGTGCAATAGCCTTCTTTTCTTCTTCGTAACCCTCGATGATCCTGCCGTAGTTTGTGAACTCAGGATCGCTTACATTATATATCTTCATACCTGTCTCCCTTCTGAAAAGATATTTTTTCTCATAATCATAATAGAGCCTTGGCGCAGTGTCTGCCAATCATTTGTAGGCAATTTCTTTTCAAAAGTTGCTAGGTCTTTTATTCTTGCAATAAAAATACTACAATATGATTATTGATAAACATAATTGCGTGAGTAATGATTCAGGGATCCGGCTTATTTATGAGGGGATGAGACGTATGAAAGATAAGAAAACCTGGCAGATCGTTCTATTTACTGCAATATGTGTGTGCCTGAACGTGGGGGGAAGATTCTTTGCCGTATGGCTAGGGTTGCCATTATGGATGGATTCTTTTGGTACGGCACTGGCGGCCTTCTTTGGCGGACCAGTTTGCGGCGCCTTAGTTGGCGTTACAGGTAACCTGGCATATTGCGTTATCAGCCGCCTGTCAGCGGCGTATTCCATTACAAGTATTGCGCTTGGAATAGTCATAGGTATAGCTGCACGTCAGCGATGGTTTGACCGGTTCTTTGGTTTTATGAGGACCGCCACACTTTGTATGCTGACGGCACTTGTTGTGTCTGTTCCAGTTAATTTCATTTTTGATAACGGTTATATCGGAAACAAATGGGGAAATGGCGTAATTGATTATCTGCTTGAGAGAAACTGGCCTATGTTTGTCTGCGCTGTACTAGGACAGCTTTCCATTGAATTTGCGGATAAACTGCTTACAGTGCTGGCGTTGTACCTGCTTGTCAGAGTAAAGCGCTGGAACAGCCACGAGAGCAGCGAAAAGAAAAAGCTCCAGGGAAATACTGCAAGGGCAGCTATCATGCTGCTTCTTACCTTTGGACTTAGCATGGCTCTTCCTGTTACTTCAAAAGCTTCAACAGGCGCAACTGACGAAAGCGAAGATTATAACGATTATGTTCAGAGCATCTACAGCAGTAACAATGGTCTTCCCTGCGGAGAAGCCAATGACATCACCCAGACCAATGACGGTGTTTTGTGGATAGGTACCTATGCGGGACTTTATCGCTACAACGGAAGAGAATTCAGATGGGTTGATAAATATGATTCTGTAAAGAACGTAAACTGCCTGTATGTAGATGAAGAGGGCCGTCTGTGGATCGGAACCAATGATAACGGTCTTTCGATTGTCATCAGGGAAAAGCTGGTAAATGTGATGGATCAGTCAGATGGACTGCCTTCCAACTCTGTAAGGTGTATCACCAGGGCATCTGATGGATATTACTATGTTGGAACAACCAGCAGTATGCAGATCATCATGATGAACAATGGCTTAAAAGCCATCAATACCCTTAATGAAGTGAATTACACAGAAAGTATCTGTGCAGATAAAAAAGACCATGTAGCAACCATTACTTCAGATGGACAACTGTTCCTTATGAAGGGCGGCGAGATACTGGATACATTAAAGCTTCCTAGTGAGGAGGAGCTTTTTAACTCCTGTACCTTTGCTCCTACAGGAATACTGATGGTTGGTACTTCTACTGACCACATTTACAGTTATGACGTTTCTTCGGATAAGTTTAAAAAGGTTGGCGTCATGAACTGCAGCAATGTATCTCATATAAACAATATCAGCTACATAAATGACGGAACGCTGTTCATATCATCAGACAGCGGTGTTTCCTATGTAAATAAGAGCGGTTATCACAGTTTAAATACCAATGAGTTCAATAACTCAATTGACAACATGCTATGTGATTATCAGGGAAATCTGTGGTTCACATCTTCAAGACTGGGACTACTGAGGCTGGCAAAATCTCCTTTCAAGGATATCTACGGCTCTATTGGAATGGAGCGAAAGGTTGTAAATGCCATTGTGCTCTGGGAGGGCAATTACTACATCGGTACAGATAGCGGCCTTGATGTGGTTGACAGGGCATGCCACAACCAGATAGAAAATGAACTTACACAAAAGCTTGATGGCAAGCGAATCCGTTGCCTGTATGTGGACAGACAGAACCATCTGTGGGTATGTACTTACGGAAATGGACTTATGGAATACACTGCAGATGGTAAAGAGTGGGAATATAATGCCGATGCCGGTAGCTTTGGCAATAAGGCCCGTGTTGTTACAGGCCTTTCAGATGGGACCATTCTTGCGGCAGGTGACACTGGAATAAGCTACATAAAAGATCACAAGATCACCAAGACAATTGGCCTCCAGGATGGTCTTATAAACTCCATGATCCTGACTTTGACAGAAAGAAAAGACGGAACCATCTTAGCTGGTACAGACGGCGATGGCATTGCAGTTTTAAAGGACGGTCAGGTTGTAGACATGATAACCAGAGACGACGGCCTTAGCAGCGGCGTAATCCTTAGAACTATCAAGGATCCCAAGTCAGAGGGCGTATTTTTGGTTACCAGTAACAGCTTGTGTTATTTAGAGCCAGATCAGACCATAAGGGTTTTTGAAAAGTTCCCGTATTTCAACAACTACGACATCTGGGTAAAGGATGAGGATACTCTGTTTGTTATGTCCAGTGCCGGAATTTACGTGGTAGAGCGAGATGAGCTAGTAGCTGGAGGCGAGATCGCCTGGGAACTTCTTGATGCAAGAAGAGGTCTTGGAACATCTCTTACAGCCAATTCCTGGAACTATTACGACGAGGCCGGGGAGTTGCTTCTTCCCTGCGACACCGGCGTATACATGATAGATGTTGAAAAATACAACAGTGATGTGCGTTCTTACCGTATGCAGCTGGCATCCGTAAAGCTTGATGGCGTATTGCAGCCACCGCTTAGAAAGGGTGCTATTACTGTAGGACAGGGCATCAGCCGTGTTGAACTTGGACCTGAGATATTAAACTACACGATCCAGGAGCCAAATGTAGGCTACTTCCTTGAAGGATACGACACACAGTGGACCATTGTTCCTCAGAACAGCCTTAACAACATCATTTATGTAAATCTGCCAGCAGGAACCTACACCTTCCACCTTGCGATCTTAGACAGTGCAGGAGATAAGGTTTTGGAGGAGAGAACCTTTGAACTGGTAAAAGAAGGCGAATTTTACGAGAAGCCATATTTCTTTTTCTATATGCTGACGATCATGAGCCTTATCATATTCTGGTTTACATGGCTTGTTGTACAAAGACAGATAAATCAGCAGCAGATCAAGATCAATATGGCCAACGAAACAGTCATGGCTATAGCGAACGCCGTCGATGCCAAGGACGTACGTACTCACCAGCATTCTCTTAGGGTTGCTGAGTATTCGGTGCTGATCGCTCAGGAAATGCATATCTTTAAATGGTGGGAAAAAGACAGGATGCTTTCCAACCTTAAAAAGGCGGCACAGATGCATGATATCGGTAAGATAGCCGTTCCTGACAGTGTTCTTAATAAGGTTGGCCGTCTTACGGATGACGAGTATGCAAAGATGAAATCTCATGTTGTAAAGGGTGCTGAGATCCTTAAGGACTTTACCCTTGTTGAACACGTAGAGGAAGGAACCAGATATCACCACGAAAGATATGACGGAAAAGGCTATCCTGACGGACTTAAGGGAGAAGAGATCCCGCTGTTTGGCAGGATCATCGGTGTGGCAGATGCCTTTGACGCCATGACTTCAAACCGTGTATATCGAAATCATATGGATACCGCCTATGTTATGACGGAGATGCTAAGGGGACGAGGAACTCAGTTTGATCCTGCCGCTTTGGATGCATTCTTCAGGCTCCTTGATAAAAAAGTTATCGATCTGGATGCAATCTATGCTCAGAAGAGAGCTGAGATCCAGCAGGCCGGCGAAGAGCAGTCAGAAGAGCTAAAGCGCCGTGTTGAGGAGGATAAAAAGATCCAGGAAGCGGAGATGAAAAACGAATCCAAGGATTCTTCTTCAGAGACTAAGGAAGAGAAAGGAGCAGAGGTATGAAACGAGTATACATAGCAACTTTCCTGACCTGTTTGAGTTTGCTGGCCATCTTTTTAGGATGCTTTAAGTTCTTTAATATCACTGGTAAAAGAGACCATCTGACAATTGGATTTATCTACGATAACGACGAGAGTACACCATATACTTACAACTTTTCACTGGCCAAGGACGCCCTTGAAAAAGAGTATGGGGAGAAGATAACTATTTTGACCAGCAGCAATGTCCTTGATGAGGAGATGGAAGAACCTTTAAGGGAACTGGCAGATCAGGGCTGCGATATCATATTCTTTAACGGCTACAGCGAGCTTGTAGTCAAGCTTGCTCCGGAGTATCCAAATATCCAGTTCTGCCAGACATCTTACATGGATATGTATGGGAAGACGGTTCCGGAAAACTACCACACCTTTAAGGGTGAAGCTTATCAGGGCCGTTATGTAAGCGGAATCGCCGCAGGCATGAAGATAAAACAGATGATAGATGAGGGAATAATATCTGCAGATCAGGCTCTGGTGGGCTTTGTGGCAGCGTTCCCAACATCTGAGGTCATCTCAGGATACACAGCGTTTATTCTGGGAGTAAGATCCATTGTGCCAGAGGCCACAATGAAGGTTAGCTATACCAATACCTGGAGTAGTTATGCCCAGGAAAAGAAAGCGGCTCAAAAGCTCGTTGAAGAGGGGTGCGTGATCATATCACAGCACACCGATACCATTGGCCCCGCAATAACCTGCGAAGAGGAGACCACTGAGGAAAGACCACTGTACTTTGTAGGTTATAACCAGAGTATGTCTGAAGTTGCACCTGCAACAAGCCTTATAACTTCAAGGATATGCTGGGAGCCATATATACTTGGAGCTGTGGACGCTGTCTTTTCAAACAAAACTATAGAGTCCAGGATTTCAGGCAATATTCATGGTACTGATGCCTGTGCCGGCTATGAGCAGGGCTGGGTAGAAGTGGAAGAGCTAAACCATCAGGTTGCTGCTCCTGGAACACAGGAGGCCATGGATAAGGCCATTGAGCAGTTCAAACGAGGCAACGTTGATTTTGTTTATAAGGGAAATCTTGTGGGGGTTAATCCTGAGGATCCTAGTGATACCTATGACCTAAGTCAGGGATATATAGAAAACGAGAATACATCATATCCGCTGTTCCATTATATACTTACAGATGTGGTTACAGTGGAGAAATAAGCCATGTAATTTGCAAAATATGCCAAGTCGCAATAAAATACCTACAATACTACCTGTTGTAGGTATTTTTTGTGCAGGTAGTAAATTTTGTGTGTGGAGCGATGTTTTTAGATGAAAAATAGTACCAAAGGCGCCCTTATTGTCACAGGAATGGCGCTTGTTATGACAGTATCACTGGTGGGGGGATATAAGTTCATAACCCACGTAAGTCCCAAGGTTAAGACAGAGTTTGATAACTATACAAATCCTATAACACAGCAGCTTATCAAGGACTTTGAAATTCCAGAGAAAGAGAAGGAAGAGCCAAAGAAAGAACCTTCCGAATTCTCATATACCGGATCTGTGAAAAGAACTTACGATAGCCCGGTAATCTACCAGAAAGGTGGATATATCTTTAATTCTGATGGGAAAATGCTCACAGATTTCAGAGGCGAAAAGGGAAATGATGTAAGGCTTACAAAAAGCATTGATGGATCCAGGGCTGTTCTTGTAGAAGATGATAAGTGCGTGTATATTGACGCAGACCTCAATACTACAGAGATCTCTAACACCTGTAGGCTCGCTGGAATGAGCTTTGACGGAAAGTATTTCTTTCACCTGGATCAGGAAGGCAGTGGTCAGGCTGTTTATATCCGTGACATCGATAAAGGCGATGACTATTTGATAGCTAAGACTCCGGCCACTTTTAGAAGTGTCTGCATTTCTCCTGACGGAAGGACTTTAGTTTACTCCTTTTACAGCGATAAAACCACGATCTTTGTCCAGGGGATTGATATTCCGGAAACGAAATATGAAACCGATGACTGCAACAGCATCATAACTGTATCCAACGATGGCGAGACTATTTTTTACAGTTCTTATGACAAAGATACTGAATACCACTGCATTCATCAGGGCAAGATCACTGATCTTGGAACCAAGAATTACAGGCATGACTATTTAGACAGGGAATGCAAGCAGATCCTGTATCAGGACAAAAAAGGCAGCGTCAAGTACTACAGGGCAGGAGATAAAAAGCCTGTTACACTGCTTAAAGAGGATGAAGCCAGGATCAAACTTGGATGTGTGGCAGCTCAGCAACAGGATATCTACATGGAAGATTATGTCCTTGATACGGACAGTTTTGCTGATGCTGTGATGATCGAGGCTGATTATAAATGTTATGCACTTTCCGGCAATACACCGGAAGTAGTGGAAATGAGCAAAGGCCTAAGTAAGATTTACTCTTATGAAACCTGTGTAACTCCTGAAGGTCCAGCCTGTATCTGTAAAATTGATGGAGAATATGTAAAGCTTGTTTATGACGGCAAGGATATAAACAGAACGCCGGTCTATGAGTGTGAGAGAACAACGACTGATATTACCTGCAATGACGATCTTACAAAAGTCTGGGTAAGAGACGGCAATAATATTTACTATGTTGAAGAGGGTAAAGAGCCGGTTCTGGTATTTGAGCTTGAAGGTGGTGCAGCTTATACCACATATGACCTTGACTGGGATCCTTCTACCGACAGATGTTGCTTTGTGGTTAGCTCAGTTCTGTACAGTGTGGGAACAACTGCGGACAGCAGAGTTGAGATGAATAACTGCAAGTTCTTTTCATCATATTCAACAAATGAATGTAAGATCCTCACCGTTTATGGTACTGATGGCAATACTTATATTGTGGTAGGCGGACAGGCTTATAAATTACGCTGAGGTGCGACATGAAGATATATATAGATTTTGACGATTGCCTTTGTGAGACAGCAAGGTCTTTTTGCGAGATCGGAAAACGTCTCTACGGCAAGGATGTTCCCTATGAGAGCATCCGTAGCTTTAACCTGCAGGAGTCCTTTGATCTTACAGATGAGCAGTACGAGGAGTTCATGCATGAGGGACACAAACCTGAGGTGATCCTTGGATATGAGGAGACTCCGGGAGCCAGCCGGGTCATAAATGAATGGATCGATCAGGGAAAAGAGGTATTCATAATCACAGGTCGGCCCTACTCGACCTATGAAACCTCCAGGAAATGGCTTGATGATCATGGCCTTTCCAGGGTACAGCTTTTCTTTTTAAATAAATATGGACGAGATTTTTTCTATAAGGACAGCACTTATAACCTTGAACTTGAGGACTACTACAAGATGAAGTTTGATGTGGCTATAGAGGATTCGCCCATGGCATTTAAATTCTTTGACCATCTGCCAGATTTAAAGGTCATGCTCTTTAACAGACCATGGAACGAAGACTGCAAGCTGCCAGGAGATAACTATCACCGGAGCCCTGACTGGGACTGGATCCGGGAGCAGGTCGGATAAAAACATCAAGGAGAGCCAATATGAGATCAGAAGAAGATATCAGAAAAAAGCTTAATGATGAGATCGACGCATACCTTACATGTCCAAAATTCACCGTGGAAGAGCATGCGCACAACATCACTATGCTGGCTTGGGTTCTGGACATTGAGGACGGAGCCTTAAGCGAGATGATAGTGCAATCTGAGGTTTCATTTGGAGGAGAACCGCTTGGATTACAAGACAACCAGGACTACTTATAGCATAAGAGAGATCAAAAGAAAGATTGAGCCTATAGAGGACGGATGCTCTGCAAGAGAGATCATGTCTGAGAGGCTCTTTTTCTCATCCCGGGAAATCTCAAGATGCAAGCAGTTTGAGGACGGAGTAATGGTCAAAAGAGCTGATGATGTGGCCTACAGTCCCATATGGCTAAAGGATATCTTAAGGGCCGGAGATACACTAAAGATCAAGATCTACGAAGATATGGACAACAGCGGGGATGTGATCCCTTCTGACGAAGAAATAGACATTGCTTACGAGGACGAGGACCTGGTGTTGGTAAATAAGCCGGGAGATAAGGTGGTTCACCCATCCTACGCCCACCACCTGGATTCTTTGTCCAACGCCCTTGCCGGGTACTACAAGAAAACCGGGCAGGACCACATTGTAAGGACCATTGGAAGGCTTGACAGGGAGACGTCGGGACTTCTTATATTTGCAAAGAACAGGCATGCAGCAGCTCTTTTGTCTGACCAGAAGGACAATATGTCCCGGAGAAAAGAGTACCTGGCCCTTGTGGACGGAATCCTTGATAAAAAACAGGGAACCATAGATGCCCCTATAGGACAGGAAGAAGGAGTTCGGATGATCCGAAAGGTCATGCCAGAGGGGAAGGAAGCCATAACCCACTATCAGGTGGAAAAAGAGTTTGATGGCTACAGCCTTGTAAGGCTTCATCTGGATACTGGAAGAACCCATCAGATAAGGGTGCACATGTCATATATTGGGCATCCGCTGCTTGGGGATAACCTGTATGGAAAAGAGATAAAGGACAGCCATGGGATGACAAGAGCCGCCCTTCACGCTGCCCATCTTGAGTTTATTCAGCCAATAACGGGTAAAGAGCTTAAGTTTGATGCGGATTTTCCTGAAGATATGAAGAGACTTGTTAACTGAATCAGTGCTGGCAAAGGAGGAGAACTATGCCAATAGTAGGAGCTTTTATGGTGCCACACCCGCCCATTATGCTTCCAGAGGTGGGAAGAGGCGAAGAGAAACAGATTGAAGCTACAACCAGGGCCTATAGGCAGGTGGCAGATGAGATTGCGGCGCTAAAGCCGGAGACCATCATCATCTCAAGCCCCCACAGCATCATGTATGCTGACTATTTCCATATTTCTCCAGGTAAATTTGCCCATGGTGACATGGGGCGTTTCAGGGCACCTCAGGTTCGTTTTGACGTGGAGTATGACACTGACCTTGTGGAAGAGATTTGCGCCATTTCAGACTCCTATGGTCAGGAAAATGACGACATAAAGAGCATGGAGATACAGGGGTTCCCGGCTGGAACCATGGGAGAGAGAGACCCTGAGCTGGACCACGGAACCCTTATCCCGCTCTACTACATAAAAGAAAAGTATGACAACTTTAAAATAGTCAGGATCGGACTTTCAGGGCTGTCACTTCCAATGCACTACGAAATGGGACAGATCATTAAAGAGGCAGTAGAGAAAACCGGCGTAAGGGCTGTGTATGTGGCCAGCGGAGACCTTTCTCACAAGATGAAAGAGGATGGTCCTTACGGCTTTGCCAAGGAGGGCCCTGAGTACGATGAGAGAATAATGGAGGTTTGCGGAAGCGGAGAGTTTGACAGGCTCCTTGACTTCGATGAAGTATTCTGCGAAAAAGCAGCTGAGTGCGGTCACAGATCTTTTGTCATGATGGCGGGAGCCCTGGATGGCATGGCAGTTACGGCAAAGAAGCTCTCCCACGAGGCAACCTTTGGAGTTGGCTACGGTATCTGCACCTTTGAGGTGAAGGGTGAGGATGAAACGAGGCACTTCCTTGAAAAGTGGAGAGAAAATAAAAAGAAGGCCCTTGATGAAAGACGAAAGGACGAAGACCTTTACGTAAGGCTTGCCAGGTACTCTCTTGAGAGCTACATAACCCTAGGAAAGAGGATAGGTAGAAAAGATATTCAGACAGAGGAATGGAAGGACCTGGATCCGGAGATGTATGAAAGGCGGGCGGGAACTTTTGTGTCCATTCATAAAGACGGGGCGCTAAGGGGCTGCATTGGCACTATTTTGCCTACATGTTCCTGTATTGCTGATGAGATAATGCAAAATGCCATCAGCGCCGGCACCAATGACCCGAGATTTCCAATGATAAAAGAGGACGAGCTTCCATATCTTGAAATGAGTGTTGACGTCCTTGATGAGCCGGAGCCCATAGACGGGCCTGACCAGCTGGATGTTAAGAGATACGGTGTAATTGTAACACACGGAAGGAAAAGGGGACTGCTTCTTCCAAACCTTGACGGTGTTGACAGCATTAAGCAGCAGATAGACATCGCCCGCCAGAAGGCCGGGATAGGTGAAGATGAAGAGTATTCCCTTGAGCGCTTTGAGGTAATAAGGCATATTTAAGGACTTCCGGGAGGATATTGTATGCCAAAGTGTAATGTCTGCCATAACGGATGTTATTTAAAAGAGGGAGATGTAGGGCTGTGTATGGCAAGGATCTGTCGCGATGGTAAGGTTGTGGCGAGGAACTATGGAAAGGTCACATCCATTGCCCTTGATCCCATAGAGAAAAAGCCCCTGAATCTCTTTTACCCAGGTTCAATGGTGGTATCTGTGGGAAGCTATGGCTGTAATCTAAGATGTCCATTCTGCCAGAATCACGAGATATCCTACGATTTTGACAGGGAGTATCCTTATGGCTTTAGGGAGATTTCCCCGGTGGAGCTTGCTGATATAGCGCTGCAATATAAGGATGAGGGCAATATTGGAGTTGCTTTTACCTATAATGAGCCTCTTGTTGGCTATGAGTATGTGGTTGATGCGGCCATAGAAGTCCACAAGCGGGGAATGAAGACGGTTTTGGTGTCAAACGGAAATGTCTCCAGGGAGGTGGCAGAGGAGGTGATTCCACATATAGACGCCATGAACATAGATCTTAAGGGCTTTACAGACGCCTACTATAGGGATGTTCTTAAGGGCGACCGGAAAATGGTCATGGATTTTATTGAAATGGCTGCAGGGAAGTCACATGTTGAAGTCACAACCTTGGTGGTTCCAGGCTATAACGATACGGAAGGCGAGATAAAAGAGCTGTCAAAGTGGCTTTCATTCCTTGATGGAGGAAGAGGGAAAGAGAGCATAGCGCTGCACCTTAGCAGGTATTTTCCAAGGTTTAAGATGGATGCTCCAGCAACGGATGTGGACCTTATCTATCACCTAAGGGATGTGGCGGGTAGCGAACTTGATAATGTATTTACAGGAAATTGTTAAAACAGCAGGAATTTAGGGATATACAGGAGGGAGAGTACGCAAGATGGGAAAAAGAATCTTAAACAGCTTTGCCAGTGATTTTGAAAAGATGGGAAAAACTGAGCTTTTAAGCGCCATGGCTGAAAGCGAGGGAAGGACCCTTGTTACAGAGTGCATAGGAATGTTCACACCTCAATGCGAGGATGTATCAAATGCTGAGCTTTGCGCGGCTTTTGGCTCTGACTTTATTCTGTGCAATATCTTTGATGTGTGGAACCCTGATGTAAAGGGACTTCCAGAGCATGCTCCGGAGGATACAGTGCGCCTTATGAAGAGCCTTACAGGTCTTCCTCTTGCTATAAACCTAGAGCCGGGCAAGATCGTTCCTGGTTCAGACAATCCATGGGCTCTTTCAAAGGGCCGTGTTGCCAACGCTGAAAACGCAGTGAGGGCAAGGAATATGGGAGTAAACATGATCCTCATAACAGGAAATCCTGGAATTGGCGTGACCAATGAAGGCATATTGCAGGCTATAAGGGAAATAAAAGAAGCTGTAGGAGACGATGTCATCATCGCATCAGGTAAGATGCACGCTGCGGGCGTAATAAGTGAAGGGGCTGACGGGATCCTTACAATGCAGGATATAGACTCTTTTGCGGAAGCCGGCGCAGATATAATCCTTCTTCCTGCTCCAGGCACAGTTCCTGGTATCACGGTAGAATGGGCAAGAGAGAGGGTAAGTTATATTCACAAAAAGGGAAAGCTCTCCATGACGGCAATTGGAACAAGCCAGGAGGGTACAGACGAAGAGACTATCAAGCAGATAGCCCTTATGTGCAAGCAGACAGGAACTGATATCCATCACATCGGAGACAGCGGTCATCCGGGAATTGCAGCTCCAAGGAACATCATGTCCTACAGCATAGCGATCCGCGGCATCAGACACACCTATCACAGAATGGCAGCCAGTGCCAGAAGGTGATAAGCCTTAGGACCCCGCCAGAGCCTCTTTTTCCTTGTGAGTCAGCTGCTTTAGGTGCCACTCACGGCTCATGGCTTCCTCTTTGGTATCAAATTCCTCAAAATAAACAAGCGCAACCGGGAGACGGGCACGAGTGTACTTGGCGCCTTTACCCTGGTTGTGCTTTTCTATACGTTTTTCCAGGTCGTTGGTATATCCGCAGTAGTAGCTGCCATCTGCGCACTTAAGAATGTAAGCATAATGTTTCATGGCTATATTATACACCCCTCTAGTTGCCTCGGCGCTGCGAAAACAGCCAGCCTAAGAAAGAATCATCAGTCATTACCACAAAATCTGACTGGTGGTACCCCACAAGAGCGCCAGCAGAGAGCATTTCCTGATCAGTAAACTCGGTGAGAGTTACGTCTTTTGCCCCGGCGTTTTTTAAGGTGAAGACCGCAGACCTGCTCACATCTACAGGGATCACGTTGTCATTAGTCGCGTGGGCAAACCAGATGGGAATGTCCTTGATAAGCGAAAGCTTTGTGGTGGAATCCTTGGAGTAGGTAAGGGCAGGACACATGGGGATCGCAGCTGCCACAAACTCCGGGTAATATTCCAGGAACTCTACGGTACCAAGACCTCCAAAGGAGTTGCCAATAACGTAGACTCTATCCGGGTCAACCTGTTTGTTTGCGATAAGGCCTTCTGTTATCTCTTTTACGGTCTTATAAAGGCACTCCCTGCCTGACTGTGCCAGATACACGTTATTTTCTACTGAGGGCTCTAAAACGTAGCAGGGCCTTACAGACTGACTATCAGCCCCTGTCAGTGTGGAGTAGATTTTTGTGTTGTCCACGTTCTCCCCTTCTCCAAAACCGTGGAATACTATCACAATTGGCATATTTTGCCCGTTTTCGGGGGTAAATAGATGGTAGTCAAAAGAAATATCACCATCAGCCTTAAGGGTCTGAGAACCGGAATATTTTGTTATTTTGCCGTATGCTGCACCGCACCCTGTAAGCATCAGGACCATGGAGGCTACAAGCAATCTTAGTATTAGTCTTTTTTCCATAAGAAAATATTACTATAATATTTTTAATAAAACCATTCTTAGTAGGGGGATGCATATGATTGACTTAAAAAAGCCAGCAAACATCATATATCTGTCGGTTATTGCCATAGCACTTATTGCAAGCCTTGTGCTGATAATAGGCTATAAAGCTGATAAAAAGGACGCTGCAAGGCAGGATGCTACAATAGTTTCTGAAGAGCCAGGGCAAAAGGAGAGCAAGGTTCTTGTGACGGTCAACGTTGAAACCATTGAGGACGGCCTTAAGAACATGGGAACCCTCATCACTCAGGAGTACTATTTTACCCAGGTTGAGACCTACACCAAGGAGATGAAGGTCTTAAATATCATTCCTTCTTCATCAGGATTTACCTACAGCTACGACGGAACGGTCACAGCGGGGATAGACTTTGAAGGAATAACCATGGAAAAGGACGATGAGACCAAGACTATCACCGTTACAGTTCCTGCATCCCAGATACAGTCTGTAAATGTGGATACCAGCACCTTTAAGGTATATTCCGAAAAGGACTCCCTCTGGAATCCCATGAAGATTACAGATTACAATGTATCTTTGTCAGAGTTTGAAAATGCAGCAAAAGAGAAGGCGTTAAAGAGCGGGATCCTGCAAAAATCTGACGAGCAGGCCAAAACCCTTATCTCGAACTTTATCGGAAACTTCCCGTCAGCTTCAGGTTATACAATAGTCTTTGCAGAAAAAGGAGAAATGCCGTGAATCTTAAAAAAGTGACCATAATAGCAGTATTTCTGCTTATAGCTGTAATCTCTTTTACCAAAATATCACCCTGGGCTTCAGACCCGGAAAGCCACAATTATTCAATACTGAAAACTGATGATAAAATATCAACTGTTATGGCACTATCTGGCGGTGCTGCTGCAACTTCGGCTACATTATCCCTCCTTCCTGGAGACTTTGGAACGCCGATTGCAGAGCAGATGGCGGAGCTTGCCAAGTACTTTCTGATGATCCTTAGCGCCCTTTATCTGGAAAAATTTCTCATTACAATTTCCGGATTTATCACCTTTTCTGTGCTGATCCCAATAGCATGTATCTTGGTGTGCGTAGCTGTGGTGGTAAAGAGAAGGGACCTTATTGAGGTCGCCGTCAAGATCGCTATTGTGGGATTTATCATCTTCCTTATAGTGCCTGCAAGTGTTATGATATCTGACATGGTCTATGACACACAGGCAGAGACTGTGGAGAGTACGCTTGATCAGTACAATGAGCTGGATCTGGAAAAGGACTCTGACTCAGGGCTCCTTAATGAGATAACCACCATAACCACAGATACGGTGGACAGAGTTTCATCCTTCCTGCAGGGACTTTTGGAATCCCTGGCGGTCATGATAGTGACAGCCTGTGCAATTCCCATCATCGTCTTTGTATTTTTGATATGGCTTGTTAAGACCATATTTGGGGTTTCCCCGATAAA
>CAMVJI010000048.1 GCA_947167765.1 uncultured Butyrivibrio sp. | reverse complement strand
TATTTATTCCATCTATTATGGCCTGAAGATTGGTTCCGCCTCCAGACACAAGTACTGCAATCTTCATACCAGTTCAACACCCTTTTCGCCGCTAGCTGCCTTTCCAACTACCCATGCCTTGTCGCCTGCTGCCTCGATAGCCTTAAGTGCTGTATCTACGTCTGCAGGATCAACAGCAAGGACCATTCCAAGTCCCATATTGTAGGTGTTGTACATCATCTGTTCCTCAATCTGGCCCTTTTTCTGCATGAGCTTAAAGATTGGTGGGATGTTGTAGCTATTTTTTTCAACAACAGCCTTGATCCCGTCTGGAAGCATCCTTGGGATGTTCTCGTAAAAACCGCCGCCTGTGATATGGCTGCAGCCCTTAACCTTAACGCCTGCATTCTTAAGGGACTTCATCATATGTACATAGATCCTGGTTGGAGTAAGAAGACACTCACCAAGAGTCATTCCAAGTTCATCGTAGTAAGTCTCAAGGCTCTCTTTTGTCATATCAAAGACCTTTCTTACAAGTGAAAAGCCATTTGAATGAACGCCGCTACTTGCAACACCGATAAGAACATCTCCGTCCTTAATTGTAGAGCCGTCGATCATGTCTTTTCTGTCTACAACGCCAACAGTAAATCCTGCCACGTCGTACTCATCCTCAGGCATAAGCCCTGGATGCTCAGCTGTTTCGCCGCCTATAAGTGCACAGTCAGACTGTTTGCAGCCCTCAGCTACTCCCTTAACAATGGCAGCTATCTTCTCAGGATAGTTCTTGCCACATGCTATATAATCCAGGAAGAATAAAGGTTCTCCGCCTGCACATGCCACATCATTCACACACATTGCCACAGCATCGATTCCGATGGTGTCGTGTTTATCTAAAAGAAATGCCAGCTTGATCTTGGTTCCTACACCGTCTGTTCCGGATAAAAGAACCGGATCCTCCATGTTCTTAATATCCTTCATGGAAAATGCTCCGGAGAAGCCGCCAAGACCTCCAAGTACTTCAGGTCTCATCGTCTCTTTAACATATCCCTTAATAAGTTCAACAGACTTGTAGCCTGCCTCGATATCAACTCCCGCCTTTTTGTAATCCAGTGCCATGCGCTCTCCCTTTCCTTACTACGTTTGTAATGATATGTTTCTATATTTAATTGTAATTTTTATAGCCAACTTCCTGAAGTTTCTTGTCCTTGGCCACTACCTGATCCTTAAGTGTTGCGCTGTAGTCCTTGAGCTTTTTAAGAAGCTCAGGATCTGATGTTGCCAGGATCTTGGCAGCAAGAAGGCCTGCATTTGCGCCTCCGTTAATAGCCACTGTTGCCACAGGAATACCTGAAGGCATCTGCACTATGCTGTATAAAGAATCTCTTCCTCCAAGGGAAGTTGTGTGCATTGGAATACCGATGACCGGCATTGGGAAAATAGCTGCGCACATACCAGGAAGGTGTGCTGCCATACCAGCTCCTGCTATGATAACCTTAAAGCCTTTATCCTCTGCTGTTTTCGCATATTCAAAGAACTCATCCGGCTCTCTGTGTGCTGAGATGATCCTCATCTCATAGGATATGCCAAGCTGCTCCAAAATATCTGCAGCCTTGCTCATAACTGGCATATCTGAATCGCTTCCCATTACTATTCCAACCTGTGCCATAGTGCCTCCTATAAAAGCCTTGTGCTGATAATTTCAATATTTAGTCGGTCATATCATACCATAATACCAAATATTGTGCTAGATTATTTACAAAAAATTTAACATTTAAAACTCGCCGTCAAGTGGCTTGTTAAGTTCCTCGGTTCCAGGAAGAACAAAGCGCCCTTTTTCTATGATGACTACGCTGCTTCCATCTTCTCTGACTGCCCTTATTTCTCCCAGTTCATCATAGGGAATAGTGATGTCAGTGTGACAGCTAAAGTATGCTTCCTTAGGGTTTTCTTTTCTCTTGCAGGAAATTTCATTTTCCCTGGCCACAATAGCTTTACCATCGGGGTTGTAGGTCACATTGTCCTCCTCGTAGGAGTAGCAGGTATCGCCAACAGCAAAGTGTGGTCCTGTCTTTTCTGCAATGAGGATAGGAAGCTTTTCTTCTATTCCATACTTCCTTGCAATGACATAAGCAAGGGTATTGGTTCCTATTGCAAACTCTCCTATAGGCAGCATCTTGTGGTTAAACAGGATGTTATCCTCGATATACTTTTTGTTTTCAGCTTCATCTTCAAAATTGGTGCAGGTATAGGTTGTTGTGCAGCCATCTTTGAAGCGGATCTCAAGATTCTTAAAGAAAAGTCCCTCAAGATAAACTCCGGTCACATGAAGAACTCCCTCTGTACCTGTGAGCTTTGGAGATGTGAACACCTCTCCAACAGGGATGTTTACGTCTGCCACGCAGTTTTCGAAGTTGGTCTCCCTGGACTTATCCTGGAGTTTTCGTAAGCATACCTTCATATTAGTATGATTTTCGCCCATTCCCTTAACCAGCACATACTCAGCTTCATCCAGTGCGTCAACGATCCTTTGCTGAATAGTCTGATAAAGCTTGTAATCCAGTGTGTTGATCCTTACTATCTCATCAAATATGGTCTTGAAATTATCACCGATCTCCGGGATTGGGAAAGAGATAATGGTGAAGCTTCTCTCTTTTCCAATAATATATTCATTCTGGATAAGAGAAGCCTGGATCTTGTATTCGCTTACCATCTTCTTTTGAGAAGGGCTAAGATGAACTGCATTTTCCTTGGGCACTGGTGAAAAAGGAGTTTCACCAAACACCTCTATTACTGCAGGGCCTCCAAAGACTCTTGCCTTATCCTTGTACTTTTCTCCCGCAGCCCTTATGGCCTCAAGCCTTCTGTTTATGAGCTGGCTGTCAAGGAAAAGTCCCTCGTCATCCTTGTGGTCATAGTCAAACTGCTTGTTGGGAACTGCTCCGGTACATGCGTTTCTAGAACCGCTTCCTCCCATATAGAAGGTACTT
This sequence comes from uncultured Butyrivibrio sp., assembly GCA_947167765.1. Taxonomy (GTDB): domain Bacteria; phylum Bacillota; class Clostridia; order Lachnospirales; family Lachnospiraceae; genus Butyrivibrio. The sequence goes on along the minus strand of CAMVJI010000048.1, from coordinate 12,316 downwards.
GTTATTGATCTGTAGATGGTGGCATCCAGGTCAATGGCCTTGAGGTTTTCGATAGCTTTTTTCACAATAAGCTCAAAGCCCAGGTTGTAGATGATGGAGGCAGTCTTCTTGATGGTGATGTCCTTACCTGTCATCTCAAAGCCGATGCGGTAGCCCTCTGTAAAAGTGGTGGCCATCTTGTCTATCTCATCCTTAGAAAGAGAAGCCAAATGCCTTGCAGTTTCAAGCTCATTATCTGTAATATACTCGCCAAACTTGTAGAGATAACGGACATCTGTAAGGTCGCTGCCAGTAATGATGTCCCTGAAAAATGAGTTGCCTGGATCAACAATGCTGCCAAATCTTGCCATTCTCTCTTCTTCAGCATAATCACTGTAGAACCAGTACATGATCTTTTTGATGTCCTCAGCCTTTGGCAGAGCGCCGTTTTTATCTGCATCTGCAAACACTGCGTAGATTTCTAAAAAGAGCTCTATACGGATCACAAGCTCTTCCTTCTTGCCCTCAAATGCATATCCGATCATGGATCTGAGTTCAAAATAAAGAGCTGAAAGGAGCTGCCCATAATCCTTCGAGAGCTTCTCTACTGCCACATCCGGATTTCCATAGCTCTTTCCATAGTTATCTGGAAGGATGTCCTCAAAGAGCATCTTGTTTCTCTTTTGAAGCTCATCTAAAGAGTCCTTGTCAGGGCCGCCAGCAAGCACCCACTTGTAGGTATCAAGGACCATATTGGTAAAGGCTGACACCTTTTTAAAATAGTCATCGAACCTATCATTAGAAAGAGACTCGTCCTGCATGGCAGCTATCCTGTCTGCTGCCAGCTCAAGTCTCTCACTAACTACATCTTCTCCACTTTCAAATTCAAAAATAAGTTCTTCATTATTCATGATCAACTAAGTCCTAACACTAAAATAAATATGATAAATGCAATGGAAAGTGAGTTTAGCACTATTCCAAGGTTTGGGAACAGCTTAAATATGTCCTTCTCCATTCTGGACATGATCCCAAGAACAAGTCCCGCAACAGAAAAAATGGCCGCAACCATAGCTGCTGCGGCGTATCTAAGCTGTGCCTGCCCGCCGTCGTTGTAAGTAAAAACAACAGCGGCTATAAGTGCAGTCACTGATATGCATCCTAAGATGGCGCTCATTACGCCCTTCTCAGGATGTCTGTTGTCAGTAAACATATATCGGTCTCTGACCGGTTCAAACTTTTTGATGCGAATCTTTTTCATAGAATCAGATAATTACGTTCCTTCTGCTGCCAAGAAGCTTGGCTCCGCTGATGATAAGAAGTATCCCTGCTGTAAGTCCAACTACGATAGAGATGACTCCGAATGTTAAGTTTAAAGCACCTGTTCCGCCAAGAACCTTGTATGTACGCTCTTCCATTATTAACCCCTCCGAATAAATTTATGCCTTGGCGCCGTACTCAGCGTAGTAAGCGTCAATTGACTTCTTGATGTCTGGAGTCAAAAGAACTTCACCATCAATTGGTCTGTTATAAAGGTATGAAACAACATCGTCCATAGTCACGATCGAGTGAGCAGAAAAGCCATATCTTTCCTTGATCTCATCAAGGGCGCTCATGTCTGAATCCTGACCCTTCTCCTGTCTGTTAAGAGAAACCATAAGTCCAACGATATCGCAGTCAGCCTGCTCCTGGATGATAGGCACTGTCTCCTCAATTGACTTGCCGGAAGTAGTTACATCCTCGATGATAAGAACTCTGTCTCCGTCACGGAGCTTACTTCCAAGAAGGATTCCCTTGTCGCCGTGGTCCTTGATCTCTTTTCTGTTAGAGCAGTATCTGATCTCTCTTCCGTAGAGCTCGCTTATTGCAACCGAAGTAACTACTGAAAGAGGAATGCCCTTGTATGCAGGTCCAAAAAGCACATCAAACTCAAGACCAAAGGTGTCGTGGATAGCTCTTGCGTAGTAGCTTCCAAGCTTTTTAAGCTGAGTACCTGTAACATAGGCTCCCGCATTCATGAAAAATGGAGACTTCCTTCCGCTCTTAAGTGTGAACTCCCCAAACTTAAGGACATTGCTGTCCACCATAAACTCGATAAACTCTTCCTTGTAACGCTCCATACCTTAAAATTCCTCCTCAAAAAAATCTGCAAGGTGTTATAACATGCGGATATTATAACACCTTGCACTTAGTTATACAATTTACTTTGTCTCTTCTTTTTTCAGTTTAAGATCCTTAGGCATATAGATCTGTTCTGAAACGAAATTTTCCTCAAAATCGAAGTCCCTGGTCTTCCTTTCAAACTCTACTCCGCTTATATGAAGCATGTTTTGAGGTTTTTCCAGGCTGTCCTTTTCAGCCTTTTTAACTTCCTCATCATTCATGTTCATCTTTCCATCCTTGTCGTATAGATCCTTTTTAAGCCCGAATTTATCGCTTAAGTACTTAAGGTTTCCATCTTCAAGGTTCTCAGGATAAACAAGCTCAAACTTGTCTATCTCGATCAGATCGGAAATTTTAACAATAGTGGGCTCTTCAAGCTTTTTACCAGTCTTCAATGAATCCATGGTGATGAGTTCCTTTTTGCTCCTGTCTACTCCTACTACTGACAGATAGTGCCCAGATTTCAAAAGAGATATCGGAGTCTTTGTCCTATCAAGTTCCCCCTGTATCTTGTCCATGATGTAATCAGTGAGCTTGGTCTTTACCTCTTCTTTCTTTTCATCCAGGACATTTAAATAGAAATTGGTAAATAAAAGGTGATGCTCAGCTGTTTTTGGAAGGGCATTGATGACAGTATCCGCAGTAATGTAAGGATTACCTGTCTTGTCCTTTGCAAGGAAGTCCTGTATATTTTGACCTTCCTGATTAAAGCTCATGGATTCCGGATTCTGATCACTGTGGTCGCCCATATACTTCAAGGCTGTTTCATTAGGTATAAAGTTTTCTTCATTTTTGAACGTGCTCTGAGTAAACTTCTCTCCTTCAATGTTATGTACTTTCATATAGGCATTTACGACATAGGTATGAGATGCAGCCCAGCATCCATAACTTCCCTTCTGATGCTGATCAAATGTATAGATATTGTCCTTGTCGTTGTCCTTAAGATTAAATGTCTTTTCCTGTTCCTCCTGTTTTACCTGAGGCTTATATCCGCTGATACCATCGACATTTTTCTTGATTTTATAGCTTTCCACCATTGCATCTAAAAGAGCTTTTCCCTTGTGGTAAACAGTCTTATTGCAGCCTTGTCCATATACGCCCTTGAAGAAATCATTTCTGATCTCCCACCATTTCTTTAAGTCCTTGACGTCATCCATATTCTTAACTGCATTAAAATGATTTACTAACCACAAGAAATCTTTATTATCCTGCTCCACAGGCAGATTGATATTGTCCAGATCAGCGTTTTTAAGAGCTTTTTTAGGAACGAGCTCATTTATGATATTGTCAACATAGCCGCTTGTACTAAGGTTCTTGTAAGCTTCTTTAAAAATAGATAAAAATGTCTTTTCTTCCTCTGTCTTTGCAGACTCATTCAGCACCACAGCAAGAGGTTTATCATCTGTCTCTTCAGTATTTTTTGGCACCACATTAATAGCTTTCTCATCTCTCTTAAAGTCACCAAAATTTTCGCAGAGCATGAACCTTTGTACTTCATTGGAGATCTTTCCAAGGCAGTTATTCTTATAATTAGGCATTCCTCGCATTTCTTGCTCAAAGTATGGAAGAATATCACTGCCATACTTCCTTACATACTTATTTCTCAGTACGTAATCGCGATCCCTTACACGTTCTTCTTCAGTCTTCTCGTCAAAATCATTTGCAAGAACTGTGTTTTTCTTATTCTTTCGTGCCTTTCTCTCCTCCTTGGTATACTCTTTAAACTCATCTTGGATATCGAATTCCTCTTCATGAAGCCCATCTTGCATTTGCTGCTCAGCAGCTTGATGCCTGGAAGAATGAAGTTCTGCCAAAGCTTCATCATTATTAAGAGCTTCATCAAACTCTCCAAAATGTTTGCCGTGCAGATTATCTGCCTGTAATGCAAGAGACTTGATGTAATAAAGTCTTGACTGTTCAGTCTTTAATTTACCCAGCTTACTTTTTTCAGCGGGACTAAGCAGTTCTGAATCAGAACTTCCAGCTTGTACTTCATTTGTAATATATTCCCAACGGTACTTATTGACCATATCGCTTATCATCTTGAACTTGAAGTTTGTGATAAGGTCATTTTTCTTATCTTTTTCCACATCCTGCACTGTTCTGTTATTCTTAAGGAGTACATCCAGAGTCATGTTGCTTATACCTGGCTTCATCTTCCTCATCTTATTGGCAGCATAAATAGATTTTTGAAGATTTTTATAATCTCTTATGAAATACTCAAGCTCCTTATCAGTCATCTGATCAAGGTTTTTATTGTTCAGCTTAGCGTACAGCTTATCTGCATTTTGATTGTTGGCTGTGATGTTAGATCTTAGAGCCTGAGTATACTCTTCAACAGTGGTTACTTGGTCAAGTAACTGGCATACTCTGTCATAATCAAGCTCAAGCAGGTTGGTTTTTTGCATAGTAATGTAATTGACCCTTAGCTCAGCGCTTCCTCTTTCAAGGAGATTCTTTAGCCTTCCGTCAACCTTGTCTTTGAACTTATCAAGGAGCATGTTCTTAGTGTCCTTAAAAGTCAAGGCACTCTGGGAAAGCTGCCCCATGATCTCTTTTCTTCCGAACATCTCCTCTTTTATATATTCAACCTGTTCAAATTCATTTACCAAGGCTTCATCAGTCGTATTATTCCTGGTAACTGTAGTAACCTTGTTCTTTACCACCCTGTTCTCATCAAGAACCTGGCGGCCATTAGCCTTAAGCTGCTCAGCTCCGGCAAGGTAGTTAAGGGCATTCATAATTCCTGCTGCCCTCTCAAGAAGATTTACCTGCTGGATTTTTCTCTTTTGCAGATACTTTTCAAGCTGAGCCTTGGCCATAGGTCGAGCCTTAAACTCAGCAGCCTTTTGCTGAAAAATGTTCTCTGATTTTGCAAGTTCTTTGTCTATCTGTGCTACTGCAAGGGCAATCTGATCCGCATTATCACACAGATCATCAAAGAGTCCCTTGTTTTCTTTTCCTTTAACCTTACTTCTCTTTTCATCCTTAATAGCTGTAACGGCAGTTGCTATCTGATAGTTATCAACAAAGTCCTTATCTGCCTTTGTCTCTTTTGAACTATCATCCATAAGGAGCTTTTTGCACTTCTGATCCCAGTATCTCTCAACATCATCATGCTGCTCCTGTGTTGCGTTTGCTTTTACAGCCCTTAAGAGGCTGGCTGACTGCTTTCCATCAACAGCAATATGAAGATTTTTAGTTTTCCTTCTGTCAACAAGTGATCCATTATCGCGGAATTTCATCTTGTTGTTTTCAAGGCAAAAACGCATATCAGCGTCAATTCTCTGATACAGGGCTTTTGCAAAAAGGATATTGTCATGGGGAGCTTCTTCCTGGTTTTCACTAAGTTCTTTAAAAGCTTTTCCCATCTCATCATCGCTTTCGGCAAAAAGATCTGTGATAGCTTTAAATCTGTCTCGCAGCTCCTTGACTTCATCGAATTTCTGCGCCATTGCCTTCTTATCAAGAAGCTTGTCCTGGATCTGTCTGAAGGAGAAAAGATGATCTGATACCGCCTCCTTTAAAACCTCAACAGGATTTTCCATAGCTCTTTCTATGAAGGCCTTAAATGCTTCCTTCGACGCCTCAGTGATCTGCACATTCTGCCCGGGTCCCTCGGTCTCTAGCGCTACCAGCTGAGGTGCAACCGCAAGGAAATGATTCATATACTGCTTAAAAAGCGGGTTTACCTCCTTGCCTTCCATTGCCTCATTTACAAGGGCTTTCTTGGCGTTCTCCTTGGCAGAAAGCTTGGCTGTACTCTTCATAAGATCAAAGGTCGAAGACGTAGACTTATACTCATTCTTAAGTTCTGCATAAGGATTCTTCTTCCATAACTTAGCCTGCTTTTTGGCTATTTCTTCTTCAGAAAGAGTGTTCTCCAGTCTAAGATCATATGCAGAAGACTCTGCCATCTTCCTGCTCCAGGCATCGTAACTGGCATTTACTGACGCTTTCCGCTCTTTTCTGTCCCAATAAGAAAGCTTGGTGTTATTAAGCCTGATTTCCTCTGGTTCAACCTGAATTGGAGGCGCAACAATAAAACCATCAGGCTTTTGTTTCCACTTGCGTTCATACTCGCCGTAAAAATCCTGCTGGCCTCTTGCCTGAGTTCGTATAAAGTGTTCATCAAAAGAAACTTCACCATTAGTAAATCTATCCAGATTAGCCTGGTAGTCTTCATTTCTCTGGTTGACAAAAATATCCTTCTGTCTGTCTTTTTGAACCGCTAACGTTGCATCTTCTGGTATTACAGGTGGCAATTTGCAAACCTCCTTACAACTGCATTAAATCCAAAGTAGCGCAAACTTCATGATAGCCCTTGATTCCAAGAGTACCTTCTATGAGCCTGGTAACATGGCCTTCCTGAAAATAACCTGTAAGAACTACATTGTCGTTTAGCTCTGTCTGAATGACCTTGCACAGTCCGCTCAATAGATATAGCGGGGCCATAAGGGTCTTTGTTCCAACAAAAAAAAGCACCAGATCAAAAGCGTTGGGATCAGGGAAGGTGTTCTTTTCCTCTGTAGCTGGCAGCAGAGTAAGTCTTGGGGATTCTACTACCAGAGCTCCCTTGGGGTCTTCGTTTTCCAGATAGGCCATACTGTATGGCAGGATATCGCTTTCGGCAGAAAGATCATAATTGTAGAATGTCATGTTCTTATCAATGATCTTAAAGAGCTTTCGCTTTTTATCCTCCGGCAGATACTTGAGCCTCATTATATTCTTAGGAGAAAAAGAAGTAGCCCTGCACTTTTTGATATCCTCCGCCCTGAACCTGAAATAAGCCAGGTCAAGTCTGGTTTCCTCAAACCCAAACCGCTTTGAAATGGCGATAAAATTCCTAAATTCCTCAGGTATGTAATTAACGCGCACATGGGTATAGCCCTCTTCACGGAGTTCGTAGAAAAACTCCATGAGAGCCTGATCCATTGCACCCGTACCACGAAGATAAGGTACGATGTAGAGGTACCTTATCTCCGCAACAGTTATTTTGTCTACAAAAATGATACAGCCTGCCGCTTCTTCTGATTCACTTATCCCGTAAAAGTGTATATCCTCAACAAGAGCTTTTTGCTTGAGGGCCTCTGGAATAAATGGTTCAAAAGAGCGCATATTGGCAGGAGATATTTCTTCCAAAAAAGCCATCAGAATAAGTCTCCTTGGTCGTTTTGGTTACGTGCCTGAAGTGCTGGCAGATACAGAATTACCATGCATATTGTTGCGCTTAAGAGAGCTATGAAGAATAGCCAGATCCTCATGCTGCCCTTGATTCTGAAGAGATCTGTAAGACGAAGTCTTGCTCCATCAAGATACTGGCTGCTCTGACTTTCTGCTTCTGCTCCCACTAGTGTGCTGGTCTGCGCATCAGTGTCTGCCGCTGAAAGTATCCTCTCTGGAGTTATTACAACTGTGTAATCTGAAGCATGAGTAAGAGGGAACTTAGCATATCCCCTGTCATCTACTCTTCCATCACCTGCTACTTCAAGCTCTTTCTTAGTCTCGTCGTAGTGGTAAAGAGTTGTGTACATGCCTTTGTTGGACTCACCTACAGGCACTGCTATAGTTGCAACAAACCCAAAATCTCCATTATGGTTAATAGAAAACTCCACATGAGGATTGGTTCCAGCCACATCTGCAATGATCTGCTCAGGAATATTCCTGCTGCCCAGTCTTACTCCCATGTCAATGTCACTTCTGGCATCTGGAACCTCTTCGCCCTTGATCTCCCACTCAACATCTTCTGCCATGCGGAGTTTAACCTGCACGTCTCTGTTGTTCATGGAGGTGAAGAGCTCATTGGATACATTTGAAAGACCTGCCATCTCAACTTCAACGACTGCGCCTTTATCTGCTTTATTAACTTCGCTGGCAATCTTGTTCCAGCCACTAGTCTCGTTTATTCCAATCTTTACATTGCCAGTTGCTTCAGCAATGTAAGGATTTCTGTTGATCTCTCTGTCCTTGTCTCCAAGAGCGCTCTGAGAGCTCTTGCTACTCTTTGAAGACTTAGATGAGCCTGCGCCTGATGCTCCAGAGCTACCGCCCTGTTTGCTGCCTGAACCTGATCCGCCACCTGCGATTCCATTAGGTGCAGGAGTAAGTCCATTTGCTCCAGAACTGCTGCCGCCTGATGCACCAGATCCGCTGTTCTTATTGGATGAGGCAGCTTCACCTTTAACTTCCTGGGTCTTGACATCACTTATATTTCCAGCTCTGTCAACAGCTATGAAGTAGAACAGATAAGTCTTTTCAGAATCAAGAGCGTCTATTGTTGCACTTGCAACAGCTGTTCCATCTTTCTCATCAGTTGTCTTAACGTACTCGCCGTTATCAAACATCCAGTCCTTACCTGGAGTATCGTACTTCTTGCCCTCTTCCTTTTCTTTGAAGACATACTTAAATCTGTTGATTCCACTAAGCTTGTCAGTTCCAGCAAGGCCTATCAGTGTCTTGGAAGTGTCGGTAGTTGATGGTGTAACCTTGGCTGTAGTCATCTTGGGAGCTACGGTGTCGTAAAGGATATTGCCAAGGGAAATGATTGTTTCATTACCAGCCTTATCTACTATCTTTGCATAGATGTAGTTATTTTTATCTTTTACAAGTGCTGGCTGTGAGGATGAAGAATAAGTTCTCCATGCTCCGCTCTTTTCAGTAATTGCAGCCTTCACATCAGATGGTGATGAATAGAAGGTGTCTGATACATAGAAGTGGATGTAATCAACACCTGAAAGTTCATCAGAAGCTGAAATTGTCGCCTTCTGGGAGCCGTTTGTGTAGGCTTTTATAACATCCTGTGTTGTAAAGGTATCGCTGCTGTAACTTGAGAGGTTGATAACACCTTTGGGCGCGGTTTTGTCGATAGCGACAACGAATCTATATGGCTGTATTCCCGGCGTGGTCGTATCCGCATCTACTACAGTTCCAGTATTCTTATCTTTAAAATACAAATCTTTGTAAACTGTTCCTGTCCCTTTTATCGTATAAATTGCGACAAATCCCGAATCCACCTTATCAGAAATGGTATATCCTGATGCTGTAAGTAAAACATTGTCATTGTACCAATCTTTAAGTGTAGTTCCGTTATAAAGAACCTCTATGTCAGGAAGCTTGAATAGATTTACTCCTGAAATCACCTTTGTAGATACCAGACCAGTTGATTTGTTTTTAAAGTACAACTTGAAGTCTTTGACTGGATTGGTTTCTTTGTGAGCGTTTACCAAAGTATCATAATTAAGCTCATAGACTTCATCATTAAAAGTTCCGCTATTTACATTTTTCACCCAATATCCATCAGCGGATATCCTAACAGTGTCATAATAAAACGGCTTAAGTTCCTCTTCTCCGTCATACAAAACTTTAACAGCTGCAGCAGGTCCAATATTAAGCCCTGTTATTGTTTGCTTAACTATCCTGGAGGTTCCATCTTTCTTGAAATACAAAGGCAAAGTATAGTCTGTACATGGATCAGAGAATTTGAACTCAGTATTAAAGGTTCCATCCGGAGAATCACTGATGGTATAACCAGCCGCAGTAAACAGTACAGCATCATCATAACTGCTTACCTGTGCAGCGCCATTTAAGAGAACATTAACACTGCTTACCGGAACTGTCTTAGTGGTGGTGCCTTTATAGTACGCGTTATCAGCTTCATTAGTTATTCCAGTATATGTAAGCGTTATATCTGTTCCTGTCTCATAATAATTTGCCTCACTTGAAACAGAAACTGTATAATCCACATTGTTTTGAAGCTGTGGATCAGCTGCTTTAGTATCTTTGACATTGTAAAAGTCTTTAATATTTTTAGAAGAATCTAACGACTGATAATCTGGTGTATTATCTGGTGCAGTATATGTGATATCTGAGTGTCCCATATCCTTTACAATTACTGTCTTGTATGGAGTCGTAATTTTAGCATCACGCTCAGTCCCGTTCTCAGTTACGTAATGAAGGAAGAAGTAGTAGCTGTGTGGCCCTGCATTAGTAGCTGTTGGGGATGCCTTCGTAGATACCACATGATCATCTTTATCCATAAATCCCCATGAAACTGATAACTTCTTCTTAGCAATAAATTCGTCATTAAGTGTAGGTGCTGATTGCATTAATGCAACCTCACTGCCTGTATAGTCTCTGGTTGGGTAAAACTGGGGATTTGCGATCAATAATTCATCAATTGTATATTTTGAATTATCAATTACTACAGGAAAGTCTTTTTTGATTGTCTTGTTTGTCTCAGAAGACTTAAAATAAAGCGTTGGGTAAGTCTGAGGACTAGTAGTTTTGTAAACAATCTCGTCAACAAATGTTCCAGGGCCGCTTCCTGATTCTGGAGCAATTGAATAACCTGCAGGTGGTAGTACTGTTACTTCATCATGATATACATCTTTTAGTGCTGTGCTGCCATTGAAGGTAGGATAAACATCCTCTACTAAAAGAGTTTTAGTGATAAGTGAATCATCAAAATTATTATTATTCGCCTTTAGAACGATAGTAGCTGTTGCACCAACAACCGGGTATGTATCAAATGAACCTGATGAACTACCCAGCACAAAATCAGTTCCATAGGTTAAATATGTATCGCCTATTTTCAATTTGACATATGGCTGACCTTGCACCGGTGTCTCTACATAACTGGATGATTCAGGAATAACCGTTACATCGTTTGCAAAGGAAGCCTTTTCTATGGTTATCTTGAATGTACCGATAGCAGTGTAGTTATTTGAAGTGTCGTTATTAATCTGGTATGTAATAGTCTCCGTTGCAGTATATTCGCCTGCATCAGTAACAGTTGTACCAGTTCCAGATGTTATAGAAATACCACTCGATGAGGCATAAGTCACCCCAGTATCAGCCATTTCTTCAAGAGTCTTATGTGTTCCAACTGAAGTAAACAGATCCTGAGCTTTTCCATTGTAAACCAGGCTTGTTGCAGGTGCAGGCGCATCACTATAAAACGCAAGATAACCAACAGGACCTTCTCCGCTAGTTACAAGTCCCGGTATTGCAGCAGTAAGATTCAGATTCCTTGCATTAAACTTCATTGACTTCTTGGAAGAAGCAATGATCATGTCTGCCTGATCAGGGCCGCAGACTGTACAGATACCATTCTCATCAAATGAGCATGGCTCTACCTCTGAATAGTCACAAAGTGCGCAGGTCCTGGTGTGATTGCCACGACCATCAGATATCCACCGGCCAAGGTTATGGGCTTCCGTCTTGGTATCTTCACATTCTGAGCAGACAGCAGTGTGAGTGCCGTCTCCGTTATCAGTGTAGGTATATGTATGGGTATGAGTATCTCCGCCAGTTGTATCTTCCTGCTCTTCCATGTAACCACAGACTGTGCAGACTCTTGCCATGACTCCGTTGCCATTACTTACCCAGTCAGTAAACTGATGATCCTGAGTCTGAGATTCTCCGGCGTCGTTATATCTTATATGAGTTGTCGCATCGTTTTTCTGCCATTCACCATAGCCGCTGTCGTCTTCTCCGCTACCATCATCTCCGCTGCCGTCTTCTCCGTCATCGGTATCATCATCGTTATCATTTGTTGGTCCTGGATTATAGCCACATGCTGTGCACTCGCCTTCGCTGTTAAAACTGTGTTCTGCTTCGATCTCTTTTCCGCAGTTAACACAGGTTCCTATGTGAGTGTGCTCATCGTAGCAGTTATAGCTATCTGCGTAGTGGTTTTCACATTCATCTGCGTATGCAAATATGGAACCAATTCCCGTTGCAGTAGAAACAAGGCACAAAACCAGCATTCCAATGAATACTTTCTTTGCGCCTTTCTTTAGATTACTAAACTGTTTTCTCAACTTCATAATATTTCCCCTCATAAAGCAAATGCATATAATATGTGTCTATTTCACAGTCTATATATGCCTTTTTGATAGAACCTTCATGCATGGCCATACAAAACACAGATAAAACCTTACTAAATTCACTCCTTTATATGCGTTTATGTAATAGGCTCTTGAAAAATAAGTCTTCTCCGGCAACTTTGAGCAAACTGAGGCATATAAAGACTACATAAATGAAGACATTTATATGATTTCCCAGCCGTGCTAACTTACCCTGTACCAACTTGCCCGCCACAGCATTTCCTGTTTCACCTACATATATCGGCTAAAATGAACCTCAAATACATTGGCACAATCTATAAACTTTTCAT
>CAMVJI010000047.1 GCA_947167765.1 uncultured Butyrivibrio sp. | reverse complement strand
GCATTGATGTTACCATCGGCGACAATGTGTGGATCGGCGGAAACGTGGTGATCTGCCCTGGCGTTACTATTGGCGACAACGCTGTTATCGGAGCGGGATCTGTAGTTACCAAAGACGTTCCTGCCTGGACCATTGCTGCAGGAAATCCCTGCAAGGTCATAAGGAAGATAACAGAGGAAGACCGCAACAAGTATTTTGCAGGCAGACAGATAGATGACGAGGCTCTTGAGGATATTTCGAGGATCCAGTCAGAGAGTAATGATCCAAAAAAATACCCCACAGCGCCCTAAGTTGCTATGGGGTGACCATTACATATTGGTTGATTCTCTGTAAATAAGATCAGTTTCAGTATAAGTGATCCTATAGTTAAGATCAGGCTGCTCAATGCGGGAAACCACAAGGTTTGATGCGGAGTAGCCTATTATCTGGCTGTGGATGTGGCTTGTTGAAAGGGACGGGGTCATTATCTTGGACTCGGGAGAGTCGTCAAAGCCAAAGAGCTTGATGTCTCTTGGGCACTCCACATTCAGTTTCTTAAGACCGTACAAAAGATCCAGTGCCACAAAGTCGTTGGCGCAGATAAACATCTCAGGAAGTTCTTCCATTTTTTCCAGAGCTCTAAATAAATATTCCTTGTAGTCCTTGTCGTGGCTGTGAACCTCAGTCAGGCAGTACTTCTCATCAAATGAAAGGTTGTTGACGTAAAGCGCCTCCCTGAAGGCCATGAACCTCTCGTAAAATGAGCGGCAGTGAGTGACCTGTCCCACAAAACCGATCTTACTTATTCCCTTTTTGCTCATGTCATTGATGACTGTGTATATGCTGGTGAAGTTGTCCATCAGAAGGATATCAGCATTAAGCGGTCTCCAGTAGCTGGCTACGGGAGCATCGATCATCAGGACTGGAATTGACATATCGCACAGCATTTCGCAGTAGGACTGATTGAACATCTCGATGCAGACGATGGCCTTGGTGTTGTCTGGCCTGAATGATATGGGAAGACTTAAGTCTGATACGTTATTTTCATCAACTCTGTGCATGGTGAGGCTGTAGCCCAAAAGAGATATCTCGTGCTGGAACTTATCAAGCATGGTTGATGCGAAGTGAGAATTGCTAAGGAAGTTTCCGGTGAAAAGAGCTATCTCTCCGGAAGCCTTAGTCCTTGAAATAGAAGGATTCTTGATATCTGAAATGGAATTGGCATAGGAAAACTGCTTGTAGCCCATCTCGATCGCCTTTTCCAAAACCTTCTGTCTTGTGGACTCTGCTAAAACGCCAGTATTGTTAATTGCCTTGGATACTGTATTTCTGGATACTCCGAGAGCATCTGCAATATCCTGCAAGGTGACTTTGTTTGCCATTATTATTCTCCGTTTATAGTTTCATAAGTGTGCATATGACACTTTTTACATTATAAAATGTAAACATTTTGGTGTCAAATGTAAAAATATAATGTTACAAATGTAAAATATAAATATTGACATGACAAATGCACTGTGATATATTTTACATACGCAAAGGAAATGTTACAAATGTAAAATACAGAAGGGGGAGTAACATGAATGCCAAAGCAAAGGATAACAGCCTTCACAACACGCTGGTGTATATAAAGCAGCACTGGCAGCTATATGTGTTTTTCTTAGGGCCTGCCCTGGTGCTTACGATAATCTTTAAATATCTTCCAATGGGAGGGATCCTCATTGCTTTCCAGAAATACAATCCTTTTAAAGGAATTCTTGGAAGCGAGTGGGTTGGACTTAAATACTTTCAGCAGTTTTTATCTTCGCCGGATTTCCTTCAGTATCTGGCCAATACATTAAAGCTTAGTATTTTCGGACTGATCTTTGGATTCCCAATGCCCATTATCTTAGCTCTTTTGCTAAACAGAGTTGCAAGCAGCAAGATCAAGCAAAAGATCCAGCTGGTTTTATACATGCCAAACTTCATTTCAGTCATCGTTTTATGTGGTATGGTCAGGATCCTCTTATCAGTTACAGGACCACTCAACATGCTGATGGGAACAAACATCAACTTCCTTACCATCCCTGCAGCCTTCAGACCTATCTACATCATAAGCGGAATCTGGCAGGGAGCAGGCTGGGCGTCCATCATGTACACTGCAGCCCTTGCCAATGCCAGCAAGGAACTCAAGGAAGCAGCTCAGATCGACGGTGCCAACATCTGGCAGCAGATCAAGGCTGTGGAGTGGCCAGCCATCAAGGACATGGTTGTGATCCAGTTCATCCTTCAGGCCGGCAATATCATGAGCATCGGTTTTGAAAAAGCTTATGCCCTTCAGTCAGACATGAACCTGTCATCATCGGAGATCATAGCAACCTACGTTTACAAAAAAGGTCTCCTTAACGGCGACTACAGTTACTCAACGGCGGTAGGTCTTTTTAACACCATAGTAAATGTCATTCTTCTTCTGGTAGTTAACAAGACGGTAGAAAAGCTCAACGACGGACAAGGGTTATAAGGAGATATCAAAATGGAAAATACACTAAGGAAAAAGAGTGAGTTTGCAAGGGCTTCTCTGGGGGATAAGACTTTTCTTTTAGTTGGATATATCCTTCTTGCAGCCTTTGTAATGGCAATAATCGGACCGGTTGTCTATATCATAATCGCTTCTTTCATGGATCCAATAACACTTCAGAACAAGGGCATTGTCTTTGATTTCAGCAAGTGGACGCTGACAGCCTATGAGAGAGTCATGACCAACTCCATGATATGGACAGGATTTTTAAACGCAGTTATTTATTCAGTTTTATTCGCGGTGATCTCTGTATTTGTGACACTTTTATGTGCCTACCCAATGTCCAGAGATGACTTTAAGGGAAAAAAGTTTTTTAACGCCATCTTCATTATCACCATGTTCTTTGGAGGCGGACTGATCCCTACATACCTTCTTATCAGTAACATGGGGCTTCTGGACAGCATGTGGGCGGTTATTCTTCCAGGGTCATTTAGCGTATGGAACATGATAATCGCAAGGACCTATTACAAGGGAATTCCTGGAGAACTCAGGGAGGCAGCAGATGTGGACGGCGCCAATGAGCTGGTATTTTTCTTCAGGATCCTGCTTCCAGTGTGCACACCACTTATTGCGGTCCTTACACTGTGGCAGTTTGTTGGAATGTGGAACAGCTATTTTGACGCAATGATCTATTTAAACTCAGCAAGTAAGCAGCCACTTCAGCTGGTGCTTCGTGCGATCCTTATCCAGAACGAGCCTGATCCTGGAATGATTGCAGATATGCAGAGCACAGCCCAGAGGGCACAGCTTGCAGAGCTTTTAAAGTATGCGACCATCATCATCTCATCACTTCCTCTGGTTGTAATGTATCCATTCTTCCAGAAGTACTTCGATTCAGGTATCATGGTTGGTTCGGTAAAAGGCTAAAGAGAAGAGTTAAGGTTTTTATGAGGGTCAATTCACCTGTGCACAGGGTTGAATATATTTAGAGGTTAAAAAGGAGAGGAATAATGAAAAAGAAAACATCCAGGTTTTTAGGAACATTCCTTGCAGCATCTATGTGCGTTAGTATGCTTGCAGGATGTGGCGCTGGGGCGTCAGGAAGCGGAGCAGGAGATGTATCGGTAGACGATCTGTCTTTTCCACTTGAGAAAAAAGTCACTATAACAGGTACCATCAGTTACCCATCAGGAACTGAGTCAGAGCCCAACAATAGAACAATCTTCAAAAGACTTGAAGAAGAGACCAACGTACACGTTGACTGGACAGCTATTTCAAGCGATCAGTGGGGAGATAAGATCCAGCTCAACATGGCCAACAAGAACACACTTACAGACTTCGTGTTCAATGCAAGCTTTAGCAACTCTGACCTTATAAGATATGGCGATCAGGGTGTCATCATTCCTGTTGAGGAGTACATCGACAACAACATGCCTAACCTTAAGGCAGTATTTGATAAGTATCCTGAGTACCGCACAATGTGTGAGGATTCAGAGGGACATATCTGGGCACTTCCATGGATCGAGCAGCTTGGTTCCAACAAGACAGCAATCCAGACTGTAGGTAACAACTTTACTTACATCAACAAGAAATGGCTTGATTTCCTTGGACTTCAGACTCCTACAACTGTAGATGAATTTGAGGAAGTTCTTAAGGCATTCAAGGATCACGCATCAGACCTTCAGGCAGAGTTTGGTATCGAAGGCGACATCATTCCTATGTCCTGCATCATGAACGATCAGGATCCAAGCCTTCTTATCAACGGCTTTGGCGAAGGCTACGGCGACAACGACATGGGACAGCACATCGCTGTTACTGATGACAAGAAGGTTATCTGCACAGCTACAACAGAAGGCTTTAAGTCAGGTATGCAGTGGCTCCACAAGCTTTACGAAGAAGGACTTATCGATCCTGAGTGCTTCACACAGGACTGGTCCACATATGTAGCTAAGGGAAAATCCCACAGATACGGCGTATGCTTCACATGGGATGTTGCTAACATCGACAACCTTGAGGACTTTGTACCTCTTGCAGCTCTTGAAGCAGATACCAGAAACGTAACACCAATGAACGGCTCTTTCACATCCGGATTTGACCGCGGCAGATGCGTAGTTACTGCAAAGTGTGACAACCCTGCATTTGTATGTGCATGGCTCGATCTTATGTATGATCCATTCCAGTCACCACAGAACAACTGGGGAACCTATGGTGAGGACGATGAGTTTGATATATTCGAGCTTTCACAGAATGCAAATGGTGAAAAGATGCTTAAGCACGCACCACTGGGCGATGCATCACCTGTTGAGGTTCGTGAGGCAGAGGCTGTTGGCGGACCACTTGCAATCCTTGATGAGTATTACGGAGTATATGTAACATGTCCTGATGATGCTAAGTACCGTCTTGACTGGATCAAGGAATACTACACAGATGATATGAACTGCAAGTACGTTTATCCTAACGTATTCATGACAGCTGAGGATACAGAAAAGCTCACAACAA
Organism: uncultured Butyrivibrio sp.; assembly: GCA_947167765.1. Taxonomy (GTDB): domain Bacteria; phylum Bacillota; class Clostridia; order Lachnospirales; family Lachnospiraceae; genus Butyrivibrio. Next base: position 10,384 of record CAMVJI010000047.1, on the reverse strand, counting down.
TCCAGACAGACCTTATCAGCTACATCAACTCCAGCAGAAGTAATTTCGTTATGAACGGACTTTCAGATGCAGACTGGGAAGAGTACAACAAGCAGGTCAACGCTTACGGACTTGATGAGTACATTTCCATTTATCAGAAATATCTTGATGAGTTCTACAAGTAATAAAGATCTAATAAGAGAGAGGGGGGAGAGTACTTCTCCCTCTCTTTAAACCTGAGGTAAAGAAATGAGTTCCAAACTAGATAAAGCAAGAGAATATGAAGTTAAAAAAGAAAAGATGATCCCTGATGAGATGAGGCCTGGCTTTCACCTGTCACCAAGATGTGGATGGATGAATGATCCAAACGGGCTTAGTATCTTTGGCGGAGAGTATCATCTCTTTTACCAATACTACCCTTACGAGACTGTGTGGGGACCAATGCACTGGGGACATGCGACAAGTATTGATCTTATAAACTGGAAATATCTGCCTGCAGCCATGGCTCCGGATGAGGAGTATGACAAGGATGGATGTTTTTCCGGAAGTGCAGTTGCAACTGAAGATGGAAAGCATGTCCTGATCTATACGGGAGTCCACAAAGAGGAAGATGAAAATGGCGACATGCACGAATATCAGACACAGTGCGTAGCTGTAGGGGATGGCGTCAACTACGAAAAGTATGGAAATAATCCGGTGATCAGAGCGTCGGCTCTTCCAAAGGGTGCTGGAATATATGATTTCAGGGACCCCAAGGTGTGGAAAGAAAACGGCAAGTACTACATGATCGTCGGCAACAAGACCGAGGATAAAGACGGACAGCTCCTTTTATTTACAAGTGATGACTGCTTTAACTGGACTTATGACAGGGTGGTGATAAAAAACAATCACAGATTCGGTGTGATGTGGGAGTGCCCTGATTTCTTCCCACTTGATGGGAAACAGGTTCTTTTGACAAGCCCCCAGGACATGCTTCCTGAAGAGCTTGAGTTCCACAATGGAAATGGTACACTTTGCATAATTGGATCAAACGATAAAGACGGGAACTTCAACGAGGAAAACTGCCAGGCAGTTGATTATGGAATAGATTTTTACGCACCACAGACAATCGCCTCTGCAGACGGACGAAGGATCATGATCGGCTGGATGCAGAACTGGGATACCTGCGGAATAAGGCGTGATGACCTTCCATGGTTTGGTCAGATGAGCTTCCCAAGAGAGATTTGGATCGAAAACAACAGGCTGATGCAGAAGCCTTTGAGAGAAATAGAGAATTACTACGGGAAAAGGATCAGCAGACAGAACGTCCTTATTTCAGAGAGAGCATCTCTTTCAAGTATCGAGGGAAGATGCATCGACATGACTGTAAAAGTAAGGCCTGCCCTGGAAGATGCCCTGTATAGGAAATTTGAGATACGTTTTGCTGACAATGGAAAGTCCTACTCAACTATTGAGTACGATCCGGTAGATAACATTGTAAAGATAGACAGAAAGCACTCCGGCAGCAGAAGGGCCATCGTACACCAGAGAAGATGCCGGGTTTCGAACAATAAGGGTAAGATTACCCTCAGACTTATTTTGGACAGGTTCAGCATGGAGCTGTTCATCAACGATGGAGAACAGGTCATGTCCATGGTGATCTTAACTGACGTAAAGGCTGAAGGCATCAGCTTTAACTGTCAGGGGAGCCTACTTATGGATGTGACAATGCATGAACTAAAGAGGTGAGATATGCGTAATTTCGATGTGGTAGCACTTGGAGAGCTATTAATAGACTTTACCGGAAGCGGACAAAGCAGCCAGAACAATCCCATGTTTGAGGCAAATCCTGGAGGTGCTCCCTGCAACGTTCTTTCAATGCTACAGAATCTTGGGAACAGGACAGCATTTATTGGAAAGGTCGGCGATGACTTTTTTGGAAGGATGCTAAAAGAGAGGATTGAAAAGCAGGGAATAGATTCAAGGGGACTTTTATTTGATAAAGAAATTCCCACAACCCTTGCTTTTGTTCAGAAGCTTTCAAACGGAGATAGGGACTTTTCTTTTTACAGAAATCCCGGAGCTGACATGCGCCTTACTATAGACGAAGTCATGGAGAAAAAAGAGCTGATCGAAGATGCAGATTTCTTCCACTTTGGTACACTTTCAATGACAGATGAGGGCTGCAAAAAGGCCACAAAGTTAGCGGTCACGCTGGCAAAAGAAAACGGGGCTGTTATTTCTTTTGACCCAAACTACAGAGAACCCTTGTGGAAGTCAAAAGAGGATGCACTTATCGCCATGGAGTTCGGGTTTGAAAACTGCGACGTTTTAAAGATCTCGGATAACGAGGTGGAGCTCTTTACAGGAACATCTGATGTGGAGGAAGGCGCCCGCAGGATTAAGGAAAAGTACGGAATAAAGGTCGTCTTTGCAACCCTTGGACCTGATGGCAGCATGGTTCTTTATAAAGATAAGGTGGTGAAAAAGGCCGGGTACATTAATCCTGCAACTATAGAAACAACCGGGGCTGGCGATACGTTCTGTGCCTGCGCCATAGACTTTATCCACCGCAGGGACATAGATGCTCTTTCGGAAAAAGAGCTGTATGAGTGCCTGGATAGGGCCAACGCAGCAGCTTCTATCATAACCACAAGAAAAGGGGCATTATCCGTAATGCCTACAATAGAGGAAATAAGGGAAGTCATTGGGGGTTAAACCCAATGACTTTTTTACTGTGCTATAATTGGTATTTAGGAGGAATGTGTTATGAAAAAGAGAGCGTTATCAATATTACTGGCTATGTCTCTTATTGCCGGCGGATGTGGCGCTGCAGGAGAAGTCAGTGATGTAGGAAATCAAGTATCTTCTGAGGATGTTCCTGCAGCTGGGGATGCAGGAAATGGTAGTGATGGGGCTATGGATGCCGGGGATGATGCTGCTCCCCAAAAGACAGGAATGAGCCTTATTTCAAACGCTGAGGAAACAATATATTATGATCCTGATCTGGTGCCATCTGTTCCTGATTACCAGGTCGCATCTGATCTTTCAAATTTAACTTACCATAAGAATTTTGCATATCTTTTTGAGTCCGAGTACGACAGTGAGTACAATGACACCTCTAAAATGAGGAATGCTCTTGCAGATAAGGGCTTTGCTGTCAGGTGCGACGGCTATCATGAATTCTTTGATGTGTATGAGATGAACCGCTACAACATGTTCCCTAACTTTGTGACGGTGGATTCTCTGATGCACACCTATCATCTCTATTTTGCATATCTTCTTAAGAGTATAGAAAAAGAGGCTTTGTCTGATAAGCTTAAGCTCGTAAGCGCGGAGATGCTTGCAAGGAGCACTGCGCAGTACGAGAGCCTAAAGGGAACGGATTTTGAAGATGCTGCACTTAGGAACGTGGCGCTATTCTATGTGGGAGCAAAGCTTCAGGACCCTTCGGTGGATTCTGGAATTGACGACAGCTCTTTTGCTGAGGTGACAGATACTGAGTATAACAAGATCATGGAGGCTTCAGCCATAGAGCCTTGCCTCTTAACAGGTCTTAACGAGGATTACACCCAGTACAAGCCAAGGGGCTACTATGAAGGGTATGAGGCGCTTGAGGCTTATTTCAGAGCAATGATGTGGTACGGCAGGATCTCTTTTGCCCTTGAGAGCGAGGAGATGGTAAAGAGCGCCGTCCTTATGAGCTGTGCGCTGTCCCAGGATGATGCGGACTACAACAGCATGTACGATGTTACAAGCTTTTTTGCCGGAGTATCAGATGACTTCACTTACGGCGAAATGGTGCAGGTTCTTGAAAGCGCCTATGGCAAGGTCCCGGATGCGGCGGAAGTTGCCAGTGATGGAGCGACTTTTGGAAAAGTCATGGAGGCTCTTAAAAAGGCGCAGCCACCTAAGATCAACGGAATACCGGTTATGGAAAATGAGGAGAACGTTATCCCGTCATTCAGGTTCATGGGACAGAGATTTACAATCGATGCGGCCATCATGCAGAACCTGATCTACAGGGCTGTTGAGGAAAACCCGGAAGGCGAGAGAAGATACCTTCCAGACGCCCTTGATACAGCAGCGGCCCTTGGATCTGATGAGGCGTACAAGATCCTGGACGAGAAGGGGGATACCAAGTTCAAGAACTACACAGATAACCTGGCTGTCATGCAGGAGACTTTCAACAATTCTGATATGGGACTTTGGAGCGCAAGCCTTTACGCCGGCTGGCTTTACACATTAAGACCTCTTTTTGAAAAGAGAGGCGAAGGCTATCCATGGTACATGCAAAACGATGAGTGGAACAAGAAAAAGCTTGAGACCTTTGCGGGCTCCTACGCCGAGCTTAAGCATGACACCATTCTTTATGCAAAGCAGGTTGCAGCAGAGATGGGCGGCGGTGACGACGAGATGCCAGATGACAGGGGCTACGTTGATCCCGAGCCTGTGATCTACAGCAGGTTCATAGATCTGTCGGAGAAGACGTCAAAGGGCCTTGAGGCAGCAGGAATGCTTAGTTCTGCAGAAAAAGATGACCTGGCGCTCCTTTCAGATATTGCAAAAAGGCTTCTTGATATCTCTGAAAAAGAGCTAAGGAACGAGGCACTTTCTGATGATGACTACGAGTTCATAAGGGGCTACGGCGGAAACTTAGAGCACTTCTGGGCTGAAGTAAATGCTGCTGACGGCCTTGACCTGGCTCACAGCTATCAGGCTCCATGTCCTGTCATTGCGGACATTGCAACGGATCCTAATGGCACTGTCCTTGAAGTTGGTTCAGGTAAAGCAGATACTGTATTTGTGGTATTCCCTATTGACGGGGAGCTTCATGTGGGATCAGGTAGTGTATATAGTTTTTATCAGTTCACTGTGCCCATTGATGAGAGGATGACCGACGAGGAATTCAGAGCTTCTCTTGAAGGTGGGTACCTTGATGATGACTGGAACTGGGTTGAGAACGACAACATTACGATGCAGCCTGACTGGACCCAGAGCTACAGGATTGTGACAGGAAACAGGTAATAGTGTTTAATGGATAATACAGGCCAGGAAAAACATGCTAATAAAAGAGGGCTGCTGCGACTTATTGTCGTGGCAGCCTTTTGCTGCGCCTTTGTTGCAGCTGCTTTTGTGGCTGTTTTTGGGGGCCAGACAGGAACTGGCAGAGATAGCTCTTTTGCCCAAAAGATGAGGCTCCTTGTGGCGCCGCCGACGTGGGTGGAGTATGCAAAAAAGAGTGAGCAGGCAGGGGAGCTTGTGCTGGAACTTGAAGGTGGGAAGGCAGCTCTTTATGCAGCGGGGAGTGTTGATGCAAGTGATGTGCTGAATGTGGACAACGATGCTGATCACCAAATGCCGGGAGAAAATTCACCCTTCTGGTCGTCTCCCTCTGAGTATAAAATTCAGGATGGTTTCCTTACTGATATCGACAGAGATGGCGCCACCGAGATGATCCTTCTAGTGTGGAAGCGTGGGCGCTTTGGGAAGCACAGGCCATTCTGGATCACGTCAGATGAGAGGTGCTATTCACAGCATATTTTTATTTATGATGTGGGAGATGGGGCGAATGATGGAATTGATGGTAGTGAGTCTGGACATGACAGCGGGACTTTTGGGGGAGTCAGTCAGAAGTGGTTTGCGTCGGATATAGGAGCTTTCGTTAACCGGATGAAGCTTCTAAATGAGGGAAGCGCTACATCGGAGGCTGTGTTTCTTACAGAGGACAGAGACGGCAACTGCGCTCTGTGGCACTGGGAGTCCTTTGGACTTAAGACCATGGACAATGAAGTTACTTTTTTGGCCTATGGAGACAACCTGATCCATAAGTCAATCTATGAGTATGCCTATGCTCATGAGGGCGGGAACTTTGACTATCTTTATGAGCCTTTTAAAGAAGAGATAATGGCGGCAGATGTTGCTGCATTTAACGCAGAGACAGTACTGGTTGATAAGGAGTCTGCGGTTTCCGGGTATCCGCAATTTGGATCTCCTTTGGCTGTTGGAAAGGCCCTTGCGGCAGCAGGCTTTGACGTAGCCAGTTGCGCCAACAACCACGCGTTGGATAAGGGGATATATGGGATTGATGTGACCAGCTCTTTTTACAAAGATAATGGGATCACCTGCGTTGGAATACAGGGTAGCGGCGAGGAGCAGTATAGGCCTTACGAAGTTGTTACAAGAAATGGTATCAGGATTGCGCTTTTGTCCTATACCTATGGAAGTAACGGTATTGATATTTCGGATAAGTACCCTTTTGCGGTGCACTATCTGCCCGGGGATCCGTCTCAAAACGAAGGCGCAGGCAGTAAAAAAAGCCCGGCTTTCTTTTCGGAAGCCCGGCTTTTTGCAGATATCAGCGTCGCAAGGGATGAGGCAGACTTTGTCGTTGTTTTTGCCCATTGGGGCGACGAGTATCAGACTGCTGCGAACGACTATCAGCGCAGCATTGCTAGGCTCATGGCTCAGGCAGGTGCTGACGTTATCATAGGAACTCACCCTCATGTAGTACAGGAGACAGAAGTCATAGAAAGAGCTGATGGCGGAAGTACGCTTGTTTATTACTCTTTGGGAAACTTCATTTCCGGAGCCATGGAAGGATCCGGCGGAGCGAAAGCTCTTTTCACCATAGAGCACTGCTATGACGGCGCAAGAGTAAAGTCCTGGGACATCACAGAGCTTTATTAGCTGAGCGTAAGAACTATCGTGTTCTTGTCATCGTGAGAGTAGCTTGATGATGTGCAGAGCTTATTGACTATGGACGCAGAGAGAGAATCCTCATCCTCAAGCGGGTTGTAGGCATCGCCTTCGTAAGTGATGGTAACTTTGGCGCTCTCATCGGCGTTTGAATATTCAACCTCAAAATGGATAGGCAGCGTTCCGGGGCGCTGTATCAGCGTTGCGCTGGTCAGTTCCTCAAAAACAAGGTTGAGGTTTCTGATCATCTTGGGAGTCATCAGGTTGTCCTGGCCAAAGACTCCTATTTTTGTGCTCATTCCTATGAAATCAAAGGATGCTGTAGTGATATCCAAAGAGAGTGTCTTAAGGTGTCTGATAAAACGCATAGTCTTTTCGTTCTTTGGATCATCAAAGATCTGCTCAGGTGCCCCATCCTCATAGATGACTCCTTCATCCATATAAAAGACCCTTGTTGAGACATCGCGGGCAAACCTCATCTCGTGGGTCACGATTATCATGGTCATTCCTTCCCTTGCCAGTGAACGTATTACCGTCAGTACCTCGCCTACCATGGTGGGATCAAGGGCGGATGTGGGTTCATCAAAAAGAATTATCTCAGGATCCATGGCGATAGCCCTGGCTATAGCAACTCTCTGTTTCTGGCCTCCTGACAGCTCATCCGGAAAATTGTCTGCTTTTTCCAGCATTCCTACTCTCAGCAAAAGAGCTTTTGCCTTTTTTTCAGCTTCATCCCTGGGCATCTTAAGCACATTAACGGGAGCGGTTATAACGTTCTCAAGCACACTTAAGTTTGAAAAAAGGTTGAAGGACTGGAATACCATTCCCATCTTTTGCCTGATCTTTGTTATGTCACATTTTTTGGAAGTTATATCCTCGCCGTTTACGTAAATCTTGCCGGATGTGGGCTGTTCAAGACCGTTGAGGCAGCGAAGGAACGTGGATTTTCCGGTACCGGAAGGACCGATGATTGAGATTACTTCACCTTTATTTATTTCGGTACAGACATCTTTAAGCGGTGTGACATTCGGATATTCTTTTCGAAGGTGATCAACTACTATCATACTCATGCCTTTTCACCTCCTTTGGAGCGCATTCGCCTAGGACTTATTTCTTTCAAGACAATATCAACTACAACAGTGATGATGCGGGCCAATACAAAATAGATAAGCGTCGAGAGGATAAGTGGCAGAAAAGCTTCATAGCTGCGGCTTCGTATGATGTCACTCATCTTGGTCAGATCCTGTACTGCAATATAGCCCACAATCGAGGTATTATTCAAAAGATTTACCAGCTCTCCGCGGTATACCGGAAGGAACCTGAGTGCAGCCTGAGGATAAAGAAATCTGAAAAATGCCTGATTGTGTGTGAAGCCAAGCGCAAGTGCTGCTTCCTCCTGCCCGGCATCGATGCTGTCAAGGCCGGACTGCATTATAACTGCGGCGTGGGCTGAGAAAGAGATGGAAAAGCCTATCACCGCTATCCATACGGATTCGATCCCGGAATTTGCAAATATAACGTAGAAGAGTATCATCAAAAGAATTACCAATGGGATTCCCTGAATGATACGCACGTAAGCATCAAGGACGGGATTTGCCAGTTTGCTTGCGCATCTTCTGAGAAGACACATTCCAAAGGCAATTATGGAACCGAAAAGAGCTGATAACACTGTTATGAGGCATGTTGTGCCGATGCCCTTTATGATCAGCTTCCAACGTGATTCCGTCACAAGATTTTTTTCAAAACTGCTCATGGCGCGCTCACTGAAACTTTTGCCTGTGCCTATAGCCGGAGCATTGTTTGTTTCTAAGAGGTCTGATGCCAGAACAGCCAGAGAGGTGCCGGCTTCAAGGTGCGGCGTGGAAAGCAGAACAGACTCCGCGTGATCTTCAGTGCATTCAAGGCCTGAGGCGCCTATATCACATTTTCCGGTGGCAATCGCCGGCAGGATCGCATCATACTGCATGTCCACAAATTCCAGCTTGTAGTGGTAGTGATCGCAGAAACGGTACAGAATATCTGCCTCATAGCCGACAACCTGTTCGTTTTTCATGTATACGATGGGAGCATATGTGGTTTCAAGGGCAACCTTCACGGTTCCGTTTTCTCCGGTAAGATCATCAAGGGGTGGGATCACTTTTTTGCTTTCGTCATCTCCAAACCATATATCCTTGATCTCATCAAGAACGCCGTCTTCCCTTATAAGGGCAATGAAAGAATTCATATTATTATAAAGGTTGGGAATTTTACTTTTTTCGGAAAATGCAAATGACATCAGCCATGAAGACATATTCTCGGGAACCTGGCTAACTTCGGGATCCTCCATCATGATCGCTGCAAGAGCAGGCTCATCAATAATAAAGGCATCTATGATACCTGCCTTGAGAGCAACAACAAGATCGGGATAATTGCTGTAATACTCAACAGTTGACCCTGGAACATATTTATTGATGATCAGGTCGTAATTGACGCCGGTGATGGAACCGATCTTTTTTCCGTCGTAATCGGAAAGAGTGATCTTTCCGTCGCCGTTTGTGTCTGCGATTTCCTGTAGACTGCTTTCGGGAAAAAGAACCGGAGCAAGCAGCAGGGCAACAAGGATTATCAGGGTAACTACTATAGCAGCATCAACGATAGTGAATTTTTTCTTCATAACACCATCCAATCTGTTAGGTGATCATATTTTTGCCATTTGTTACTGTATAAACAGTATATCATATAGATGTACCCGTTTACTTCCATACATTGACGACTTCGGGAAAAGTAGGTAGTATCAAGAATGATGAAAGATATGGAAAACAGAAGCAGGAAACAGTAATGGCAAAAGTCAGTGTGATAATACCGGTTTACAATACAGCTGAATATATGGATCAGTGCATTGATTCTGTGCTGGCCCAGACCATGACGGATATCGAGATCATGCTCGTTGACGACGGTTCAACAGACGGTATCAGCGGAAAAAAGTGCGATGAATACGCAGGGAGAGACAGCAGGGTCAGAGTGATCCACAAGGAAAACGGCGGCCTTCAGTCTGCCTGGATCGCAGGAACTGCAGAGGCGACCTCCGATTATGTTTCATATGTTGACAGCGACGACTGGATCGATGCCGATATGATGGAAGGCCTCTATGGGCTCACGGATAGAGCTTTTGTAAACAGCGAGATCATAGCGGGCAACTACATCGTTGAAAAGACAGGTGAGCGCAGGAAAGAGACCCAGGCTCTTCAGCCGGGCGTCTATACCGGAGAGGAACTTGATAAAATAAGACGCCACCTTCTCGGAGAGGAAGTGCGCCCTGTCACCATGTCAAGGTGCATGAAGCTCATCTCGAGAAAGCTTGTCCTTGAAAACATAAAGTACTGCGATCCTACAATATTTATGAGCGAGGACGTCAACATTACACTTCCGTGTCTGTGCGATGTTAAGCGCCTTGCGATAGCCAAGGACAGCTACTACTATCACTACAGGCTGGTTGGCAGTTCAATGGCGCACTCCTACAAGCCAAACTTTTTGAAGGACCTTGAACTTAGCAATAAAACATTCAGGGAAATTCTCAAGGACAAAGGCATCGAGAATGCTGATCAGCAGATGGACAAAGAATTTGTGATGATACTTCTGTTGGTGATGAAGAATGAACTTCGCTGCCCTGATAAGGATACAGCTGCGAGAGTAAAAAAGATCTTTCTTAGGGAAGATATTCGAAGCAAGGTGACAGGAACTGACGTCA
>CAMVJI010000046.1 GCA_947167765.1 uncultured Butyrivibrio sp. | reverse complement strand
GCGCCGTTTTGTGCTATCTTTCCACTGTAAGTTAACTCCATTAACACAGTAAGTAGCCTTGGAACCGAGATTTCCTTTCCCTTCTTGTAAAGTTCCTCCAGGATAAAAGAGCTTGAAACAGGGATAATATCTACAATTTCGAGGATTTCCTGCTCTATGGGGATTTCCTTTGGCAGAACATCCATCTCTTCTTCCTGATACTGACAAAAAGTTCCAGGCTGCTCTTCATCTGATCTATTTGCCTGTTCTAAATCCGGTTCCTCATACCTGCCTCTCATGGACCACAGCCTGTCAAGGACGTCAGCGGCAGAAATGGCCACTCCTGCTCCCTGACTTATCAGATAGTTGCAGCCATCACTTAATCTGTCAGAAGCTCTTCCAGGAACAGCAAACACTTCCCTGCCCTGCTCAAGAGCTGTGTCAACTGTGATGGTGGTACCTGACTTTCTTCTTGCTTCCACCACCACAATGGCATCAGCAAGGGCGCTGATAATCCTGTTTCTCATGGGGAAGAACTTAGCCACAGGCTCCATTCCGGGAGGGTACTCTGATATAAGACCTCCTTTTTGAGAAAGAGCGTCATAGATCTCCTTGTTTTCAGGCGGATAACATATATCGACTCCGCACCCCAGCACGCCATAGGACGTTCCTCCTGCTGTAAGGGCTGCATTTTGCGCTATACCATCTACGCCTCTTGCCATCCCGCTGATGACCTGGACTCCAGCGATGGCAAGATCTCGTCCGAACTGTCTTGCCATGAGCCTTCCGTAGTCTGAGCACATCCTTGCTCCAACTATGGCAACTGATGGGATATTTGGGTCAGGGAGCTTTCCCTTTACATAGATAGCAAAGGGAGCTTTGGGGATGTTTTTTAGTTTCTCTGGAAACTCTTCATCGATCCTTGAAATGAATCTGATCCCCTTCTTTTCAAGTCTTGTTTTCTCCTTTTCAAAATCCCAGCTGTATCTTGATCTTTCCAGGTTTTCTATCTGCTTATGAGTTAATATCTTGGACAGCTCTTTTGAACTAAGCCTGTAGATATCCCTGCAGCTAAGTCCGCTGCAAAGAAGCTTGTCCATACTGGCATTTCCTATGCTCTCCACATTAAAAAGCCACATTGCATAATCTTTTTCTGTTAATTCCAAATCTTAGTCCTCCATCTGACTGTAATATTTTCCGTCTGTGATCCTGTATCCCACGGCCTCCATGAGATGGATCTGTCTGATCTCATCAGATCCGTCTATGTCTGCAATTGTCCTTGCAACTCTGAGTATCTTGTGATAGGCCCTTGCTGAGAGTTCCATGGTGTTGAAGGCATTTTCAAGGTAGGCTTCTTCCCTGGGTCCAAGGTGGCAGAACTTCTCTATATCCTTTGGGGACATATCTGAGTTGAACCTTAGGTCCGTGCCCTTAAACCTCTTATTTTGGATATCTCTTGCTTTAAGGACCCGCTCTCTTATTGTTTTACTTGATTCATTTGCGCTCTTATTTTTTACGGTAAGATCTGCTATATCCACCCTTGGAGCCTCTACGCAGATGTCCACCCTGTCAAGGATAGGGCCTGAAATATGTCCAAGGTACCTTCGTATCTCTGACGGCGAGCACTTGCACTTATTCCTGTCGGGATAATAGCCGCAGGGGCAGGGATTTAGCGCCCCCACCAACTGAAAGTTTGCCGGATAGGTATAAGTTCCTTTGTTTCTTACTATGTGCACGATCTTATCCTCCAAGGGCTGGCGCAGCATATCAAGCTTGGCCCTTGAAAACTCCGGCATCTCATCCAGAAATAAAACTCCTCTGTGGGCCAGTGATATGATGCCAGGCCTTGGAACTACGCCGCCTCCAACAAGAGCAGTCTCCGTCACAAGATGGTGAGTACTCATAAAGGGCCTTTTAGTGATAAGAGCCTCGTTCTCTCCAAGCATTCCAGCAACTGAGTAAATTGTTGACACTTCAAGGCTCTCATCTAAAGAAAGAGGCGGAAGTATTGTAGGAATTCTCTTTGCCACCATACTTTTTCCCGCTCCCGGAGGTCCGATTATCATCAGGTGATGAAAGCCTGCTGCCGCAATCTCAGCAGCTCTTTTCACCCCTGACTGACCATTGATATCTGAAAAATCAAGATCCTCATCTCTGCCTTCAGCCTCCTCAAAAAGTTTTCCCACATCGATAGTTGTGGGAGGTATCAGATCATCTCTTTCGCTTTCCAGGGCCTTTAGATATAAAGCGGTTTCCTGCAGGGAATCTACACCGATGACCTTTATTCCGGAAATAACAGCACCCTCTCTTGCGTTGCTCCTTGGAAGGATGACCTTCTTATATCCCATTTCCTTTGCCCTGCTCACTATTGGAAGGATTCCCTTAACTGGCTTTATCTCGCCGTCAAGACCAAGCTCTCCTAAAACAACTGTATCCTCCAAAGCTCTCTCATCTATCTGCCCCATAGCTGCCATGATCCCAACAGCCACAGGTACGTCAATAACTACGCCACTTTTCCTTATTCCTGCCGGAGAGAGATTGATGGTTATCTTTGCTGCAGGCACCTTGGTCCCTGCATTTTTTAGCGCCACTCTTACTCTGTCTCCGGCTTCTCTTACTTCTCCTGACATAAATCCAACCATATTAAAGCTGGGCAGCCCGTCGGAAACATCCACTTCTACCTGCATAAGGTATGAAGAGATGCCATTTGCTGCTCCTGAAGTAACTGAACTAAACATTTCTTTTCCTCGTATTCAAATTATTGGTGAAATCACTGTCTGAAGACCTCAAACAGTGTTTAAAAGATATAAAAACAAAATCGACCTGCTGATTATACAACAGGTCGATTGTAAAAATCTTTAAGATTTTCTTAAGATTGAAAAATTTTTATCTGAGCATCTTGTTCTGCATAGTGTCAGGGTCCTGAGCGAACTGGAGAGCAACCTCTCTTGTAACCTTCTGAGCCTTGTAGAGCTCAAGGATTGCATCATCCATGGTGATCATACCCTGTTTTCTGTAGGTCTGCATGTAAGTGATCAGCTGGTGAGACTTACCTTCACGGATAAGGTTACGAACAGCGCTGTTGATGTGAAGAACTTCAAAAGCTGCAATTCGCTGCCCATCTCCGGTTGGAAGCAGTTGCTGACAAATGATAGCTTCCAAAACGCCTGCTAGCTGGATCCTTATCTGTTGCTGCTGGTGTGATGGGAATACATCGATAAGTCTGTCCACAGTGTTGGATGCACCAATTGTGTGAACTGTAGAAAGAACCAGATGTCCTGTCTCAGCAGCTGTTATAGCTGTGCTTATGGTCTCAAGGTCACGCATCTCTCCCACGAGGATAACATCAGGATCCTCACGAAGAGCTGCACGAAGAGCACTGGCATAGTTGTTAGAGTCCGTTCCGATCTCACGCTGGTTAACGATTGACATCCTGTGCTGATATGTGAACTCGATTGGGTCCTCCAGTGTTATAACATGGGCTTCCCTGTTGTTGTTTATCTGATCGATGATGGATGCAAGGGTTGTGGACTTACCACTTCCTGTAGGACCTGTAACCAGCACCAGTCCTCTCTTTTTCTTGTAAAGGTCAATTACTGTGTCAGGAATACCAAGGACCTCTGCACTTGGAATGGTGGTGGCAACAACTCTAAATGCCAGGGCATAGGAACCCCTCTGTTTGAAGACATTAAGCCTGTATCTTCCTACATGGGGAATAGAGAAGGACATATCGTACTGTCCGTTTTCATCAAGCTTTTCCCTCTGTTTTTCAGACATGATCTCTTCAACAATGGCAAGAGTGTTTGGTGGCAGCATCTTACCATAGCTCTCCATGGGGATGAGCTTACCATTAAGTCTCATCTTGGGTGGGAGTCCTACAGTTACGTGAACGTCAGATGCTCCTGCTTCCTTTGCTTCTTTTAAAACATCTTCAATAAGTGACATACTCATGCTCCTTTATCAGACGTAATCAGGTTCTTCTACCTTAATACCAAGCGCCTTCATCTTGTCAGTATCCATAACGTATCTGTTGTCCATGGTCTTCATGATGTCTACAATTTCAAGGTCGCCGTAAGCCCTTCTATTGGACAGATCAATTATTGAATTATCTCTAAAACTAAGAACAGTAGGTCTTAAGAAATCATCATCATTGGTCCTTATGACAAGGGCCTTTTCACCGGAGTTGAGCTCTACGCTTACCCCAGGTATCAGGATGTTCAGCGAATCAATAAGTCCCTTTACAACTCTTGGGTCAAATACATCGCTTCTCTTCATCATGTTCCTGATGACAACAACCTCAGATGTTGGTGAATCCTCAAGGCGAACCGCTGTCTCCTTATCAAATATACCTGCCACAACCAAAACCTTGGCTGCCAGCAGAGTCTTCTGACCCTGAACAGGGTTTCCATTCCAGTAATCCAAAAGGATCTTTCTTGCCTGGTTGCAGGCTCTTTTAATATTGGGCTGGAAAGAAAAAGCTTCATCAATTATGGGATATCCCTGAACCTCATGGCCATCAATAATGGCTCTCTCATCCTCAGTGGTGTTCTGCTTGGACTGAAGGTCAGGTGGCAAAGTGAGTTTGCCTATGTCGTGGATGACTGCTGCCATTACCGCTTCGTTCTGCTCAGAAAGAGGAACGTTCATAGTGTGTGTGATCATGGCTGCAAGAATTGCCACATTAAGTGAGTGCTTGTAGATATAATCATCTTCACTTCTAAGTGCCTGCTGAAAGGTTATCTTTTTTCTGAGATTGCCGTAGCTCTTGATGATCTGAGCACAGATATTGGGAAACTTCTCCTGCTTGCCCTTATTTCTGATCCTCTCAAGCTCCTCCATGATCTCGTTGTACATAACGGTCTGGAATCTCTCAAAGTCTATGTCGTCCTGAGTCATAGGAGGAACAGGCTCTGCGGGCTCAAGAATAAAAAGACCAATAAGTCCGAAGCTCTTGATATTTTCAATACTCTGGGTATCCTTAAGGACCGTGGCACGGTCGTACAAAAGAACTCCCTTTTTACTATATATAGGTTTAGCCAGTCTCATTCCTGGCCTTAGCTCATCACATTTTATAAACAGCATATTTCGCACCCCAACGCATTAAATACTATATCTCTAGTATGAGGCCGCCAAGTGAAAAAATCAATCAGATATCGCATGTTACCACAAAATATAGTTTCAAGTCAGTTCGTCCAATGTACTGCCATATGAAGACAAAAATTCATTAACAAAGTCAAGGACTTCAGGAAGCTCCTGATACAGGCTCCTTATAGCCTTGCCAGTACTCTCTTTTGCAGTTCTGAACTCAGAGTTACCTGCATTCATCTCTCCGATGCATTTAATGAGGGCTGAAAGCTTGTCCGCAGCCTTGACAAGTTTTCTCATGTATCTCTCATCCTCGGAATCAGTAGGAACAAATATCTCTTCAAAAGAAGGCCTTAGGTCATCCGGAAGCTTTTCAAGGAGCTTGGAATCTGCTATAGCTTCAACTTCCTTGTAGGCGTGTTTTAGTTCTTTATTAAAATACTTAACAGGTGTTGGCATATCTCCTGTGATGATCTCGGATGCATCGTGGTAAAGGCCGATAAGTGCTGCCTTGTTAGCATCAAGGTGCTTGCCATAGCGCACATTACCAATAGTGCACAGAGCATGGGCAATTATAGCCACCTCCATTGAATGCTCACAGAGATTCTCCTGTCTTGTATTCCTCATAAGAGCCCAGCGCTCGATATATTTCATTCTGGAAATAAGCGCAAAGAAATTGTAGTTCATGGTATCCCCCTTGTATTTGTCTGTTAGCCGTATAGGCGCGACTATGTTTATTCTATCATAATTTATATTGATACTCTTGCTAATATTATCTTTCACAGCAGAAAATCAGCCATTATCGTATTGCTGACATCAAGACCAGCGTCAGTGAGACGAAGGTAGGTTGTACTAGCTAAGCCGCCTACAGAATTTACAGAAGCAATCTCCAGGTGCCCAGACTTAACATACATTTCAATAACATCCCCGTACACATCAGTAATATCCTGGGAAAAGAGCTGTTTAAATCTTTCTGTGCTAACACCGCTTACAAGCCTAAGTCCAAGGAACATGAATTCTTCCATTTGGCTCTGAAGGCTTAATTTTTCAAGGTTTTCTCTGAGAGCGGACATGTCGGAGGCAGATTCTACGTATCTTGACATATCTCTGGTATTACTCCACCTGACGTTGTCAACCATTGAAGCAGCGCCAAGGCCAAGACCAAGGTAGTTGCCTCTCTGCCAGTAAACCTTGTTGTGAGCGCACTCGTAGGTTCCATAAAAAGGGCCATCTCCTGCATTTTCCGCAGATACGTCCCTTGCGTAGTTTGATATCTCATACCTGTGGTAGTCATGCTCATTAAGGTAGCGTTTGGTCTCGTGGTACATGGCCCTGTCAGTATCCTCGTCTGGAAGTTTTAAATCCATATCGTAAAAAGGTGTACCATCCTCGATAATAAGGCTGTAGGCAGAAATATGCTCAGGGCCTAAGTCCACCACCTTTTTCAGCGTCTCCATATAAGAAGAAAGGCTCTGATCAGGGAGAGCGCTCATAACATCAATATTGATGTTGTCAAATCCCGCCCGCCTGGCATTTTCAAAGGTTTCAAAAAACATCCTGCTATCATGGAGCCGCCCAAGTTTTTTAAGCTCCTCATCATTAAGGGACTGGGCTCCGATACTGAGCCTGTTAAAACCAGCTTCTTTAAAAGAAACAAGCTTATCGTATATTGCTGATGCAGGATTTACCTCTATGCTGACTTCGCACTCCGGGCTAAGGGTGAATTCTGTCTTTATGGCCCTTAAAGTATCACATATCTTTTTCCCTTCCGGAAAAGAGGGCGTTCCGCCCCCAAAGAAAACTGTCTGTACCACTCTGTCTTTATAAACTTTGGAAGCTGTTTTTATCTCTTTTAAAAGAGCATCAAAATAGCCATCTATCTGCTCTTTCCCTGCACCAAAAGAAAGGAAGTCGCAGTATAAGCACTTCCTTTCACAAAATGGTATATGAACATAAATTGAAATATCTCTGCTCATAACGTATTTTATAATTCCATAAAACAAAAATATCAGTCTGTGTTGTCAAGTTTAAGAACGCTGAGGAATGCTGACTGTGGAACCTCAACATTACCGATCTGGCGCATTTTCTTTTTACCTTCTTTTTGCTTTTCAAGAAGCTTCTTTTTACGGGTTATATCACCGCCGTAGCACTTGGCAAGAACGTCCTTGCGGTAAGCCTTAACTGTTTCTCTGGCAATGACCTTGCCTCCAACACAAGCCTGGATCGGGATCTCAAACAGATGCCTTGGAATCTCCTCTTTAAGCTTCTCACACATCTTGCGGCCTCTCTCATAGGCGCCGTCCTTGTGAACGATGAAGGAAAGAGCATCAACCTCTTCCCTGTTGATGAGGATATCTAGCTTAACAAGGTCTGATTTTTCGTAGCCCTTAAGCTCATAGTCAAAGGAAGCATAGCCCCTTGATCTGGACTTAAGCGCATCAAAGAAATCATAGATGATCTCGTTAAGAGGAAGCTCATATTTAAGAATGGCCCTTGTCTGCTCGATATAGTCAGTACTTAAGTACTTGCCTCGTCTCTCCTGGCACAGCTGCATAATGGCTCCCACGTAGTCTGTGGTAACCATGATCTCGCCGCTTACTATTGGCTCTTCCATGTAATCAATCTCTGATGGATCAGGAAGGTTTGTAGGGTTTGTAAGGTCAAAGACCTCCCCATCAGTCTTGTGTACCTTGTAGACAACGGAAGGTGCTGTGGTCACAAGGTTAAGGTCGTATTCTCTTTCAAGTCTCTCCTGGACAACCTCAAGGTGGAGAAGTCCCAGGAATCCTGCTCTGAATCCAAAGCCAAGAGCCTGTGAAGTCTCCGGTTCGTAGAAAAGAGATGCATCATTGAGCTGGAGTTTTTCAAGGGCGTCTCTAAGATCTGAATAATGGGCAGAATCTGCAGGGTAAAGACCGCAGTAAACCATTGGCATTACTTTTTTGTAACCAGGAAGCGGCTCAGCACAGGGCTTGTCAGCATCAGTAACTGTATCACCAACTCTTGTATCCTGAATGTTCTTGATGGAAGCGGTAAAATATCCAACATCTCCAGCGGAAAGCTCATCGCTTGGGATAAAGCTTCCGGGAGCAAAATATCCAACCTCTACCACCTCGGCATCAGCGCCTGTTGCCATGAACTTAACCTTCATGCCCTTTCTGATAACGCCATCTCTTACTCTTACAAATACGATAACTCCTCTGTAGGAATCGTAGATACTGTCAAAGATAAGTGCCTTAAGGGGAGCATTTATATCTCCTGTAGGCGCAGGGATCTTGCTAACTACCGCCTCAAGGACATCCTCAATACCTATTCCGTTCTTGGCTGAAATAAGCGGAGCGTCCTGAGCCTCTATTCCAATGACATCCTCTATCTCATCCTTGGCTTCCTGCGGCATTGCGCTTGGAAGGTCGATCTTGTTGATGACAGGAAAAACATCAAGGTCATGGTCAAGGGCCATATATACGTTAGCCAGTGTCTGGGCCTCGACGCCCTGGGTTGCATCCACCACAAGGATAGCGCCATCACAGGCTGCAAGGCTTCTTGATACCTCATAGCCAAAGTCAACATGTCCTGGGGTATCTATCATATTGAAGGTGTATTCCTGTCCATCCTTCGCCTTATATATCATGCGCACTGCCTGGGACTTGATGGTGATGCCACGCTCTCTTTCAATATCCATATTATCAAGGACCTGGTTCTGCATCTCTCTTAAGGTGAGAACTCCAGTCTTTTCTATCATCCTGTCTGCAAGGGTTGATTTGCCGTGATCTATATGGGCAACTATGCAAAAATTTCTTATTTTACTCTGATCCACTTTGTATTCCTCGTAATTTTGCTTATTCGTACTTCCGTGTATTATATCAAAATCTATTGACAGTTTCTAGATTTTAATCTAAAATATCTAGCGTATGTGGCATTAACTGTCCGTGTCCGGCTTAATGCGCACACGAACATTATTATAAACACCTATTTTATTGAATTTTATCGGAGGTAATTATGGCTAATATTAAATCCGCCAAGAAGAGAATTTTAGTTAATGAGAAGAAGGCAGCTCAGAATCAGATGATCAAGTCTGCAGTTAAGACAGAGATCAAGAAGGTTAGAGCAGCTGTTGAGGCTGGCAACAAGGAAGAGGCTGCTAAGGCACTCCTTTCTGCTACATCTGCTATCGACAAGGCTGAGTCAAAGGGCGTATTCAAGAAGAACACTGCTTCAAGAAAGATCTCTCGTCTTGCTCTTGCTGTAAACAAGATGGCTTAAGCTTCATTTCGATTTGAATATTTTGATAATAATAAAGACTGTGGATTCTCACCTCCACAGTCTTTTTTTGGTCTTTTCTTTAAGTTCTTCCATACTCTCTTTTGATGTTACTGAGGACATGGTTGGATTTCCTGCGATAGTTCTTTCTCTGTACCATTCAAAAAAGTTCTTAACTGGCGCAGGAGTAAACCTGGCCATCACAACTCTGTATTTTGCATAGAGCTCTGTAACTTCTTCTCTTACATTTCCAACGTAGGCAGCTGGATCAAGGGCCATCTTTTCTTTTATGGCCTTGAAGGAATTCTCCAGGGAGTCACTGATGGCATCCACACGGTTTGCTACTGCCTCTTTTACGTTCTCTCCCTTAAAAGCAATAATGACATCAAGTCGCTTTTGCATCTTGGCCATCTCAGTCTTGGCTCTGTCCATGTAGCTAAGTACATCTTTAAGATCAAGGGCTGTCTTGAAGGCCAGCATAAAATCGCAGCTTACCAGGAACGTCAGTATGGCGGTAAATATCGTAAGGAAGTTATAGGGTATCGACAGGATTATCTTCTCAATAGGGATCTGCAGGTAATGGGTAAAGATCACGGTACAGATGCCCCATGCAATAGAGGACTCCAGGGACACATGGCCCTGAAAGTTAAACTTCTTGTGGGAGTAGTCCCAGTACCTGACCTTGAACAGAGCCTCCATGATAACACCAACAACATACTCAAGGGCTGTGGCGCCAATACATCCTGCGATAAACACCAGCACCAGGTTGTCGTAGTAAGGCTTACTTACAACCAGCATCATGATGCCGCCTGATCCATACAACGGCAAAAAGGGTCCACGCATGAACCCTCTATTTACCAGATGTTTTTCCATTATTGAAACATAGGCTGATTCAAAGCACCAGCCAAAAAAGCTATAAAAGAAAAATAGGAATAGCCACTGACTGGGCTGATAGTTAAACATAATTACTGCTCCGGATTAGAAAAATCTATTACTGGGTTTGCTGGCTCAGTGGTCTTTTTAACTTCTGTTGCCACAAGCACTGGTCCTTCGCCTTGATACTCAGCCACGTACTGCTTTACAACCTTGGCTGTAACCTCAACCCACTCTTTTTCCTTAAGCTCATCTACCTTGTCGTACTCACAGGCAAATCCCAAAAACTGCATATCCTGTGCACAGCAGGTCATAGCCATTCTGCCAGGAACAAATCTGCCCTCTGGGAACTCTGGCGGAATAAGAACCATTCCCTTGAATTTAACGTTCTTGCCTTCATATCTCTCAACGTGGTCAAGAGCATCAAGATAAAACATTCCATATCCGTAGTTGTTAAGCTCAATAGGATCATCGTTTAAGTCAAATGGAAGATCCTCATCAAGAGTAACATCTACCTCTCCGTTCTGATCCTCAAAGATGATATCTGCCTTCTGGTTGATGGCCTTGACATTCCTCTTGTAGGAAGGAAGGTTCTCGGTAAGACCGTCACATCTGTTGAACAGGATAAGATCTGAGTTTCTTATCTGTTCTGCCAAAAGAGATTTCATATTGCTAAAGTACAGCTCAAAGCTTGAGCAGTCGATAACTGTGATCTGCTGTTCAAGATTCCACATAACAGGGAGCTTTAAGTTTTTGAAGTTCCACATTCCGTTGTACTCTACAAGGATACGCTCTGGATTATGCTTGGCATCAAGGGCTACAAGGGCATCTGGATTAAAGTCCTCTTCCTCCTCGATGTACTCAACTACTGTATTAGTGCTCTTTAAAAGCTTCTCTTCATAGTCGTTCTCGCCCTCTTCACACACGATAAGAAGGGTCTTACCCTTTGTGCGAAAGTATGGCTGAGCGATGGTGTATCTGAAAAAGTCAGTTTTACCTGCATCCAAAAAACCATTGATGATATAAACTGGTTTCAATTTTTCTCTCCTTATCATAACCTTCTAAACAGCTTCTCTAAGTTCTCTTCCTTGAGCTCAGCACCGATAACACAGAACTTACCAGTTACATCAGCAGCTCCGCTTCTTACGTCAGCTTCTCCTGGTACATAGTCAAACTCGATCCATGAACCATCCGTGGCAGGAACTACGCCCTTTGTACGAAGAACGATACCGTAGGTCTCCTCATCTTCGAGCTTGCCAAGCATCTCTTCAATCTCTTCCTTGGTGTACTTAAGAGGAGTCTCCATTCCCCAGCTGATGAAGATATCTGCTGCGTCATGGTGATCATGGTGATGATCATGCTCATCGTGGTCATGATGGTGATGTTCATGCTCGTCATGATCGTGGTCGTGGTGATGGTGCTCATGCTCGTCATGATCATGATGATGCTCGTGCTCGTCGTGGTCGTGGTCATGATCATCATGGTCGTGGTGATCATGGTCGTCATCATCGTGGTCGTGATGATGGCAGCACTCATGATCATGGTCGTCATCATGGTCATGATCGTGGTGACAGCAGCACTCATGGTCATCATCATCTCCGCCTGAGACGTAAACTACAGATCCATCCTCTTTCTCAACTCTCTTGCTGCCATGATCGTGGTGGTGATGATGGTGGTGTTCCTCCTGCTCCATAACAAGCTTAAGAAGCTCAGCCTCAAGAGTGTTGTTGCCTTCAAAGGTATCAAGGATCTCTTTTCCAGTGATCTGATCAAGAGGTGTTGTTATGATAGTTGCCTTCTTGTTGTGCTCTCTGATGAGCTCAACTGCTGTCTCGATCTTCTTCTCGTCAGCCTTGTCACATCTTGTAAGGATAATTGTTCCAGCATTCTCGATCTGGTTGATGAAGAACTCACCAAAGTTCTTGATGTAAACCTTGGCCTTAGTTGCATCAACAACAGTAACTGCGCTGTTAAGCTCCATGTTGTCATCAGCGTCTGCAATGTTCTGGATAGCTCTCATAACATCTGAAAGCTTACCAACACCTGATGGCTCAATGAGGATCCTCTCTGGTGCGTACTGATCCATAACCTGCTTAAGTGAAGTCTCAAAATCGCCAACCAGTGAGCAGCAGATACATCCTGAATTCATCTCAGTGATCTCGATGCCTGATTCCTTAAGGAAACCTCCGTCGATTCCGATCTCACCAAACTCATTCTCAATAAGAACAACCTTGGTTCCTGCCAGGGCTTCCTTTAAAAGCTTCTTTATAAGTGTAGTTTTTCCCGCTCCTAAAAAGCCAGAAATAATATCTATTTTTGTCATATTTACTCCAATCTGCACACACTTCTGTGCTATAACCACTACAACACATCTATTCTATGCAGACCCATTCGGAATGTCAAGGAAAGGGAACTTTATGAAATTAGTTCTCATCCCCGTAGCCCTCTTCTAAAGGTGCTGTTTCTTCAACAGTTTCAGGAGCTGTCACATCACTATCAGTGCTTCCATCAGGGCTGTCATCACTGCTGCCACTATCGTTATCAACTTCGTCGAGATTTTTATCATTGTTTCCATCTTTATCATTCTTCTTGTCATTGTTATCCTCTTCCTTTATATTGTCACTTTCATCCTCATTTAGTTCTTGAGACACCACTGAAGGCGGCGTACTTTCTTCTGGTGAAAAGAAATCACTTTCCTCTTCAGCAGGTTCCTGCACATCAAATCCATCCCACAATCCACTATCTGGCGCTATTGTGCGAAGCTGCGTTGTCAAAAGAGCCGTCTCTGTATTCTGTGGTCTGAAGGCCCCTGTCTCAGTGTTGTACTTGTCATATCCATCAGCAAACACTATCTTGGCTGCAACAATCTGGCCATGGACCAGATTACAGGTGGTCCTGTATCCAAGAAGCTGTCCCTCTGGTTTGGTGCAAATAAGCGTTTTGATCTCCCTGTCAGTTCTATAGCCCTGAGATCTGCTATCTGCAACAGCTTTACTTGTGGTGGTCTCTTCATGGTAAGGATTGTCATTTACAAAATTTGCACCACAATAATTGCAATGATATCTGTTATTTGGATGTCCTTCCCAGTCATCATGGCTGTGGCCACGGTTTTCAACATCTTTCTTAGTACTGTAGGTGTATACATAGGACACCTTATAGCATTCATCAGTGTGAGTATGGACATACGCCTCTGTATAGCACCCTCCCTGCCTGTCTATGGGCACGTACTCCTCATCGCACACTGTGCCCTTGCCATCCTCGTGGTAGTGATACTGATATATCACTTCACCCGGAACGTCGTCCTTATCAAGAACTATCTGAACCGGAATATCTTCTATAGCTTTGGCAATTTCTTTAAATGTGGCATCCTCCTTAACCTCAACTCCTTTAGTGAGCAATGTGGATGCCAAAAGCCTTTTGCCATCACCCACTAATGTAAAAACCTTTTGAAGGTCATCATTTATCCCTGATAATTTTCCATCCAAATAGCCCCTAAGATCAGACATATCCCCCTGAAATGTCGTACTCATGCTGTCAAAATGGTTATCAATGGAAGAATTCAGGTTCGCTACTTTGCCGTTCATCTCAAGAGTCATCTTATCCAGCTTGTCTGTGATCTGCTGATTAAGGCTTGTGATCTCATTCTTAAAGCTTGTAAGGTTTTCACTGTTTTGATCAGAAAGCTTACTATCAGATTCCTTTAGCTTTTCAAGGAGTTCCTGGTAGCTTTCAAGGAGCTCTTTTGACAGCTTCTCATCACCACTTTTCATAGCCTCTTTGATCTGCTCCATGAGCTCTTTTGTACTTTCCTGACTTTTGTTATAGGTATTTTCAATCTCTTCAAGGTTGTTATAGATATTGGTAAAGCTCTCGCTGATTGCCTTTCCAGAATCAGCATCGCCCTTTTCGATGAGCTCTTTAAGCTTTTCAATGTCAGTCTCAGTTTTGGAAATGGTGTCATGTATAGTTGAAAACTCTTTTCCAAGACTTCCAACTTTCTCAGTAACAGTGCTTGTCATCTTTTCAGTATTCTTTTCCCCAAGGAGTTTATCTGCACTGTCCTTCGCATACAGATTGTTTATGCTGTCCCTGCTCTCAGTGACGGTTTTATCAAGGCCATTTAAGTACTCTGAAAGCTCATCGAGCTTTTCAATTGTCTGCTCGTTATCCTTACTTTGGGCCTCGACAAGTTCATCCTTGGCACTTGCTGCAACCACTGGAGTACTAAGATATATCAGTCCCCCACAAAGAACTACAGCGATAACCACCGCTACTGCCACAACTACTGTGTCATGTCTTTTTAGCTTTCTCAGCAGTATTTTTACTGAGTTGTTCTGTTTTGTCCACTTTTCTTTTAGATTCATTTTATTTCCTTTCCTGTAAAAATCCGCGGTAAAAAAGCGCAGCAAAACAGACCAGCGCTTTGGCCGCCACACACATAAAAAATAGTTGGAAATCATCGGGAGAAATCCCGTGATAGTAGTCAGAAGAATTCCGACAATGAGTTATTATACATATAGTTTTGAAAAATGCAACATATTTTTTTAAATTTGAAAAAAAGAGGTACCACATCCGGGTACCTCTTGAGCAAATCTGTCTTTAATTATCCAAGTTCATCCATATCATCCACGTCGTGAATATCGGATGCGCCAAAGCCGATGTTCTGCATGCTCACAGTACGGCGGCGAAGCCTTGCGGCTTCAGAAGCCTGTAAAAGGAAGTCCTTTATCTCTTTTCCGTGCTTGATGTTCTTCATAACAATGGTCTTGTCTGTTACGTCAGAAGTGTAAAGAACTATGGTGGAAAGACCCGCAAGTCTTTGCATGAAGTTCCTTGTGATCTCCACGTCGCTTATCTTGTACATGTAGCAGTCATTCTCTCTGACTGTGAAAAAGCCCTTGATTATAGTGAAGTCGTTCTCTCTTATCTCGTACTTGGTAAAGGTCCATGGAAGACCGAACAAGAGCCATCTGCTGCGCTCTGAATATCTAAGTTCTCCCTTGGCCTCCCTTGACTTTTCATACTGCTCTGGATTAGCTGCCTTGGCCATTTTTTCTCTCCTTATCAGTCAACCTTAGGAAGGTTATTTAGTGATTTCTGAAGTTCTTCATCTGTAGGAACATAGTCGCTCATCTCGCCGTCGTTGTACTTCTGGTAAGCAACCATGTCAAAGTATCCGGTTCCTGTAAGGCCAAATACAATATTCTTTTCCTCGCCTGTCTCCTTGCACTTAAGTGCCTCATCAATGGCAACCCTGATGGCGTGGCTTGATTCAGGAGCAGGAAGGATACCCTCAACTCTTGCAAACATCTCAGCTGCCTCAAAGACTGAGGTCTGCTCAACTG
>CAMVJI010000045.1 GCA_947167765.1 uncultured Butyrivibrio sp. | reverse complement strand
AACCATGAATGAAAGCATCTACTATACCGTAGATGAGCTTCACAGCGCCATCAGCCACAACCAGATGATCAAATTCGATTATCTTAAGTGGAACCTCAAGAAAGAGATGGTGAAAAGAAAAGATGAAAAGTATGAGGTGAGTCCCTGGGCCCTTAGCTGGGATGACGAAAACTACTACCTCATTGCATATGACGCAGAAGCAGATAAGATCAAGCACTACAGGGTCGATAAGATCCGAAATGTGGAGATTTTGGAGTCTAAGCGTCAGGGAAAAGAGCATTTTAAGAATTTTGATATGGCAGCCTATGCCAGGATGAATTTTGGTATGTTTGGTGGAAAAGAAGTAAAGGTAAAGCTTCGGTTTTCCAATGACATTGTAGGTGTTCTTTTGGACAGGTTCGGAAAAGACATTACCATAAGACCCACAAATGAAGAAGGCTGGTCAGAAGCCAATGTTGATGTGGCGCTGTCAGATCAGTTCCTGGGATGGGTATTTTCCCTTGGAACAAATATCAAGATTGTTGCTCCAAAGGAAGTGGTACAGAGGTTTACCAGTGATATTAACGCGATTAAAGGCATGTATTAGCCTCTAAAATTAAATTGTTGGGGGAAAATTATAGTGGAAATAAGAAGAGCTCAAAAAAAGGACGTAGAAGGCATTTTAAAGCTGCTTGTGCAGGTGAACATGGTCCATCATGTTGGAAGACCTGATCTTTTTAAGGGACCAACTACTAAATATTCCAAGGAGGAGCTTAATGAGCTGATCCTTCAGGATGATAAGCCAATATTTGTGTGTGTCCAGGACGAAGAAGTACTTGGGCACGCTTTTTGTGTGTTTCAGGAACACAAAGGCGAAAGGCTTTTGGAAGACTGTAAGACTCTCTATATCGACGATATCTGTGTTGATGAAAACAGAAGAGGAGAGAGCATTGGTAAAAAGCTCTACAGCTATGTTGAAGAGTTTGCGAAAAAAGAAGGCTGTCACAATATAACCTTAAATGTCTGGGAGTGTAATCCCGGTGCCAGGGCATTTTACGAGAAAATGGGCATGGGAGTACAAAAAACAGGCATGGAAAAGCTACTGTAACTGGGCTTTCACAATTCTTGACCTGCTTACAGGCTTGAAATACAGACGAAGAAGGAACAGAGCGCCCCTTACTGTGATATCGATGCACATTGCGGTCCAAACGCCAGCAAGGCCAATTCTTGGAGCCAGGATCGATGCAAGGGTAAGGCGGACAGCCCACATACTGATGAAATTGATGACTGATGGGCCAAGAGTGTCGCCAGCTCCCCTAAATACACCAGTTCCTACGATTGATGCAGCAAACATAGGCTCTGCGAAGGCTTCGATGCGAAGAACCTTGACGCCCAGGGCCTGGATTTCAGGATCCTTGGTCATAAGTCCAAGAAGCTGCGGTGCAAATACATACATCAGGATTCCTGTTCCTGTCATAACAAGCATTCCAAGAGCTGTTGCAAGCCACCCAAGGCGGTTTGCAAGCTTTTTTCTTCCTGCGCCAAGTGTCTGGCCAATGATGGCTGTTGCGGCGCTGGCTATGCCATATCCAGGCATATAGCAAAGTCCCTCTGCTGTAATTGAAAAAGAGTTGGCTGCAAGAGCTATGTTACCAAGTGGTGATACGATCTTTGTTACCATTACGTAGCCTATGCCCATGATTCCCTGCTCGATACCGACAGGAATTGCAATCTTAACAGCTGTCTGAAGCTCGGACAGAGTAAATGGTACCTTGGCTTCTTTTCTAAGGTGCAGGAGAGGCGAGCGGACAAGCAGAAAATATAGCATAACAACCGCTATGAATCCCTCAGACATGGCTGTACCAAGGGCTGCTCCGGCTATTCCAAGGCCTGCGCCTGGTATCACAAGCTCTTTTCCCAAAATGATTGCTGGTCTTGTGGGGAAGATCAAGATAAAGTTGAAAAATACGTTAAGAAAGCATCCTATAACGTTGAGGATGCTGGGAGTCCTGATATTACCGCTGCACTGGAGCATTCCTGAGGATACGCCGCACAGGTGTATGAGCGGAAGAGCAGCGCCAAAAATGCGGAAATATGTGGTGGAACCTTTAGCTATAGTCTCATTTCCTCCAAGCCAGAAGGGGAGGCTCTTACTGATAGCAAGGCAGATAAGTGCGATAGTAAGGCTAAAACACAAAACTGCAATAAGGCCGTGCTTTACAATTCCTCTTGCCTTGGCGTCGTTCTTGGCGCCGATAGAGTGGGCTACCTGAACGGTAAAACCGGTGCTTACAGCGTTGCAGATACCGCCAATAAGCCAGGTGGTAGAAGAAACAAGGCCTATTGCAGCTGAAGGGTCTGCCCCAAGCCTTCCTACCATTGACTGGTCAACATATTCCATTATCACTGTGGAAATTTGTGAAAAGATAGCGGGAATACTGAGCATGGTTATCATGATCACCTGCTCAGCAAAAGTCATTTCCTCGCCATTTCTGATCTTCTCAAAATAATCAACTTTCATTACTGCATTCCTAAAGCCATTCCAATTAGTCTAACAATAAGGGCTGCCAGCCATGCGACACTGCACTGCCACAAAACTACGCAAAGAGCCCATTTCTTTCCAAGTTCTCTTGATATTGCAGCTACTGCAGCAACACAAGGAGTATAAAGGAGACTAAATGCCAGCATTGATGCAGCTGACAAAGCTCCAAGGGATGCAAGGCCGTCGCTAAAGAGGGTTTCCATAACGGAAACGACACTTTCCTTTGCCATGAATCCACTGACAAGGGAGGTTACGATCCTCCAGTCTCCAAGGCCGATTGGCCTCATAACTGGCACAAGTATGCCTGAAATTGCAGCAAGGATGCTGCTGTGTGAATCTGCCACCAGGTTAAGGCCAAAGTCAAAGCTCTTAAGGAACCATACAACAATGGTTGCAACCAGGATTATAGAAAAGGCGCGGTTTAAGAAGTCTTTGGCCTTCTCCCACAGAAGAAGTATCACGCTTTTGGGGGTGGGAATACGGTAATTTGGAAGCTCCATAACAAATGGAACTGCCTCGCCCTTAAACAGCGTGTTCTTTAAAAGGTAAGCCATGATGATGGCTGTAATTATGCCAAGAAGGTACAGTCCTGTGATGATGATCCAGCTCTGCCTTGGGAAAAAGGCTGCTACAAAAAATCCGTAGATAGGGAGCTTGGCGGTACAGGACATAAATGGCGTCAAAAGTATGGTCATCTTGCGGTCTCGCTCACTTGGAAGGGTTCTTGTGGACATAACTGCAGGAACTGTGCAGCCAAATCCAAGGAGCATAGGCACAATGCTGCGGCCTGAAAGACCCATGTGCCTAAGGAGCTTATCCATTACAAAGGCGACTCTTGCGATGTATCCGCTGTCTTCTAACATGGACAGGAAGAAGAACAGGATGACGATGATAGGAAGAAAGCTGACAACAGTGCCCACACCTTCAAATATTCCATCAAGTATAAGGCTCTGGATAGTGGCATTTACTCCTGTCATCACCATGGTGGAGTGGATAAGTTCTTTAAGTGAATCTATGGCAACCTCCAACAGGCCTTGGAAAAATGGACCTATCAGGAAAAATGTCAGGTAAAAGACAAGTGCCATTATGCCAATAAACATCGGTATTGCAGTATATCTGCCAGTAAGGACTTTATCAATCTTCTGGCTTCGAATATGTTCTTTGCTTACGTGGGGCTTGATGACACAGTTGTCACACACCCTTTTTATGTAGTCAAAACGCATGTTGGCTACAGCTGCACTGTGGTCAAGTCCGCACTCTTTTTCCATCTGAAGTATAATGTGCTCAAGAAGCTCTTTTTCATTGGTATCAAGGCCCAGCTTGTCAGCCATTTCCTCTTCGCCTTCAAGGAGTTTGCTTGCAGCAAAACTGACAGGTATATCAGCAGCCTTGGCGTGGTCCTCTATAAGGTGGCTCACAGCGTGGAAGGCCCTGTGAACGGCGCCGCCTCTGTCGTCAGGACTACAGAAATCCTGTGGGATAGGGCGCTCCTGGTTTCTGGCAACGTGGATCGCATGGCGCACAAGCTCGTCAACGCCTTCATTCTTGGCAGCTGAAATTGGAACCACAGGAACACCCAGCATTGCCTCCATGGTGTTAACGTCAACAGTTCCGCCATTTCCCCGCATTTCATCCATCATGTTAAGGGCAACTACCATAGGGATGTTCATCCTAAGAAGCTGCATTGTCAGATAGAGGTTACGTTCTATGTTGGTGGCATCAACGATATTTATGATGCCCTTTGGTTTTTCTTCAAGAACAAAATTTCTGGAAACCTGCTCCTCGCTTGAATAGGGAGACATTGAGTAGATTCCTGGAAGGTCAGTTATAAGGGTATCCTCGTGGCCCCTGATCACGCCGTCTTTTCTGTCCACAGTAACTCCAGGGAAGTTACCTACGTGTTGGTTAGACCCTGTGAGCTGGTTGAAAAGAGAAGTTTTGCCGCTATTCTGGTTACCAACAAGGGCAAAAGTAAGCGTTGTTCCAGCAGGAAGTGGATCTCCGCTTCCCTTTGGGTGGAATCTTCCTTCCTCACCAAGCCCCGGATGCTCAGTTTTCTTTAAGGTCTTTGGGGCATCGTCTTCCAAAGCGTCTTTTTCTATAGGCTCTATTTCAATTTGCTGTGCGTCAGCAAGGCGCAGAGTGAGCTCATACCCATGGATCCTAAGCTCCATTGGGTCTCCCATAGGTGCAAATTTAATTGTAGTTACCTCTGCTCCAGGGATAACACCCATGTCAAGAAAGTGCTGACGGAGGGCACCCTGGCCCCCTACAGTAAGAATCCGGGCTGACTGACCCGGCTTTAAAGTGTTTAAGTTCATATTGATTATCCTCTTACCAAAGAAAATACCACATTTTAAGGCACAATAAAAGAGCTGGTATAGTAGCCAGCTCTTTTCATGCCCGTTAAGGGCGTCCATCCGGTAGAAAAAGTTCTACGCTTTGGAAGTCAGCTGCAGTGACGCAGGTTAACTCCCTCTATGGATATTATTTCTAATTCCATACACCCCTCCTGATCCACAAAATACAACATCTTGTATTCTATACTGGAATTATATACTACATGTTCAAAAAATAGTATTAAAATAATATAAAATTTTATAAAAGATTAAGGTTTCTTTTATCATAAATAACGCATGCTATATATCATGACGTGATATTATAATATGTATGAAATTATCGTTATTATGATATTTCAAAAAACACTTTAAGGAGATTGACATGGCGGGAAGAGAAGAACTTATCAATCAGCTTGCAGCCAAGATGGGTGCAGGAGATTTTGCACAGACAAAATACACTGAGTCAAGGTATGATGCTCAGACAGGAACTCTTTATTGTGACGGTATCATGATCACTAAGCCAGTCATTGAGAAGGCGGAGCAGTATTTTAAGAATTTGAAATCGAAATGCAGCTATACAGACCCTGCTTCCAGAGAAATGGCAATGATATATCAGGTTGCCATAGAAGGTATAAAGGTCATCCGTGCTAGCGGACAAGAAACAATGAAGGAAGACAGGAGCAATTAATATGGCATTTAGTCAGCGGCTTATTGAGAACATTAAGGCTCTTTTGCATTCAGCTGCAATGGAGAATCTGAATCACGATCTGTATAGAGCGATCTGCGAGGAGCTTCACGTTGTAAAAATGTATTATGAGATGGACCTGGGTGACGAAGACAGATATCGTAACCATAGGACTGGTGAGCTTGTGATCGCTGCAAAAGAGGTAGATAAGCAGCTTGTTTTATTTGATTCTGGAAAAAAGAGTGGATTTTCCAGGCAATACAGGTATTATTACGAAGGCTACGAGTATGTTCACGCTTATATAGAGTTCGAAGAGGGAGTCAAAGAGGAAGAACTTGATGGTTCTGTCTACGATCTTTGTGCTGACCTTGTCTACATTCTTGCAAGCAGAGAGAATCTGCGAAGGATGCTGGACTTTGCAGAAATGTCTGACGTTCTTACAGGTATTCCAAACATTGCATACTGCCAAAAAAAATATGACAAGATGCTTCAAAATGCTGATCCCCATGATTTTCTGCTTCTTAGGATAAATCTGCGCAATTTTAAATATATAAATGAGGTTGCAGGAGCTGGAGCCGGGGACGAGGCCATTATCCAGTATTCACGCAAGCTCTTCAAGGCTATTGAGGACGATGAGGGATTGTGCCGTCTTGGCGGAGACAATTTCGTTGCATTTATCCATAAGGAAAACTCAAAAAAATTCCTTAAAAAAGTGTCTTCTATCACGATCAACAAGTTAAAGGCTGCTCCAAACAACCAGTTTGAGATAGGTGCCTGGGTTGGAATTTCAAGCCTTGCTGACGATGAGGAGAAGAACTTCTTAGAAAGGCTTAACGACGCCAATGTTGCCTGCGGAATAGGTAAGAGCAGGCTTAAGCAGGATGTTGTTTTTTACGGTGATAACTTAAAAGAGATGGTCATGCAGGGAAGGGATATCATTGCAGCCTTTCCAGCTGCAGTTAAAGGCCATGAATTCAAGCCATTTTTCCAGCCAAAGGTTGATATGAGAACTGGTGAGCTTGTAGGATTTGAGGCGCTGTGCCGATGGCTTCACGATGGTCATTTTATCCTTCCGGATCAGTTTGTGCCTATTCTGGACAGGGAAGGACTTATCCCGGATCTTGATCTTACGATCTTTAACGAGACCTGTAGGGCCATAAGAAGCTGGAAGGATATGGGACTTAATCCCCCAAGGATATCCAGTAACTTCTCAAGAAAGAACCTCTTTGTTCCAAGGTTTGAAAACAAGATCTTAAGGATCATTGAAGATAATGGCCTTGTAGCAGAGGATGTTGAGATTGAGATAACAGAAAGTACCAAGGATATTGAGTATGACAGGCTCATCAGCTTTGTAAAGACCCTCAAGGAAAAGGGTCTGTTCATCTCCATCGACGATTTTGGAACTGGTTATTCTTCACTGTCTCTTTTGCATAATATCGAGGCTGATGTTATTAAGATCGACAAGTCCTTTACGGACATGGTCACAGAAGACAGAAAGTCTGCAATCCTCATTGAAAGCGTAATAACTATCGCCAGGAAATTGGACATGCAGACTATAGCTGAAGGTGTTGAAACTAAAGAACAGGGCAAAATGCTTATGGATATGGGCTGCAATTTTGCCCAGGGCTTTTATTACTCAAAGCCTGTAGATTATCAGGATGCTACAGAGCTTATCAAAAAGAGGCCATTTAAGCCAATTGCTGATTAAAGATTGTCTCTACCCAGAAGGTCCTTGTAGGAGATGAAGATATCCCTGAAGCCATCTGCGTAAGTGCCCATTTCGTATGGGTAGAAGTAGTAGATGATTCCATCTTCTCTAAAGTAAATATTCATATCCAGCTGAACAGACTCATAGGCGGTGTCATACACTTCCTGTGAGTTTTCTGCGAAATAGGGAGCTACCGCACCTCTTGAAACATAGCTTTCAAAGTCTTCCTTTGTCTTTTGTGAAACAAGAGCCTTGTAATCTTCAAGGCTTCCCTTGTAAAAATCGGTAAGTTTCAGCTCTTTACCTGTTGTAAGATCATATAAAAGCTGGTCTCTTGATGGCATTCCATGGGCGCCGCCTCCGTACCAGTAGCCGGTTTTGTCCACGAACAGGTAGTGGTCATCGATGATCCCCACGTTTTCAACCTGATCTGTATCTGTCATGTCGTACTGCTCAGGATATTCCTGATGTCCCTCGCAGTTGTTCATCTCATCCTCGCCAAGCCAGGACTCCTTTGGAGTCTCGTATTCACTAAGGAAATTGTCAGAGTGCTGCTTTAAGGAAGCGTTGATCTCATCTGCATGCTCTGAATACTTTGGATCCAGCACAAAGGTCTCTGCGTAGGCCTGTGTCAGCGGGATACCACAGTTTGGACAATATGAAGCGACAGTCCTGTACTCAACTGTTCCGTAATCATATGGAGTAAAGGTCTCTGTCACTAAATCTGTGCAGGTTTCGTTTGAAACCTTTCCGTCTGCCAGATCAGCGCAGAAGATCTTAGCTTTTCCCTCATCAATGTCTGTGTAGAAGACCTTGTTGTCGCTTAATGTAAAGCCTGTTACAACGGATTCAAACATTTCTGTTGCAGGAACGGTCTTTTTCTCGAAAAGAGTATTAAGCTCGTCTGTAGCTGTGTTGTAGCTCTTTATTGTAAGATCAAAAACATTAAATTCAGTATCCTCTTTCTCTGCGAAGTAGAAGATCCCATTTTCAAAACCCATGGTGATAACGCTAAGATCTGAGAGCTTTTTCTTTTCTCCGGTTGAAAGATCCATGCAAAATGTACCCATGGTCTTGTAGGAGTCATCATATTCGGTGAAACAAGCGTATTTTGAATTTCCCTGTAAGCTGTAGAAATTGTCCTGAAGATATGTCAGTTCCTCTATGGAGCCGTCAGCATTTACAAGGTAGTATTTGTCGTCATTTCGAGCTACAAAACCGCCATTTTTGTCAAGAAAGTGCTCCATGCTGCAGCCACGTTCAATGTTTGTGACGTTATAGCTGCTGACCTGGTCATAGATATCAGAATATTTTGGTGATGCCTCTCTGAATGTAAGAGAATTCTCCTCCTTTTCAAAGCACTTTACTGTCCAGCTGCTGTAGTCGGAGGTGCTAAGTGAACAGGTGAGCTTGCCATCATAGACTTCAACGTCATAGATATTGTCGCTTCCCCAATAGATAACATCTGTTATCTCGTCAGTGGCTGAATCGTAGGCTACAAGCTTCTCGTAGCTGTCTCCATCTTCGTATTTATATCCGCTAAAAAAGAAAATTCCGTCGCAATATGTCAGATAGGAATAATCTTCGTTTTCGCTCTCTTTTAGTTTCTCCGATATTGGCTCAAGGTCATAACTGTCTACTAAAGAGCCGTCTTCGTTAAATACATACAGAGTAGTCATTTTGTATCTGTATGGGTTAACAAGAATGATGCCATCGTTGGTAAATGGCTTTCTTGCTTCCTCTTTTATCGGCTCTTCTGCCTTTGTTTCTTCATTTTTTTGTGAATCACCAGAAGATGCTTCCTCAGAAGGCGCATTTCCAGGCACAGGAGCGTCATTTTTTACTCCAAATAATCCGCAGCCAGCCATGGAAAGAGCTAAAACTGCTGATAATGCCACACATAAAAGTTTCTTTTTCATAACATTTCTCCCTTTTTTCCTAACCAAAAACATCTCAGCAAAATTATAAGAGGGAAAAGGGGATTTTTCAAACCGGGGATGGTATAATGCATAGGATTAGTCATGCAACATTTTGGTACGCCCAGTTGTATTAAAGACAGAACACTAAAGAAATGGGGGAGAATAATGAGCGTACATGATTATTCTGAGGGAGGAATTCCAAAGACCATAGAAGAGCTGAAGGACTACTGCGACAGAAATGGTTTTACATCAAGCAAGACCAGGTTCTTTGTGGGATTTAACTATCAGGGGCCCAAGGCATTCGGAATTTACAAGGACGAAACTACGGGAGAGTTCGTAGTTTACAAGAACAAGGCAGATGGCACAAGAGCCGTCCGCTACCGCGGAAATGACGAAGAGTTTGCGGTAGTTGAGCTCTACGACCGCCTGCAGTCTGAGATTGCCAACCAGAAGCTCAACTATGCAGCTGATATGGCAGCCAGAGAGAGGAGTAAATACGAAGAAGCAGATGCCTACAGCAGCATCAAGAACTTCAACATCAATGATTATCCTCTTAAATCAGACTATAGCAGCATGCCTGAAGGATCAAGCTACTTGGGAGGCTACGGAAATGAAGGCGGATCTGGTGGAAAAAATCCACTGGGCCTTGTAATTGGCTTTATAGCCATGATCCTGTCCATTTTGTTTGGCCTTGCAGGAGTTGGAGGTGGCGGAGGCGGTGGATACCGCAGTGGCTACAATTCAGGTTACAGCAGTAGCTACGACTATGACTACGACTCCGGATGGAGTTCAGACAGCTGGGATTCCGGCTATACAGACTGGGATTCAGATTGGTAAAAAATTAATGCGCCTCGCTTCGCGAGGCGCTTGTTTTATGCAGAATATTTTTTCTTGAAATACTTTATAAGAGGCTCAGCTGTCAGCTCTTTTCCGCAGACAGTCTTGAGAACTTCACTGGAGACCCTTGTAGATCCGTACTGATGGATGTTTTCCTTAAGCCAGGCAGTGATCTTCTTGATATCTCCGGCGGCAAGAATATCATCAATGCTGCCAAGGTCTTTTTCAATGGCCTCAAGGAACATTCCGTCGTAGATGCTTCCAAGCAGGTATGAAGGGAAGTAGCCAAAGCTTCCGTCAGACCAGTGCATGTCCTGAAGGACGCCTTCAGCGTCATTTTTTGGAGTTATGGAAAGAAGTTCTTCCATTTTCCTGTTCCAGAGTGCAGGAAGGTCCTTTACTTCTACATTTCCCTTAAAGATCTCACGCTCGATCTCATATCTTAAAATGACGTGGAGACAGTAGGTAAGTTCGTCTGCTTCGGTTCTGATAAAGCTCTTTTCTACTGAATTGATCTCCTGATAAAACTCCTCTAAAGTAACGTCTTTGAGCTCTGGGATCATCTCAGCCATCTGTGGCCAGATTGGCTTCCAGAAGTTGATGTTGCGGCCAAGGATGTTCTCATAGAACCTTGATTGGCTCTCATGGAGGCCCATGTAAGGAATGGCGCCGCCTTCTGTACCTTCATACTTGTGATCGATATTCTGCTCAAAGATAGCATGGCCACCCTCGTGGATAGCTGAGAAAAGTGGCTCAATGAAGTTATCTTCCTTGAAGTGGTTGGTGATCCTCACATCATCAAGGTTCATGTTGGTTGTGAAGGGATGCTCAGTCTCGCCAAAGGCGATCCTTGTCATGTCCATTCCCATATATTCAACGAGGAATCTGCAGACCTTGTCCTGTACGTGGGCAGGAACCTTAAAGCGGAACTTGCTGTGGTCAGGAGCTTTGCGGCTTGTTACCTCCTCAACCAGAGGAACCAGCTCTTTTCTAAGATCCCCAAATACGCGGTCGATGGTCTCCTGAGTCATTCCCTCTTCGAACTGGTCAATAAGTGCGTCGTAGACCTGTTTGTCGGGATTTACGTAGCTGTGGTACTTTTTAACTGCCTCGATCACGGCTTCAAGCTCTTTTTCAAACTTGGAGAAGTCGCTTGCTCTTTTGGCGGAGGGCCAAACGATGCTGGCTTTTGTTGTGGCCTTTACATACTCTTCAAAGACCTCCTGAGGGAGCTTTCTCATCTTTTCAAGGTCTCTTTTGTTTCGCTTTATGTCAAACTGCATAACGTCATCGAGCTTGTTAAACTCCGCTGGTTCTGCGAGTTTGCAGACAAGATCGAAGGTCTCGTCGCTGGTTGAGAGCTTAAAAATCTCAGTTTGGAAATAGTTTATGGCCTCAGCAAGCTTTTCCATACCGCCTTCCGGGGTTGTGGTCTCCTTGTCCCAGTTCATAAGTGAAGCTGCGTGGCCAAGGTAGCTTATTTTCTTTTGTTTTTCTTTGTACTGTTCTAGTAATGTCATGTGGTCTCTCCTATAGTTATAAATCTTGGATTAGTATAGCATAGGAGTCCCTTTAATTGGCTTTTTCTTTTTGGCTGTTATAATAGAAAAAGAGTTTTTTATCATTTTTTAGAAGATCGAGGAAAAGAAATGGTAATCGCACAGTATTTTGTTGAATTCATGTTTTATAGCTTTTTAGGCTGGGTATGGGAGTCCATTTACTGCACGGCCAAGGAAAAGAAGTGGGCGGACAGAGGATTTCTTTTTGGCCCAATATGCCCAATTTACGGTTCATGCGTTGTAGTGGCATCTGCAGTATTTAGCTCAATAGACGTGCTAAGATCGCCGGATTTCCCTATCTGGGGAATATTTATACTATGCTACATAGGAAGTGCAGTAGCGGAATTTGCCACATCCTGGGTGCTGGAAAAGCGCTTTAACGCCAGATGGTGGGATTACAGCGAGCTGCCACTTAATATCCAGGGAAGGATCTGTGTTCCAGTAAGCATTGCATTTGGTCTTGCTGGTGTAGCTGTAGTTAAGTTCCTTATCCCTGCTATTGAGGGAGTTCATGAGGTAGTAAGCCCTGTTGTCTACGAAGTTTTGGCAATTATCCTTGCTGCCATATTTGGTGCGGATTTTGCCCTTACTGAGGCCAGCCTCTCTGCTCTTTTAAAGGATGTTAAGCAGATGCATGAGGAGTTCAACTTAAAGGCTCAGGAGAGATACGAGAAGGTGGCAGCTGCGCCTAAGGTTATAGAGCAGAAAATAGCAGAGGGAAAAGAGCTTGCTGAGGAGCGTCATGAGCAGCTGGCAAGGGCATATGCTCAGAGACTGTCCCTTAACCAGAAGAGGATCCTTCTTGGAATTGAGAAGATCATGCCAAAGGCAGAACTGCCTGCGGAATTTAAGGGTAAAAACTTACTGGTAAGTTCACTGAAAGACAAGGTAAGGGAGCTCAGAAAAAAATAACAAACGATATTGTGGAGGAGAAGGTAGGATGAGACTTACAGCACAGCAACAGGAAATCTATGACGGAAAAAAGGGAAAGACCTACGCCAAGATCATGGAGACGCTGGTACGCTACGGTGAACTCTTTGGGGCAGAGGAAATGGCAGAGGTTACCGGAGAGTATGGCCACCTGGTAACAAGCTTTGGACTTAAGGTTATCGACCCCGTTTACAAGCTGATGGATGAGCTTATTGAAGCGGGAGTTGTATCCAAGCAGAAGTTTACAATGGACCCAAGGCCACTTGATAAGAACGTTCCCTCAGGTCCACTGCAGGATTTGGTATTTTACAAGTTCATGTACTCAGAGCAGGGAAGATATGAGAAACAGCTTGAAAAGCTAGGCTTAAAAGGTAAAGACGGATTTTCCTGTGCCTGCTATTTTGACGAGCAGGGAAACAGACCCAAAAAAGGCGATATCTTAAGCTGGGCTGAGTCATCAGCAGTTGTTTATGCCAACTCAGTTCTTGGCGCAAGGTGCAACAGAAACTCAGGAATCATCGAGCTTTTTGGCTCTATTCTCGGATGTGTACCCAAATTTGGCCTTTTAACTGACGAGGGGCGAAAGGCTACATGGAAGGTGGAAGTTAAGACTACTAAACTGCCTCCTGCACAGGTCCTTGGTTCAGCCATTGGCATGAAAGTAATGGAGGATGTTCCCTACGTCTATGGCCTTTCTGAGTACCTTGGAACAGAGCTTACACCAAGTGTGTGTGACTATCTTAAGAATTTCGGCGCTGCTACCGCATCAAATGGAGCAGTAGGTCTTTACCACATAGACAAGCTGACTCCGGAAGCAGCTGAGCTTGGCGAGAGTCTTATTGCTGATGGAGCAAAGACCTACGTTATTGACGACGCAGAGATACAGCGTGTAATTGACAGCTATCCAATCATTTGGAAGAATGCAGACGCTAAGCCAAAGATGTGCTTTATTGGATGCCCACACCTGTCAAAAAACGAGCTTATTGGCTGGATAGACGATATTTACGAAGGAGTAAAGGCTTCTGGAAGAAAGACCACCACGATACCAACAGTTCTTACCGCAGCGCCTGGAGTACTTAAAGCAATCCAGGGAACAAGGGAAGAGAGCATGGCCCAGGAGATCAAGCTGACTCTCAGCTACATCTGTCCACTTATGTACTGCGATAATCCGCTTGTTCATTCGGTTCCAATAATCACCAATTCCAACAAGCTCAGAACTTACACCTCATGCCGTTTCTATGAGGACGACAAGATATTATCCATGATCACAGGACAGGGGAGGAACTAATCATGAAAGAGTTTAAAGGAAGAGTTGTTATTCCAGGGGAGTGCAGTGCTACAGCGCTTGTGTCTCACGGCGGTTTCAATACACTGGCAAGTTATCAGACAAGCTTTCTTACGGGAGACAAAAAAGCTACCTGCTCCGACCAGAATAACCCTGATATTTACAAAAAACCTATGGCAGGAGTGGCTCTTTGCCTTCCACAGACCATAGGCTCCACAACAGGTGGAATGATCCTTTTTACCGCGGCAGATTACGGAAGACAGCCAGCATGCATGCTGTTTGCAAACCCTATAGATTCTATCGGGGCTGCGGGAGTTCTTTTGTCAGATATATGGACAGATGCCAAAATGCCAACGATTGACAGTCTTGGAGAAGAATTCCTTTCCTATGTCCAGACTGGAATGAAGATCACCATCAAGGATGGCGGCGTTGTAGAAGTTGAAGATTGACCTTTTTGCGTTATCAAGGAAAAAAGGGTGGATATTTATAGGATATGGTAAAGATTGATCTTATAACGGGCTTTCTGGGCTCAGGAAAGACCACATTTATAAAAGAATATGCCAGATATCTCATTGAAAAAGGCGAAAAGATAGCCATAATCGAAAACGACTATGGAGCTGTCAACATCGACATGGTGCTGCTTCAGGATCTTCTTGGGGATAACTGTAACCTTGAGATGATAGTTGGCGGAGATGGTAAGGAAGCCCACAGACGAAGATTCAGGACCAAGCTGATATCCATGGGCATGAGCGGATATACCAGGGTCATCATAGAGCCTTCGGGCATTTATGATGCAGATGAGTTTTTCGACGTCCTTTACGATGAGCCTCTAGACAGATGGTATGAGATCGGGAGCGTCATCGGAATAGTAGATTCAGAGTCCGCCATGATGCTTGAAGACACCGCAAGATACCTGTTCATGTCGGAAATAGCCTGGGCAGGGAAGCTTGTTTTTAGCAAGGTTTCTCCAGATACAGATACGGCGGCCATCACAGATTTTATCAACAAGACCATGGAAGAGTATGGCTGCAACGCCAGATACGACCTTGGAAAAGATATAATAGCCAAGCCCTTTAATAAGCTTACAGGGCAGGATCTTGAGAATATCGAAGGCGCAGGATACAGAAAATCCTCGTATCCCAAGCTTACACTTGAAGAAAAGCAGTATCTGCCACTGTTTTACTTTGATGTTGAGATGCCAAAGGATACTCTCCTTAGCATAACGCGAGCTCTTTTTGCTGATGAAAAAGCCGGAAAGGTGATCAGAGTAAAGGGATTTGTTAAGACTGGCGCGGACTCACAGCTTGAAATAAACGCCACAGAAGCTGAGATTAAGACAAATCCGGTAGTAAGCAGCAGAAATGTCATCATCATAATCGGAGAGGATCTTCAAAAAGACTATATAAATGGGATCTTGAAGGACTACTGCAAGGTGGTATCCTTGTAAAATCAGTGTTTTGGGTCTTAAAAAATCAAGAAACGTTCACAAATTCTGGCTCCGCGCGTGATATAATGATTAAAAATTGGGGTGTGCAATAAGCACGGGGGAGAAACTAAATAATGAACGTTGATATGAAGGTCTTTGTGGGGCTACTAGTTACAGGCATCATCTTTATTATCCTGGGGGCAGCGTGTCTTAGCTTCTCGATCTTTGGAAGAAGACACAGTGAAAGTCAGCGTGCTCACGGACCATTTGGGGTATTCCTGATATTTGTGGGAATGGTTCTTACGATGGCTGACACTCTTACCGCCAACGCTTTTATGGCGGCTGTATTTGGACTGCTGCTGGCTATTGTGTTATTTCATTACGGGATCAATTCAATCCGCAAGAAAAAACAGGCTGAAAACAAGGAAAAGGCTGCAAAAAGCAACCGTTCAATTGCCTGAAAAAAATTGGAGCGAGTACGCTCCAATTTTTTTAGAAAAAGCTGAATACTACAAGGCGGAATCATCTCCGCT
>CAMVJI010000044.1 GCA_947167765.1 uncultured Butyrivibrio sp. | reverse complement strand
ATGGGAAGATGGGATTTTGAGAAGATGACACCAATTTTCCCTAACAATAAGATAAGACTTGAGCAACCAGGCAGCAGTGTTGCCATGAGGATCATGGATCTTATAAGCCCCATCGGTAAGGGACAAAGAGGTATGATCGTATCTCCTCCTAAGGCTGGTAAGACAACACTTCTTAAGGAAGTAGCAAAGTCAATACTTAAGGGTAACAGCGATATTCATCTGATCATTCTTCTCATAGATGAAAGACCTGAGGAAGTAACAGATATCAAGGAAGAAGTTGAAGGACCTAATGCAGAGGTTATCTACTCAACCTTCGATGAGCTTCCTGAACACCACAAGAGAGTTGCTGAGATGGTTATAGAGAGAGCAAAGCGCCTTGTGGAACATGGCAAGGATGTTGTTATCCTCCTTGACTCCATCACAAGACTTACAAGAGCGTATAACATTGTAGTTCCACCATCAGGAAGAACACTTTCAGGAGGTCTTGATCCTGCAGCTCTTCACATGCCAAAGAGATTCTTTGGTGCTGCCAGAAACATGAGAGAGGGCGGAAGTCTTACAATTCTTGCAACTGCTCTTATTGAGACTGGTTCCAAGATGGATGATGTTATTTACGAGGAATTTAAGGGAACTGGTAACATGGAGATGGTTCTTGACAGAAAGCTCCAGGAAAAGAGAATCTTCCCTGCCATCAATATTCCAAAGTCAAGCACCAGAAGAGAAGATCTCCTTCTTACTCCAGAAGAGCTTGCTGCTATCAATAGCTTAAGGAAGGGCTTTAACAGCATGAAGGCAGACGATGCAGTTGATCAGTGCATCAATCTGTTCTCTAAGACCAGGAATAACGTTGAATTTGTTCGTATGGTTGAAAAACAAATAAGATTTTAAATGTCTCTAAGGTCCAGCAGGTTTGCGATTTCTTTAGCCTGCTGGGCCATTTTTTCTTCTTTTTTACTCTGACGGATAGAGCTTCTTTCTATGTGCTCTAAATTGCCGGGATCTAAGGGGTTACTTGAGATAGTGATAGTCTTTGGACTTTCAGGTGACTCGTCCTTTGCGATGTCCTCTTCGACTTCCTCAACCTGCTGCTTTTGTGAAATTGCAGGATTTAAGCTGGTTTCAGAACCGGATTCAGCTTCTGAGAACTGCTGTTTTTTCTTGGAATCAAGAAGACCAATAAGATCCACATTGAGATTAGAGATGCTGCAGCCCACAGCTCTTTTGCCATCGATATCAAAAAATCTGACAACAACGCAGGAAACTTCATAGCTATGAAGAGTTGGACCATATGTGAAACGAACCCTGAGATTATCACCAGTTTTTAACTTGGTGTAATTATCTAAAATGATAGCCATGCCCCTCATGGAAATGTCGTAGACGATGCAGTTTTTTAGATTCTGATTATCGCCATTAACTGACATGATGCCAAGCTTTTCAATATTAAAGCGCTGCGCACGCCTTGAGTTCTCTGGCTGGAGCATGGAAGAGCTTCTGATAAGATGAAAATAGCCATATCTTGTTTTGACGGGAGTAATGGTGGTAGACATGAATCTGTAGACTCTGCCATCTCTTTTGTTTTTGATCTCAACGTTAGATGGCTCAAGAAACTGCATGTATTTGCCAAAATATTCCATTGGTTTTACCAAAAGCCCCGCGGATACGCCAAAGATTGCCTCTGTCATAAGGACTATATTGTGGCCACTGATACTTGCATGGATTTTAACTGCAGAACCATTAGATACTTCGCTGACTTTCATCAGATACTACCCCCAGAGCCTTATACTTATAAGCTATATTTTATGATATACTACACATGAAAAAAAATCTATAACATGGAGTGGTCTATGATAAAAGAAAACATAAGTATAGTACAGGAAAAGATTCAAAGGGCTTGTGAGAGAGCAAATAGAGACAGAAAAGATGTAACGCTTATTGCAGTTAGCAAGACTAAGCCTGTATCGGACATAAGACAGGCAATGGAGGCGGGATTATCTGTCTTTGGTGAAAACAAAGTACAGGAGATCAGGGATAAAACTGAACAGATCAAGGAAAATGTGGATTTTCACATGATCGGTCACCTTCAGGCAAATAAGGTAAAATACCTTCCCGGGAAGGTCGTAATGATCCACTCAGTTGATAATGTTAAGCTTGCTGGTGAGATTGAAAAACAGTTTGCCAAGGCTGATATGAATATCGATGTGCTCATTGAGGTCAACATGGCTGGAGAGGATACCAAGTTTGGCCTTGCACCTTCCGAAGTTCCTTCATTTGTAAAAGAAATAAGCACCCTTCCTCATCTAAACATTAGAGGGCTTATGACTATTGCGCCTTACACTGATGATCCTGAAAGCAACAGGGTATATTTTGCAGGACTTCGAAGGCTTAAAGACGATATAAACAAGATGAATATCCCCGGAGTTAATATGGATACACTTTCCATGGGAATGACTGGGGACTATGAGGTTGCAATTGAAGAGGGAGCAACATTTGTAAGGGTTGGCACAGGAATTTTTGGTGAGCGCAATTATGCA
Organism: uncultured Butyrivibrio sp.; assembly: GCA_947167765.1. Classification (GTDB taxonomy): domain Bacteria; phylum Bacillota; class Clostridia; order Lachnospirales; family Lachnospiraceae; genus Butyrivibrio. Next base: position 13,381 of record CAMVJI010000044.1, on the reverse strand, counting down.
ATTACGTGACGAAAATCTAAAATAAATATAAACGAATTTACACTCAAAAAAGTAGATAGTATAATTGATTCTATAGGGAAGGAAAGATATGCTAAAGACTGTACCTTTATCCAAAAACTTATCTATAGATCAATTAAATCATCTTATAGACACCGGGCATGTGTATGTTACTCCCTTTGGTCTTAACAGGACCTGTTACATTGTTGTAAACCATAAACCATTTATGGTGATTGCAACAGATGTTTCAATAAGAGGAGTACAGCTGTCAGGTTCCTGGTATACCTGGGAAGAGGTTGAGGCCATGGGCGGTGTTTATGATTCTGAATTTGATGCTCTGAAAGCTATAGCAGGCGGGGCATGAAAAAAGGAAGCGCAAAGCTTCCTTTTTAGTTTGCAGTAAATTATAAATTATTCATAAACTGCCTAAAACCTAGAGTATTCTTGAGGCTTTTGTGCTAAAATATTTTTCACGTATTGAATTGGGGAGGCTCTTTGCTTTGACATATGTTTTCTATTACGTTCAAGCGCATATAGCTTGCATCCTTTTACTCTCTATTGTTTTTTATAAGATCGTAAGAGGTGTTAACAAGCAGGCATCGCAGATATACTTGGGTAACCTTGTAGTGACTTTGATGCTTTACTATATGGCCGAGATATTCTGGGCACTTGTTGATGGCAGTGTTATAAGTTCTGCACCGACAATGCTTTATCTTTCTAATATTTTCACCTACATTTTAATAAGTGTTGCTGCCTACTACTGGTATATCATTTCGGAGGCACTTCAAAGAGACAAGCTGATTGAAAACACAGTTCTTAGAAGGCTTCTTGCAACTCCTGTTTTAGTATCTGCTCTTCTTGTTGTGACTGCATACAGGACAGGGCTGGTATTTTACGTGGATGAAAACGGAAAGCTGGTAAATGGAAGCTTCTATGTTATCCTCGTCATCGTTCCTTTTGCATATCTTATTGCCTCATCTGTTAAGGCTTTTAGCAGATTTGCCAACAGGGACAGATATGTGGACAGGAATATCTACTTCATGATCGGAGTATTTCCTTTTGCACCTATCATTCTTGGTGCAATGCAGGCTATCTACTGGCGCGTTCCTTTTTTGTGCTATGGAACAGTTGCAGCAGTTTACTATGTATATCTGACTACACAGGATAATCTTATTTCAATAGATCCTCTTACACAGACCAACAACAGGAACCAGCTCTATAAGTATCTTGTTCAGAAGATGCGCTCTGAAGAGCAGGGACTTAGTCTTTTCCTGATCATGGTTGATATAGACAGGCTCAGGGATATCAATGAGGCCTATGGACATGCAGAGGGTGACAGGGCTCTTAATAGGGTTGCGACAGCAATAAAGGACGCCTGCCAGGGATCCCGCAGCAGAATGTTTGTATCAAGATATGGAGCAGATGAATTTGTGGTAGTGGCCGAGATGGCCTATAGAGCAGAGGCAGCATGGCTTGCTGACCAGATAAAGAATGAAGTCAAGAGGGCTACAAACGTTGATGCAGCTCCCTATGACATCCATGTAAGCGTCGGTATCTCTCAGTACGATTTTCAGGCTCCTGTAACGATCCAGTCATTTATTGCAAGAGCTGATTCAGATCTGTATCAGAATAAAAAGTTAAATGCCACTTAAAATAGCGAGTTGATCAGGTTTATCAAAACTCCTGCAAGAATAAATGCTGCAAGTATTGCTATGGCATATATATATTTCATTCTACCCATAAAAGTTCTCCTATCTTAAATTTAGTCAGTGACTGCGCCAAAAGAGCTTAACTGTGATAATATTATATTATAGCTGGTTTTGAGTTATATGCACAGCAAAAGGCAGATTGGAGGGCATCGGTATGCAGATTTATGTATCGGGAAATGTGCGTAGAAGTGGTGACGGATCCATGGAACATCCTTTCAGGACGATCCAGGAAGCAGCGCTTGTTGCAAAGCCTGGGGATGATGTACTTGTTGCTCCTGGTATCTATAGAGAATGGGTACGACCAGTCTTTTCAGGCACAGATAGTCAGCGCATCAAATATGTGAGCATGGTAAAGGGCGAAGCAGTCATCACCGGAGCTGAGCGTCTTACAGGATGGGAGAAATTTGAAAACATCTGGCGTGTTCGCATTCCAAATAGTTTCTTTGGGGATTACAACCCTTACACAGATGTAGTTTTTGGCGACTGGTTTTTCGCATCTTTAAACAATCCACATACAGGCGAAATTTATATTGATAACAAGTCCATGTACGAGGTCTTTGACCTCTCTGTTTGTATGCACCCGCAGATTGACAAAAGGTCCTGGGATCCTGATTTTACAAAGTATGTGTGGTTCACAGCGCAGGAAGGCGCAGAAACAGTAATATATGCTAATTTTGATGACAGGGATCCAAACGAAGAAAACGTTGAATTTGCTGTGCGCAGGGCATGCTTTTATCCGGAAAAAGAGGGAGTTAACAACATTACCTTAAGAGGCTTTACAGTAAGATGCGCTGCTACTCAGTGGGCTCCGCCTACTGCTGTTCAGATTGGTATGATAGGTCCGCATTGGTCCAAGGGGTGGATCATAGAGGACTGTGATATCTATGAGTCAAAGTGCAGCGGAATATCCCTTGGCAAGTATTATCAAAAGGGCAGCAACAACAAGTGGAGCATGACATTTGTAAAGGATGGAACTCAAACCCAGAGGGATGCTGTATGTCAGGCAGTAAATGAGGGCTGGGATAAAGAGACTGTGGGCTCCCATATAATAAGGCGCTGTGACATCCACGATTGTGGTCAGACCGGTATTGTTGGTCATATGGGCGGAGCCTTTTCAGTTATCGAAGATAATCACATTCATCATATAAATAACAAGCACAATCTGGCAGGAGCGGAGATCGGAGGCATCAAGCTCCACGCTGCGGTAGATACCATCATAAGGCGAAATCACATTGATCACTGCACAAGGGGAATCTGGCTTGACTGGCAGGCCCAAGGCACCAGGGTATCCCAGAACTTTTTACACGACAATATTCCGCCTGAAGGAACCATTATAGAAGATGGGCTTTCACTTGGGGAAGATATCTTTATTGAGGTGTCTCACGGTCCTACACTTATAGATCACAATCTCCTTCTTTCTGAGATGGCTGCAAGGATCAGCACTCAGGGAATAGCTTTTGTTCACAATCTTATTGCAGGATCCTTTACCTGGGTAGGGAGTGGAACAGATAATGGCACAAAAAAGCTTGCTTCAGACAGATATACTCCATATCATCTGCCGCATTCAACAAAGATTGCCGGTTTTATGACTATCCTTCATGGAGATGCAAGGTTCTACAATAATATCTTTATACAAAAGACCGTCCGTCAGGATCTACTGGATTATTGCACCAGGGAAAATATTGATACTCTGGATAAGGCTAATTTCATTGCAGGTACTTGCCCGTATAACAGGTTTCCTACGGCACCTGAGTATTTTTCACGATTTAAGAAAAACGCCTTTGCGGAATATGGATCCAATGATATCTACTATGACCATCTTCCTGTATATACTGGTGGCAATGCATATTACAACGGAGCAAGGCCTTGCGATAACGAGCTTGCAGCCCATGTTGATAAGGACCATAAGATCAGCCTTTATCTTGATGAATCCGATGGAAGATACACCATTCATACCAATCTGTATGAGTATCTGCCAAGGAATTTCACAATGCCAATAAACACAGAGAGCCTTGGCCTTGCCTTTGAACCAGAGCAGAGGTTTGAAAACCCTGATGGAAGTCCTATCATGTTTGATAGCGACTACTTTGGAAGGAAAAGAGGCATTCATCCTGTTGCAGGACCTTTTGAGGAATGTAACACTGACAGGTTTACTGTGACAGATGCATTTGGCTCCTACAGGATAAGTGGCAGGGATAATCCGAGGATTGAAGGCCCCTGGCAGGAGTACGCAGAGCCAAAGGATAAAGAAACTGTAAATGATGAAGCTGAAGGAAAGGAGGCTTTTGAAGATAGGCCTGATATTCCTGAACCAGGAGATGAGCCTGAGATCATAAATGCCAACATCATGCTTACAGGCTGTGAGGACGCCGGGATTTCTTTTCCCTATGAGGGATCTCTTTTCCAGGTCAGGGACATGTTCGTAAAGGGAAATGAAGTGTGGCTCTATGACGGTACTGCTGACAAGCTTGTGGAACTTGACTGTGAGTATGGTATCTACAGAAGCCTTAAAAAGTGGTCTGTTGGCGCACTTCAGTCTATAGATGTATCAGATGACCATAACTGTGAAGGCTTTGTAAGGACTGCTGGAACACTTTTGTGTATCCTTAGTAAAAACATGGCCAGTGATCCGGCAGATACCTGCAGCACTATTCAGGACAAGGTCAATCAGGGCATAGAACCAAAGGGCATCAAGATGCGCTTTACCACAAAATACCTTAAGTTTATCCGCAACAAGAAGTTTATATCCCTTGAGGATGTTATCTATAGGATAAACAAAGCAGGTATGGATATAGTAACAGAGAGACTTGAAAAACTCTGAAAATTTATGTTAAGGGAAATAGTAGTTTATGGAGAAAAGAGCTAACTGGTACGAACTTGATAATGCAGCCAAGATAGTACCATCGACAGCGAAAGGAGCTAATACAAGGGTATTTAGACTTACCTGCGAACTGACTGAAAAAGTCGACGAGGATATGCTACAAAGAGCACTGGATGACACAGTACTTGAATTTCCGTTTTTTAACTGCGTACTTCACAGGGGAATATTCTGGTACTACTTAGAGGACAGTGACCTTAAGGCGGTGGTGGAAAAGGAGCATACGCCGGCCTGCCTTCCACTTTACATTCCGGGGAAAAAGAATCTTCTTTACAGGGTGAATTACTTTGAAAAGAGGATAAATCTTGAGATGTTCCACGTACTTGCAGATGGAACCGGAGCTTTTATGTTTTTTAAGTCGCTGATCATAAGGTATCTGCAGATAAGGTACAACCTAAGCCACGATATCAAGCCCATTGATGAGTTTTCTGTAGAGGAAAAGAATGAGGATGCTTTTACAGGTAATTACAACAAGCAAAAGGGACTTGGGCAGCTCAATGAGATGAAGGCAGTAAAGGCCTATCAGATAACGGGAGAGATGGATGACAATCTTTTGCCCCATCTTCTGGAAGGAACTGTATCTTCCAAAAAGTTTATCGAGCTGGCCCACAAGTATGATGCCACAGTTGGAGTGCTTTGCGTAGCTCTTTATATTAAGGCCATCATTCAGGGAATGAACAGATTCCAGAAAAGGCGTCCTATAGTGGTCAGTGTCCCAGTTAACCTTCGTCAGTTCTATAAGAGCGGAACAGCAAGGAACTTCTTTGGAGTCATAAATATTGAGTATGACCCAGCTGATTATAATGGTGAGCTTAAGAGCATCATAGACCCGGTTGCCAAGGACTTTAAGGACAAGCTTTCTGCTGAGAATATTGAAAAGACCATGAACTCCTATTCAACCTTAGAGCATAACCTTGCCATCAAGATGGTTCCACTTCCAATAAAGGACCTTGTTATAGGCTACTTTGACAGGGCAGCGAAAAAGGGTGTCACAACATCAATGTCTAATCTTGGACAGATCAAAATGCCAGCTGAGGTTTCTGAATATATAGAGAGATTCAGCGCCTTTATGACAGCCTCATCCCAGCAGGTATGTGTGTGCTCTTACAAGGACAAGATGGTGTTTGGAGAGGTATCGCCTTTTAAGACCCACAAGTCCATGCTTAATTTCTTCAGGTGCCTGACTCAGGAAGGGCTTGAAATTGAGCTTGGAACCAACGACTACGATGAGCATGAGAAAAACAAATAAAGTAGAGGTTTAGACTAATGCAGGTTTGTAATAAATGTAATATCAGGATACGAGGACGAAAGGAGTGCTGTCCCCTTTGTCAGGGGAAACTTTCTGAGGCAGAGGGAGATGAGAATGCAGCATTTCCTGTTCTTGAAAAGAGAAAGATCACAAGCATTACTTTCTTTAAAGTTTGCACTTTCATATTCATTACGATGGAGATCGTATTTGGCACCGTTAACATCATGACAGAAGGCAAATACTCTTTTATTGGCCCTATCATGCTGGGTGCTTTGGTTGCCTGGATCGACATCTATGCCACAATGTATCTTAGGAACAACTTGATCAAGGTAATAACCTTCGAAGTTCTGGTTGCCATTGTGGTGGATTTTTACATAGACCTTAAGACAGGGTTTTATGGCTGGAGCGTAAACTGGATGATCCCAATGACCCTTATTGGACTTGCAATTGTAACTATTGTTACGGCGCTGATACTTAAGCTAAGGCTTGATGAATACATTCTTTATATAGTCTTTGACTTTATCATGGCTCTTTGCCAGATCATTACCATCAAAAATGGCATGAACACACTGCCATGGCCTGCAGCCAGCAGTATCATGTTCTATCTGATCATCATTGCAGCCTTGGTCATTTTCAGATTCAGGGATCTTAAAAATGCTTCGGAGAAAATGTTTAATCTATGAGTCGTGCTAACAGGCATAAGAGAAACTTAAAAGCGGGGATTGTGTTCGCTTCAAGAGCGGGAGACTTTGTAGAAAACAGGATTGGAAAGGCTATAGAAAACTCAGGCCGAAAAGCTGAGGATCTGCCAAAGGAACCTAAACAAATGACCTGGTACAGAGTTCCGCTGGAAAGAGGGCTTTCTGGCGATGGGTCCGAGTATTACATCTATGTAAAGCTTGGAGACCCAGATAAGCTGTGCATCTTTTTCTCTGGTGGAGGTGTGGCATGGAACGAGTACACTGCAGCCCGCCCTGTGACAGGCGGTAAGGTTGCTGCAGGACAGCCAAACTACTATTGGAACAATCTGCGTCCATTTACCCAGATTATGAACATAAATGTAGGGATTACAGACATTGTCAGTGAAAAGAATCCTTTCAGAGACTGGAGCTTTGTTGTCATAACCTATGCAACAGGGGACTTTCATGTGGGCAATAACGATTATCCGTACAAGGCAGAGGATGGCAGCGATGAGGTTTTGCATTTCCACGGCTATGTGAATTTCCTCCAGAGTATGGCCGTAGCAAAAGATCTTTTTCCAAGCCCCAAGCAGATACTTATAGCAGGTAATTCAGCTGGCGCATTTGCAGTACCAGCCCTTGCAGGTGAAATAGCAGATAATTACTATGACAAAGTCCGGAATATAACCTTGTTTTCAGACTCTGGACAGCTCCTATACAAGAACTGGAGAAAGACAGCAAAAAATATATGGCAGTGCAAGGAATCAATATGGAAACCAATTCACACAGGAAATATTACCCTGGACTGGTATAAAGATCTTTATGAAAAGAATGGGGAGAGATTTAGATACCTTTATTCAAGCTCTGTAAGGGATTATCTATTAAGTGCTTACTACAATGACATTATCAATAAGAGATATGTAAGTGACAGCCTGGTTCAGGAAGAGTATTACAGGCAATTAAAGGAGATGGTGGCTGAGCTTAAAAAGCTTACACCGCACTTTGGAATATTCCTAAATGAATGGAAGATACCTTTGATAACCATGGGTGGCACTGTACACACATCAGTCCGTGAACCCCATTTTACGCTGTTTTCTCAAAATGGGATAACTATGGCAAAGTGGCTTAAGGATGCCACCGATGGTAAGGTTTATGATGTGGGACTGGATCTGATAGAGTAAGATCAGTCGATAAAGCACTGTTCGATGCGCTCTTCGTATTCACCCCTTAGTTCTTCAGGGATATCATACTCGTCAAGGGCCTCAGACACTGACCAGTGCTCGTTGACCATTGAGCGGAGAATGTTGCGGATAACACTTATATCAAGAGCTTCTATAGTAGCAACATCAGTCATATTTTCATACCTCCTCAAAAAAACACAACACATTACCGTTAAAAAATGTCTTTAACTACAATATATTGTAGTTTATAATTTTTTATATACAAGTATTGACATTTCATTCTTGAGTGTTTTTGTAAAATATGCACAGAAATGTAAGGGGATTTTCATGCATATGACTACAATAGCTTTACTTCTAGCAATACTGGGGCTTGTGGCGTCTCTCTTTCTAGTGGGAGGCGCTATCTGTATGGTTACGCTAGGCATAGGCATTCACCAATTTGTTAAGGATAAGTCCATTGAGGCCCTTAGGATCATTGCCATTTCGGCAGCAGGAGTCATCCTGCCAATCATCATGTATCTAAATACTTACGGCTTTCACCTTCCTTACGAGGACGGCAGTGGGAGAAGTGCATTTAAGACTATCCTTGCCACCAACTATGAGAACCTGGGGATAGATCTTTTTGGGAAAGATAAGTCTGATAAGGAAGCTGAGGCGGTTCTGGTTTCGGAGTCTGATGCAGATGAGTTTAGCCAAGGAGCTGAAAAGGTAGAAACATCTGCCTCTTCTGGAACAAGTGAAAGTTTAGAGAGTACCCTGGCAAAGCTTAAAGATAAGAATGAGGAGCTGGATGAAAATGTTGAAAGCTCAGAAAAATCTGGCGGGAGCATCTTTGAGAGTCTTGACAGCATCCGGAAAGAGGATAAAAACAAAGGCGGGATCGTAAGCATTGCACCCTCAGATGACAACATGCCATCCTATGGAGGACTTCCTGTTGGAACAATGCTGGTAGCTCAGTACTTTAGAGAGGATGATCACAACTGCAATCCTGTTCTTGTGCTTCAGAATAAGACTGGAGATCTTGTAAGGTACGAGTGCAGATTTATCGCCAGAGACAAAGATGGTGAAGAACTTGCCACATCAGAAAAAACTGTGGAAGTAGTAAGAAATGAAGCTCTCTTTGTGTTTGAAGGCCGTTTTGATAAAAGAGATCTAGGGGGCAACGTACCTGATTCCTACGAATTCTCAATCACCAAGCGTGAACCCTATGAAGAAGATATGGCAAACCAGGTGTCAGTATATACAGCTACTGAAGGCTCATCAGCACTTCTTACCGCAGAAAACAAGAGCGACAAAAAAGTAAAAGTTGACGCTTACGTCCTTTTCTTTGACGGTTCAGAGCTCGTTGACTGTATGTGGATGATCCCTCAAAACACCGATGAGGTCTGTCTAGATCCCGGAAGCGCCGCCACCATAAAAGGCGACGCCTACTATCGCTTCGACAGGGTGGAGACCTTTTACACCGCCTATGAAGCTGTTGGCGAAGGGTGATCTCAAAACTTTTAATATGTTTAGTATTGTGTCTAAAAGAGTGTGATATACTGATAAAAAGCGGTTTTGATAAAGAAGGTGGCGGCGATGGACACAAAAAGACTTAGTCCTGAACAGGAAAAGAAATGGGTAAGGATAGGATTTAGGGCGGTACAGATCGCCATTTGGATCGCACTTACCAGGATGTGTGTATATTCTGCGCTCCATGGGGAAAATATGACACTTAGTGTCTTTAGAGATCTGGATTTTGCTTTTATACTATTTCCATATCTTTTGCTTGGCGGATTATATGGATATGTAATTTCTTTTGTTTCTTTTTTGATAAGTTTTACCTGTGCGCTTATCTTTGAGATGGAAACTGCGTATTGTATGGCTGTTTTTTTAGCGGCGACTACCAGTTTTGCAATCTTTTCCCAGTACTTTTTCTTTAAGACAATAAAGAAAACGCTGATAGCGTCAGCTGCAACTCTTTTTGTGACATCAGCAGTGGAGTTCTGGTGTGTTACTGTGCTTGAGGCTTCACAGTTTAATGCTGATTCCATCAAGAACTATCCTTTATTTCTCCTTAAGGAATTTATAATCATCTTTGGCATTGGCTTTATTCTTCACTTTTTCTATAGCAAGGCGCCTGATATCATCAAGATCATCTTTCCGATTGGAGTAGGGTATACAAAAGCATATCAAAAGGATGTGGAAATACAAAGAAGCATCAGAAAAACCAAGATCAGTATTAAGATCACAGCCATCATTATTGGCATAGAGCTTATGCTGGGCATTGGAGTGTCTGTTTTTATGATAGCTCTTTTCCCGGATATGAAAGATATGCTGGTCAATAATATAAGAGACCACAAACAGATGGTTGTTGAGAGCATTGAAGAAAATAGTCCTGATGCCACAATAAAGTACATTGAGAATATGAGCTTTGTTATGGATAACTACGCACTGACCTACGATATCAAGATGGTGCTACTTATGCTGTGCATTGGTGTTCCCCTTGGCGGAATTGCCAACTTCTATATCAAGTATACTGTGGGTGGACCTCTTGGAGTTCTGTCTGACTTTATGTATGAATACACCAATGCAGATGACGATCAAAAGCTCCTGGTGGGAGAAAAGGTGGACAAGATCCGCACATTCTCAAAAGATGAGATACATGTTGTTTCAGAATCAACCAAGGCAATGGTCCATTCCATAGAGGATTATATCGAGAGAACCAAGCAGGAGCAGCAGCTTGAGATGGATCTTGAGGTTGCGAAAAAGGCCAGTGAGGCTAAGAGCAGCTTCCTCTCAAATATGTCCCATGAGATCAGAACGCCTATAAATGCTGTTCTTGGAATGAACGAGATGATCCTTAGGGAAAATAATGACCCGCAGATTAATGAATATGCACAGAATGTCAAGAGTGCAGGCAATTCCCTTCTTGGAATCGTCAACGACATCCTTGATTTTTCCAAGATTGAAGCAGGAAAAATGGACATCCTTAACGTGGAGTACCATTTAAGCTCCATGGTCAACGACCTTTTGAACATGATATCAGTAAAGGCTGATGACAAAGGACTTGAAGTTATTGTTAATGTGGATGAAAAAACACCTGACAAGCTCTTTGGCGATGAAGTAAGGATAAAACAGTGCGTTACCAATATCCTGACAAATGCTGTTAAGTACACTGAAAAAGGCACTGTCACGTTAAACGTAGGCTTTAGAGAAGCGGAAGATGATGACAATATATACCTGAAATTCCAGGTTGTTGATACAGGTATCGGAATTAAAGAAGAGGATCTCTCAAAGCTCTTTTCACCCTTTGAGAGAATTGAGGAGATCAGGAACAGGACCATTGAAGGCACTGGTCTTGGCATGAGTATCGTCAAAAAGCTTCTGGCTCTTATGGATACAAAACTTGTGGTTAAGAGCGAATATGGCAAGGGCTCAGATTTCTCTTTTGAAGTAAGACAGAAAGTCGTAAGTGCTGAGGAAATTGGAGATTTCAAAGAAAAGTATAAGCTCTACCTAAAGAGCCTTAAAAAGTACCACGAGTCCTTTACGGCTCCTGATGCTGAGATCCTTGTGGTGGATGATACCGCCATCAATTTAACTGTTGTGAAAGGTCTTTTAAAGAACACACAGCTTAAGGTTGATACTGCTGAGAGTGGAAAAGAGACTCTTTCCAAGGTTACAAAAAAGAAGTATGACGTGATATTCATCGACCACCGAATGCCTGAGATGGACGGCCTTGAGACCCTTGCAGCCATGAAGGAACTTGAGGGAAATCTTAATACCGACACTCCATGTATAGCGCTTACTGCCAACGCAGGATCTGGCGCAAGGGATGAGTATATTGCTGCAGGGTTTGATGATTATCTCTCAAAGCCTGTGGATGGAAATGTGCTTGAGAGAATGCTCATGGAGTATCTGCCTAAGGAGAAGGTTTTCTCGGCATCCGAAACAGATGCGCCTGTGGAAGCAGATAAAGAGCCAAAGGCTCCTGATGCTGAAAAGGACACGGAAGATTTCCTTAGCAGGTTAGAAGATATCGACATTAATGAAGCACTGACAAACTGCGGAAGCCGTGAGATACTGATGGACGTGGTAAAAGAGTTTCTCATATCCATAGACAAGAAATCCGGCGACATTGAAAGCTTTGCAAATGATAAGGACTTTAGGAACTATACAGTTGCAGTCCATGCCCTTAAGAGTTCAGCAAGACTTGTGGGAGCAACAAAGCTTTCCAAGGATGCTGCATATTTAGAGAAGTGTGGCAATGATGAGAATGCTGAAGAGATAGCTGCAAAAACACCGGAACTTTTGGCACTTTACAGAAGCTACAAAGACAAGCTTTCTGCAGCAAATGAAGATGAAACATCAGATGATGACAAGGAGCTTATTTCTGATGATGAACTTGAAAGTGCATTTTCTGACTTGAAAGAGCTGCTTGAGGCATATGATTTTGACACGGCAGATGGTATCATGGATATGTTAGAAACTTACAAGATCCCTGATAGCAAGAAAGAGAAGTTCCTTAAGGTAAAAGAGCTTATGGCGGCAGTTGACAGAGACGCGCTTTTAGAGCTGTTATGAGCAGATAAAGGAGACTTAACGTATGGATAAAAGGGTTCTGCTAATAGGCGGTGGAAAGAGCTTTATGGTCACCTCTATTGCCAATGAACTAAAAAGTAAGGGCTTTGAAGTTATAACAGCCCAGCCTGACGTAACAGAAATTGAGAGGATAGAGAATAAGCCATCTGTTTATCTTATCTATGTAGATGACATAGAGGATATGATGGAGCTATTTGTGTACCTCAGGGATCGGACAGTTGAAGACGACTTATCCATCAGCGTTATAGGTTCTCACGATGAGATGGAAAAGATATATGGCTCTGCCCACAGGGACAAGATAGCCGCAATCTTTGAAAGGCCTGTTAATGTAAAAGAGCTAGGGCAGAAGATGATAGAGGTGGTTGAAAAAGAGGATCTTCGCCTTCAGAAAAAGAGAATCCTTGTTGTTGATGACGACGGTACAATGCTAAGGACCATAAAGAGCTGGCTATCAGAAAAGTATCAGGTGTTTATGGTAAATTCCGGAATGGCGGCCATTACGTTCCTTGCCAAAAACGAGGTAGATCTTATCCTTCTTGACTATGAGATGCCAGTTACAACAGGACCGCAGGTTCTTGAGATGCTAAGAAGCGAATCTGCAACAAGCGATATCCCTGTTATGTTCCTGACTGTCAAGAGTGACAAGGAAAGCGTCATGAAGGTGGTTTCACTTAAGCCTGAGAAATATCTTTTAAAAACGATGCCACCGGCGGAGCTTATAGCGAACATAGATGAATTCTTCGAGAAACAAAAAGCAAAGAAATTCATGGAATAAATAACTATTGGGAGGTTAAAAATGACAGTCGGAAGAGAAGATCTTATCCATTCACTTGCAAAATCCATGGGTGTTGGCGGAGAGGCCCAGAAAAATCAGTATGTTGCCACAAAATATAATTCAGATAGTGGCACTATCTTCACCAATGGTCACATGATCAATAAGACTACAATAGAGCAGGCAAGACAGTACTTTACAGTCCAGTACAGAAAGCTTGCAGAAAAAGACGATGAGGGCGCCAAGGACATGGCAGGCATTTATGAGGTTGCCATGGAAGCCATCAATATGATGATTGAAAGCAGCCAGGGGGGAGCACCAACTCAGGGCT
>CAMVJI010000043.1 GCA_947167765.1 uncultured Butyrivibrio sp. | reverse complement strand
GAGTTCACGTCGATTCCATTGATCTTTAAAAGTTCCTGCATCACTTCTTTTTCTTTTGATCCATCAGACTCTTCATCGTCTACATAAGCCGTGTCACCAGGCCTTGAAACCTTATCCTCAGGAAGATAAGAAAGGATCATCTCCTCGAGCTTTAATGGATCAACAGGCTTTGACATATAGTTGGTAAAGCCCTCTCTGAAATACATTTCACGAGACCCTGATATAGCGTTGGCAGTCAGGGCGATCACAGGCGTGTCACTGTTTGGATTATCTTCTATTTCCTGCATTGCATGGAAGGTCTGGATACCGTCCATCTCAGGCATTCTGTGGTCAAGAAAGATAATGTCGTACTTGGTCTGTTTTATGAGGTCAAGGGCATCCATTCCGCTGGTCGCAGTGTCGATCTGCATCTTGGTCTGTTTAAGAAGGCCTTCAATAACAGTAAGGTTGGTCCTTGTGTCATCCACAACCAGGATCTTGGCCTTCTCGGCATGGAAACTCTCCTTGTAACCATGGACTTCTTTTTGTGATTCCTTAACTTTCTTGGCAAAGTCGCCAACCTTGTCCCAGTTTATTACCTTTTGTCTTATTACAAAAGAAAATACGCTGCCTTTACCATATTCGCTATCAACTTCAAGCTTACTGTTCATCATGCCAAGAAGGCTTGTTACGATGCTGATGCCAAGGCCAGTACCTTCAACGGTCCTGTTTTTCTTTTCATCGATCCTCTCAAAGGCAGTAAGGAGTTTGTCCATATCCTCCTGCCTTATTCCGATTCCTGTATCAGATACACTGACCTTAAGGTCGATGTAGTCCTCATCGTCGTCAAAAAATTCCTCATCCGTGGCGACTTCATATGAGACCTTTAATGTAACGGCCCCTTCTTCCGTATATTTCACAGCGTTGGTTATAATGTTGATGATACACTGCTTGATCCTTATTTCATCTCCAAAGAGGATGTGAGGTATATTCTCATCAACATCTACAAATAGCTTAAGGCTCTTTTCTCTGGCCCTCATCTCTGACATATTGACTATGTCGTTCATAAGAGAACCCAGCTCGTATTCAACAGGGATTATCTCCATCTTGCCAGCTTCGATCTTGGAAAAGTCCAGGATGTCATTGATAAGAGCAAGCAAGGTCTTGCCAGAGCTCTGGATGTCGCGGGCATAGCCAAGTATCTCCTGGTCCTTGCTCTCCCTTAAGATCATTTCATCAAAACCAAGGACCGCATTGATAGGGGTCCGGATCTCGTGGGAAATATTGGAAAGGAATCGGGACTTGGCTTCGTTAGCTGATTTGGCATTCTGAAGCTGGTCCTCAATTGATTGTCTTGCCTTCACAAGTTCTATGTACTCAACCAGTCTGTAAACTGTAAGATCCATGGCATGGTACAGGTCTTCAATCTCGTCGTTGGTGCGGATATCAAGATCATGAACTGCCTTGATGCTGGCGTTAAGGTACCCTTCCTTGGCGTTATAGATGCCGGCCATAGCCTTGGACATTGTCCTTATGGGCCTCGCTATCCTGTACTGGGCGTATCTGTTGACGAACACCGCAAGAGGAATGACGATTATGGATATGAGCATGGCAAGACGAACACTGTAGCGGTAGTTTATATTGCCGCCGCCCCATAAAGTGTCAGCAAAATACTGTCCTTCATATTTGCCTTCATCTATGAGCTGGAGACTCACCCTGCTCTCAAGTCTCTCAGCGCTGTTTATCTTCGAAAGGTCATATTCAGAGCTTGATATGCTTTCTTCAGAATAGCTGTAATCATGCATTGTTGGTATAAGAGTGTTGGATGCAAACTCCGCAGACAGGCCCAGCACCAGCGCTTCGAAGACGATGATGTTCATAACCACGCTGCCAATCTTTGATCTGTGCTCCACCTCATATTTGTCGTCCTCAGTCAGAATGCTGCGGTCCACATAATATTTACCGTTTGCCAGTAGGATTTTTACCTTGTCAGGGAGTTTACTAAAGATCAGATAGATTATTGTACTGCTAAGAAGTGAGCCAGGCAGGCTGTTTAAAAAGAAATATATCACCTGCAAGATTGTCAGAGATCTGATGCCACCATCACTAAGGAGCATAAGAAGTATACCCCAGAAGGTCCCTACCAGGTTCATCATAAAGAATGTTACCGGAAAGACCTTATACCACTTATTAAACCAACGCCTTCTGGTTATAAGGTCAACTACGATAACCACAACAAGATATATAAATGTAAGATAGGAAAAAGAGCTGTTGATAAAAGTCCTGTGAAGGAACAACAAAAGGACACTGACCATTCCCGGAATGCTTCCGCCAAGCGCAGTTGTTACCACTATGGGAACATACCTTAAGGAATACACAAGCCCGGCAGCACCAAACCCTGCCCCATCAAAATAGGGCAGGAAGTTGCCATAAAATATCATATATGTAGAAGTGAATATGATCATCGCAATATTGATCAGATCTGACTTCACACTTCTCTGTTCCTTGGGTCTGCCTATGATGCTGAATACATCCATATATATCGCCCCTCACAGCGGTATGAAAAATCACATGTGTCCGTCTCTGTGCATCGAGAACTTATCCATTGGATAGTTCTTAAGGTTCTCAAGTACTTTTCTGTCATCTGCCTTGGAGAGCAGAGTCTCTCTGGCCTTATTGATGTCACTGATGTTCTTGTGTCTTGAAGGCCCACCTACGCAGCCTCCAGGACAAACCATTCCCTCGATGAAATCTTCTGGAAGCTTACCAACCTTAAGGAGGGTGAGAGCTTTTTTACACTCTGCTCCGCCTGCTGCTCTAAGAAGCTTAAGCTGAGATGTATCTTCGCCTCTCTCCTGCATGCACTCAATAACAGCATTGGCAACTCCGCCGCTGGCTGCAAAGCGCTTGCCCCAGATTGAAGACTCCTGATATTCTTCAGGAACCGGTTCAAACTTAACGTCTTTAGATCTCATGAGAGCCCTGAGCTCACCGTAAGTTACTACATAATCTGCATTATCAGGAACTGAAGTATCCTGAGACTCAGCCTTTTTAGCGATGCAAGGTCCGATAAATACTGTAATGCAACCAGGTCTTGTAGCCTTTAAATATCTTGAAATAGCACACATAGGTGATACGGTGCTTGACATGTTCTCCTTGTACTGGTCAGGGAAGTGCTTCTTTAACATGTTGATAAATGCAGGGCAGCAGGAAGTTGTCATCTTGTGACCTTCCTTATAAGCCTCGGACCACTCCTCAGACTCGTAGGCTGCAGTCATATCTCCGCCAAGACCAACCTCGACCATGTCTGCAAAGCCAATCTTCTTAAGTCCCTCCTTGATGGAACCCATGGAGATGTCCTCACCAAACTGCCCCTCAGTCGCAGGTGCGCACATGGCGATAACTTCTTTTCCTGCCTTGATTTCCTTGATGATATCAACAAGGAAGGTCTTACTTCCAATAGCAGCAAATGGACAGCTGTGGATGCAGTGACCGCACTGAATGCACTTGTCCTCATCGATCTTGCAGTAGCCGTACTCATCGTAGGTGATGGCGCCAACAGGGCAAGCCTTCTTACAAGGTCTTTCAAGGTGCACAATGGCATTGTAAGGACATGCATTGGCACACATTCCGCACTCTTTACACTTGGCCGGATCTATGTGCATATGGGTATCACCAGGGGTGATGGCGCCAAACTTGCAGGAGCTAAGGCAGGCCTTACCCATGCAGAAACGACAGTTATCAGTTACTGAATATGCAGCGATAGGACACTCATCGCAGGCTGGATCAATAACCTGAACAATATTCCTGGAATCAGGATTGTAGCTGGGAGCCTTGGCATTTGCAAGGTTGATCCTCTGACGTACGATCTCTCTTTCTTTATATACACAGCATCTGTACTCAGGCTTAGGACCTGGGATCATCTTAAGTACAAGCTGTTCGATGTGCTCCTGATCGTTTTCATTGTTCCACTCAAGTCTGCACACTTCTTCCATGATCTTGTGCTTAAAGCTGTTCATACTCGCATCATTTGTTACCATAAAAAATCTCCTCCAAAAAACATAAACAAAAATGTTACTTATATTAAATCAGGTTTTCGTGCCAAGATCTATGAGTCTGCCAAACTCAAGACCTTTTGTATCGTGGGTGGTTATTACAAGTGGCCCTGTTCCCTGTTTGTTTCTAATGTAGGCTATTGCCGCTTCCCGCGACTTGTCATCAAGTCCCGTAAAGGGCTCGTCCATAATAAGGACGTCGCTTGGGATCGCGCAGGCTCTTACTATCGCTACCCTGCGTCTCTGCCCACCTGAAAGCTCTTTTACCGGTTTGAAAAGAGCTTCCTCAGGAAGTAGTTTTTTTAGCTCCTCTATAACTGTCTGCCGAAAGACCTTCTTACTTATCATGGTCACGTTGGTGACAGCGTCATAATCTTCGCAGAGCCTGTCCTCCTGGAAGACAACACCGGAATTGATAAAGGGATATTTATAATCTCCAAGGAGCTTAACTGTTCCGTTATCCGGCTCCTCAAGACCAAGTATGAGGCGCAGCAGCGTTGTCTTTCCGCAGCCCGAAGGGCCTGTTAAGATGTAGCTGTGCTCCGATTCAATATTCAGATTGAAATTATCAAGTACCTTCTGTCCGTCAAAGGACTTGGATACATCTTTTATCTCTATTGTCATGTGGTTTCCTAGATCATGTCAAATAGTAGCGAAATAAGTTTCTCGCAGATAAAGGATACAAGGACAACAACTATTGTCCATGCAAAAAGCTCTGCTGTCTCAAGGTATATCTTGGATAGATACAGTCCATTGCCTATGGTGCCAAGGGGCTGACCAATGACCTCTGCGGCTATTCCGCTTTTAAAGCTCATTCCGATTGCCAGCTTAAAGGCACTTTTGAAAAAAGGCTTAAGCTGAGGCAAGTATATGTACCGAAGAAGCCTCGTGCCTGGCATGCGATAGACCTTTGCCATCTCAAGGAGCTTTACATCTGTACTCTTAAGCCCCTCAAGGGTATTCAGGTAAAGGATTGGAAAGACTACCATACTACAGATCACAATAGATATGTTCCTGCTGCCAAACCAGATGAGCAAAAGAATTACAAAACTGGCCACAGGAATTGATTTAAGGGCAGAAACAAGTGGCCTTAAGAAATCTTCAAGCCATATCTCGTGCTTTGCAAAATATGCAAGGACAATACCCAGAACTGATCCAAGGACAAAACCAAGGAGGATCCTTGCACTTGTCTGCCATACGCTTCCCCAGAAACTTCCCGTCTGTACAAGACCAGCCAGAGCTATGACTGTATCTGCAGGTCCTGCCAGCAGTATTCTGTTATGTACTATGAATGCTGCCAGCTGCCAGATCACGATCCAGGCAGCTGCAGCTATGATACGTCTGATACTTTTGGGCATCTTACAATGTCCTTCTTTTTCACTTTTTTATACGATAAGAGCCAGGAATTGTCATCCCTCGTAGTAGAAATCATCTGATGGAAGCGCTCCTCCAACAGACTTGGGATCCTGCTCAAATAAAACTTCAAGATATCCTGAGAGAGTCTTCTTTATATCTTTTCCTGAAATGCAAACTACAGCGCAGTTAGGAATAGCCTTTTTTGCAAGAGGCTCTTTTGCAATGATGCCCTGAGCAACTGTAAGTTTAGCAGTCTTCTCAAGGTCTGATGTTGTTCTTTCTGCACTGTATTTATGAGCCTTTATGAAGGCATCAACAGCGCCTTTATGCTCTTTTAAGAAGCTGTTTGTTACTACTGTCACACCAGTTACGATCTTGCAGGAATCATTGACTTTTTCCCACTCATCTTCAAATGGGAAAGCCACTTTAAGGTCGCCATTCTGAAGACAAGCAGCTGTTGCAAAAGGCTGTGGAAGTACTGCCACTGCTGTTTTGTCCTCTGCAAGGATTGAAACGATCTCTGTTGGCTCTGACTTGAACTCAACTCTGCAGTTATTGATGCCATTTTTCTCAAGAAGGTATCTGAGCGTGTACTCAGGTGTTGCACCCTGACCTGTAGAATAAACTGTTCTGCCATCGAGGTCTGAAAGAGTTGTTACGCTCTCATCGGCTGTTACACAGTTAAGAACTGAAAGTGTATTTATGTCTATTACTGAAACTCCGCCCTCAACCTTGTTGTTCATGACACAGGCAACATTTGAAGGTACAAGACCGATATCCACATTTCCTGCAACCATGGCTGCCATGATGTCTGACCCCTGGGTGTACATCTCAAAATCACACTTGATCTCAGCATCACCGTTTTTTGAATCTTCAATAAGGTTTACCAGGCCAATGGTTGTTGGTCCCTTTAAAGCTGCAACCCTGATAGTCACATCATCTGAAGCTGCTGATGAACCACATCCTGTAAGAGCGCCTGCCACCATTCCAAGCACCATAACAATGATAAGTGCAAGTGCTATGGTTGAAACTAACTTCTTTGATTTTTTACTGATCGACATAGTATCAAACTACCTTCTTTCTCTTATTTCTGATTGATCATGCTCGCAAGGAATCCGGCGCCAAAGCCGTTATCGATGTTAACAACACTCACTCCGCTGGCGCAGGAATTGAGCATGGACAAAAGAGCTGACAGTCCGCCAAAGGAAGCTCCGTACCCCACACTGGTGGGAACCGCAATGACTGGGCAGTCTGCAAGACCTCCAACCACACTGGCTAAAGCTCCTTCCATTCCGGCAATTGCGATGACCACGTTTGCAGTCATAATCTCTTCCATTGGCTCTTTTGCCATAAGCCTGTGAATACCAGCTACGCCCACATCATAGAGTCTTACAACATTGTTACCATAAAACTCTGCAGTCAGGGCAGCTTCCTCAGCTACTGGCATGTCGCTGGTTCCGCCTGTGGCGATAACTATCTTGCCAACCTTGTCCTCTGGCCCATCAGACTTCTCTTTTCCAAAAGCAATACCAACCTTACTGAGGTCGTCGTAAAACAGCTCCCCGGTAGTATCTGCCTTATTTCCTTCGAAGTAATCTGCCGCCTCTTTTGACATCCTTGTGATAAGAACCTTGCTCTGACCATGGCTAAGAAGCTTTTCAGATATCTTAAGGATCTGATCGGGGGTTTTGCCAGCGCCATAAATTACTTCGGGCTTGCCCTGCCTTATCCCTCTGTGAAGGTCAGGCTTTGCAAATCCCATATCCTCAAAGGGGGCTTCTTTTAATTTAAGGAGCGCATCTTCCAGGCTTACATCTCCGCTCTTTACACCGTTAAGCAGGTGCCTTAAATCTCTTTCTTCCATAAATGGTCTCCATCGCGCAAAGTCTTATGCGCACACTGATCTAATTTATAGTATAACATCATTTTTGAATATAGGAAAACCTGGGCCGCTTATGCCCAGGTCTTTTCTAGAAATATTGATAGCCGTTTTTTTTCTCAAGATATTTTCTGGCAAAATCATCACGAAAACAGCTCATATACTCCAGCTTGCCACTACTTGATTTATCTGCCAGATAAACGAGATGTTCAAGTGCATTAGCTGCTCTTCGTTCATCGGTTGCATTATCAAAGCTGATATGCTCATTGGTGATCACATTATTGACGATAGTCTTGGAATACTTGGTATCTTCCGGGTATCTCTCTGCCAGCTTTCGGATGCGCTTTTTAACATAATCAACTCTCTCTATCAGGTCACTGATCTCATCCGCTTCCAGGATATCTCCCATCATCACCTTTAAAGCGCCTTCATTTAAAGCAAGTATCTTGTTAAGAATGTCAGCCGGAACACCGTTTAGCACCGCATCATCCATTGGTCTTAAACGGTTTCTTCCTTTTTTTATGTCTCCGGACTTTAGATTTCCAAAGCTCATGTCGTTGTCTATAGCCCTTATTCCTGTGATCGTCTTGGTGCTGTCATCAACTGTGACATGGAAATTTGCATGGTGCCTGTCAACCTGTCCGCAGATAAAATCAAACACCTGAAGAGTCAAAGTCTGCTTAACGGCTTCATCGCTATACGTGTATGAATGATGCAGGTCAAGAATTTCTTTTCCACCGGACTCCTCCATGAGATTTCCTTTGATGACATTATCTCCAACCTTGACCTCTGCAGTTCTGGCTTCTGAAACCATACCTCCAATTCCCAGGATCTGTGCAAGTCTGCTGGTAGCCACGTGCCTATTGGTCAGATTCCTGCCGGGTTTTATCTTTGCACTCATTTTTTTCGACCCATAGCAGATGGCTGTCTTGTTTATCACTTCATAGGTTTTATCAATAAAGTAGCCAAGCTTCTGTTTTTGTGAATCTTTACAATCAGCAAAATACTTTTTTAACTTTTCATCCCCAAAGAGGTTGGCAAATATTCTGGCTATGGTTTCATGTGAGTATATTTCTCTGGTTCTGACATTCATTTTGCCAAATTTGTCTTTGATAGCAGCTATTTGCCTACATATAACAGCCGTCTGTTTATAAATTGCCTCTATCTTACTATCTGCATTATTAATGAATTTTTTCGCCACCTCCTTCAGGAATTTCTCTTCATCAGAGAGTTTTTCACCATAGACTTCCTTTATTACTTTGTCAACTTCTACATCCACGTTACCACTTGGTGCATAATCTTCTTTTCTGAAAAAGATTGTCTGACCTTCAGCATTCTTTATTATTGAAATATCAGAAAGACCTGCGCCGCCTTTTTTGCTCTCAGTTCCTTCTTTGTCAGTATCGAACCGCTCCGATCTGGCGGACATAAGAACCTCCACCCATCTTGGCTCCTGTCCTTTTTTGATCTGCTTTCCAGCCATCTCTTCGTACATATTTTTGGCTTTTTCAGCAAAGATCGTGGAATCCTGCCTGCAGCGCTCTATAGTCTCATCAATGATATTAAGGAGTGGCTCAAAGTCATCAGGCCTTGCGTCCCTGCTGTCATTTACGGCCCTCTTGATATTGGTTGTTGCATTCTTCAGATTATCTATGATCTCACCGTAAAGAGAGCTTACAAGATTGCAGGTACCCTCCAGCATAGCTTTCCCATTATCAGAACCATAAGCAGGAAGTCTTGTCATAAGCAATACAGAATTAAGCTTGTTTATGGAAATGCCAACAGAAGCTGCCGGAGAATTCCCGATCTTGGATAGTACCTCCTGATACTGCTCCTGTTTAGACTCTGCAAGGAACTTGCTGCCCAGGTCATATTCTTCCTTGAACCTTTTCATCTGAATATTGTCTATGATTTCCCTTGAGGTCATATCCTGATCTGCCAATGGACTGTCCGGATGAAGCTTTCTTCTTTTTTCATCAAGAGCCATTTTTGCACTCTTTCCTGAGCTGAGAGTCTTATCAGTTTCAATGATCTCCAGTAAATTGTCAGGTGCTGAATAATACTTTTCTACCTCTTTCAGAAAATCGATCCTGGTGATGAGTTCTTCGCATTCATTCAGAGTGACTGCACAGAGGTCTCTGCCGCCCTCTGATGTAAGGACCTCTTTATACTTGTCAACTACAGGCAAGAGACTACCTCCAAGTTCTGCCAGATGGCGAAGTCTTACTGAATCACCGGAAAAGAGCTTTTCAATATCAGTAAATGTAAACTCGTCCACATCAATAGAAAGAATGCTTTCAAAAACCTTCTCAGCATCCCTTACCCACTTTTTCTTTTCCTGCTCTCCCTCCGGCACTTTAGCCTCAAGCCCCAAAGATGCAGACAACGCTTTGGCAGCCTCATCATCCTTGTACACCTTATAAGCTTCGTTATACTCTTCTAACCTCTCATTAAGCCATCTTTTATCAGGATATCTTTTCTTGAGCTTCTTAAGTTCTGCATCTGACACATCCTTGTAGTGCTCTTCAAGCAGCTTGCCTAGCTCTTCAAGCCGCTTAAACTTACCGTAAGATTTCAGGTAGTTGTCCCCTACTGCTTCGTTTGCGGAAGGAAGCTGGACATCTGACAGCTCATCATATAGTTCTTTATAAAACCTGTCTTTGTCTTCCTGATGTCCTGCAAGGAGCTTTACCAGTTTTATCTGTTGTTCTTTAGATTTCCCAGAAATATAAGCTCTTTCCACTTTTGAAAGACTGTCCGGATTAAAATCAACTCTAAATTCGCCCGGGTGATCAAGGACATATTGCCTTATATAGCTTTCGCTTGTATCCTTGGCAAGCTGGAGCTTTTTTTCCTCAGCCTGTTTGTAATCAGCCAAACAAGCACTTTTGTGATGTTCAGCTTTCATTTCTGCAGATCCATCCGGCTGCTCACCTTTTATTTTTTCATAGCATCTGGCAAGGTACTGATCCATATCATCGCATGGAATTGCAGCAATATCAGGTCTTGCGCTATTTTGTTTAAAGAACTGATCCCACATTTCAAAATCATTTTGGGCCATATTCCCGTCATCACTCTTAAGGAAAGTAAAAATGCTTGCCAGGGTATTTCTTATTTCATTAAAAGCTACAAGCCTTGCTCTTACCTGGAGCATGGTTTCTTCATCCACATGAGCTCCACGGAAAAGCCCTCTGACAAGGAACTCTTGGCATTTGTCAGCTCTTTGTGCCAAAGCCAGATTGTGGTCATAGTTTTCAAATATCTCCCTGTAGGACGAGAACCTGAATTCTTTCATGTCAAAAGAAAGAAGTTCCTCCATGGCAGTTTTTATATCCCTGATACTAAGCTTAGTATCTTCATCTTCCGACAAATCCCCAAAGAGATATTCCTTCTGGCCAAGCTCCTGCCTGGCCTTGGCAATAAGAGCTCTTTTCTGGCTAGTGAGCTTGTCAGTAACCTTGTTGATAGAGTCATCGCTCTTCTTATAATGTTCTAAAAGGAGCTTTTTCCTGGCGTCAAGGCCCTGCTTACCATCTGCAGCTATCGCACTGGCTTTATCTGCCATTTCCTTTGCAAAACCCACTTTAAGGTCAAGCTTTCCTCTCTTGTTTATATTCCCCTGAGAGGTTCCATTTGATCGCATTAGGCTGATTCCCGCATAGTGAGCGTTCATGAGCTTAGCTGCCACTATTTTGTCTTCCTTGGGAGAATTGGTATTAACCTCCATAGACAGCTCATCATCATAATGAGTTCTATAGTGTTCATCTGTGATAAGGTCTTTTTTAGCTACGTAATAAGCGGCAATTGATCGGAGCATCTCGATCCTCTGGTTAATTGCCTCTCCATCCTGTGCGTTTTCAAAACTTTGGAGATATTCGGGATTTTCACTGGTAATCCTGTCATAGGCAGCGACCATTCCCGACAGCCTTTCTAAAAGCGCTGCATTTTTTGCAATTTCTGCATCGTTTTCAAAAGAGATCCTGGACACATCCATATCCGTAAGCTTTTGAGTCATGATATCCAAGGCGTAAGAGCGGTCTTCCCCCTGATACATGTCAAAAAAGTTCTTGTTATCCGAGGCATTGTCAGTAGACATAAAAAATGTAAGATCCCTTATGGTATCTCTTTTCACGTTGCCCTCGTAGCCTTCAAGAAAGCCTGCAGCTCTGTCATTATTCTGTTTAAGGATATCATTTTGGGCCTTTAGGATCGCATCGCAGTTTTTTGCCTTAACAAAAAGCCTGGATCTCTTGTTTTTGATCTTTTTTGCCCTGACCTCAGCAGTGATATTTACAGGTCTGCCCTTAAATGCCTTTAACAGAGCACTCTTTTCAGGAACGGCCTTAACCTTGAATTTCTTAAGACTGTTTCTGTTTCGCTGCTGCGGGTTGAGAATTTCCCTATGCTGCGCAACAACCTTTGGCTGTTCCATAGCTTCCTGATTTATAACCTGCTGCCTTTGACGCTGCCTATGTATTGACATATTTCTTTTCCCTCATAAAAATGCTGTAATGAGCCTACAGCGAATGAATCTGCACAACAGTCTCTTCTCTTTTTATCTCTTTTCCACCACAGATCCTGTCCATCTCCTTAAGCTGCTCATCGGTATATGGACACATGAGAACTACAGTGTCTTCGCTGAGGTCTTCCTCTACAGCCTCTTTCGCTGCTGCGATAAGATCCTCTTTTACATTTTCAGAATCCCTTCCAAAACAGTAAAGCCCATCTATGCTGAATACACCGGCTCTTGCACTGACAAGAAGTGCTCCCGTCATCTTGCCGTCCTCCGAAAAGCTGACAAAACTGTGCTTTTTGTCATACCCTTCAATATCTCTAAGTGGAAGCACCCATCCGGTCTCATCCTGTTTCTCAAGCTTTGAAACCTTCTCTGACAGATCCCGCCACTGGGCTTTCGTAAGGTCAGAAACAGGTAATATCTGATAGGAGAGACCTGGTCCTGGTATATAAATATCTCCAGCTCTGACCGCATAAGTTGTAACTGTAGCCAGATCAAATAGCACAAAGCCACATTTTTCAAGAAGTTCATATACTCCGTCGCTTATAGCCGTTTTAGTGTGGACGCAGGATATTTCGCTGGATCTATTGTCTGCTGCGATCTCTTGCAGGGTTTTGATAAGTTCGGTTCCTGCGCCCTTTCTTCTGAATTTCTCCGCCACATAGATAAAAGTTATCTGTACATTATTATCCTCATCCACAGCTGCAGCCAGAACCCCACAGGCAGTGTCTGTCTCTTCATCTATGGCTCCCAAAAGCAGATCTGCACTGCCTTGTACGTCTTTTGGCACTCCCTCGATAAACAGATGAGCATTATCTTCAGTTATGAGTGTAGATTTCATTTTAATCTTCTCCCGTCCATGGCTACAGCATAAAATTTTAAGGTATACTTAAATAATATTATCTGTTAATTTGAATATTAATAGTTGAAAAGATGTGATTATTTATAGTTTTTTTATAGATGATCTTAAGACAGCCCTAAGGAGTTTACGAAAAGCGCCATGAACAAATATGAATTTGGAAACCCAAAAGCAAATATAGTCCTGATCCAGATGGTGGATGATCATGACCTTGAAGGGATAAAGCGTGAAGCAGGCCTCATCAGTCAGCATGCAAAGCAGGACTTTCACCTGATGGCCCTTAAGGTTGGCAATTGGAATAATGACCTTTCGCCCTGGCAGGCTAAAGCTGTGTTTGGAAAAGAGGACTTTGGCGGAGGAGCGGATGCTACATTAAAAGAGGTACTGGATCTGTGCACCGACCGCAGTAAAACCTACTACATAGGCGGTTATTCTCTTTCTGCTCTCTTTGCCCTGTGGGCTGCCTATCAGACGGATATCTTTGAGGGTGTCGCCGCAGCATCCCCATCTATCTGGTTTCCTGGATTTGTAGATTACATGGAAAAAAACAACCTGAAAGCCTCCAAAGTATATCTAAGTCTTGGAGATAAGGAAGAAAAGGCAAGAAATCCTGTTATGGCGAAGGTGGGTGACGATATCCGCAGAGCCCATACAATCCTTCAAAACAAGCAATTCGTAACGACCCTTGAATGGAACCCTGGCAATCATTTTAGAGATCCAGATATAAGAACTGGCAAGGCTTTTTTGTGGGTTATGAGCAAAACTACTTAAAAAGTGATACAATTAATCTGTATATACCTCATTGTTGCAGACATATAGGAGAAAACCTATGGTTTTGTATCTTACAGGCAGTTTTATTCCTTATCAGGAAATAGATAGTTATGAGAAAAAAGATCCTGGAGAATGCTATGGCTTTTTTGAGGACCTTAAGCAGGAATGGCCTGAGTCTGCAAACATTCTGTATGTTCCCTGTGACCCAAAAGCAGATCGTGAAAATGATCATCAAAAAAGATGCCTTCTTGATGCCTTCGAGATGAAGGATCTTAAGGTGTCAGAGCTTCGTATGCTGACTGATAAAGATAAGAAGACTCTGCCAGAACTTGTTTCCTGGGCAGATGTGATCTATCTTTCAGGTGGTCATGCGCCGGATCAGCTTGCTTTCATGAAGCGCCTGGGGCTTAAAGAAGCTCTTTTATCCTATGAAGGAATTGTAATAGGATTAAGCGCAGGTTCCATGAACGCCGCATATAACGTATATCTTGTTCCGGAGCTTCAAGGAGAAGCTGCGGATCCTAACTATGTCCGCTTTTCTGAAGGTCTCGATCTAACTAATATTGAGCTGATCCCACATTCTGAATATCTTAAGACCGTTACCCTTGATGGAAAAGATCTGATCAATGACGTGGTGATCCCGGACAGCTTCGGAAGCAGATTCTACATGATCACCGACGGCAGCTATTTCAAGGTAAAAAATGGTAAGACCATTTTCAGAGGTGTTGGCGAACTTATAGAGGATGGCAAGATAACTCCTCTTAAGCCCGGTACCATAATCCCCCTGATGGGCGTTTATGAGCAGCCTGTTATAAAGACAATCTTAGAAGACGTTTATGACCTGGTGGTTTCCGTCAATATCAATACCAATGTGTGCGAGGTGTATCACGTAAGTGAGGAATTTAAGGAAGTTTTTGAGTCCGGCCGCCTTAAGTACAACGATATAAGTTTCAGGCTTTCTCAGCTTTTATGGGAAGAGGAACAGTCATATTTCCTTAGCAATGTGGCTCTTTCCAACGTAACCAAAGAGATGGAGGAAAAGGGCAATTTCGTAAGAACTGTTCATATAGAAACTCCTTCTGGCAGGCAGGCCAAGATCCTTCGTGTCAGAAAAGTTCCGGGGTATCCTGACTGGCTGCTGTTTTTGTTCTTTGATATCACTACTGCCCTTGACCACGACTGGCTTACAGATGAATATGCCAGAACCGGCTTTGTGGAGAGGGGAAAGCTCTTTTTAAAGGAACGTCCCAAGGACAGCCATTTTTCTCTCGTTTATACCAACGTTAAGGGTTTCAAAGTAGTAAACGAACTCTTTGGCGATAAGAACGGTGATCTTGTCATCTACCAGACAAGAGATGTCATAAGGAAATATCTAAAGCCAATTATTCTGGCAAGACTTGAAAGCGACCATTTTGTCCTTATTACTTCTGATGAGCATCTTACTCCGGATAACCTGCGGACTATGAGCAGGCAGTCCTTCAAGACAGATTCCAAAGAGTTTAACTATGAGATCAGCTGCGGGATCTATTCAATCAAAAACAAAAAGTTAGAGATAACTCAGCTGATCGATGGTGCCAAGCTTGCAGAAAAGAGCATCGCCAGTGGAAAGAGCGACCTGTTTGCCTATTATGACGACGCTATCAAGGACAATTATCTGCGGCAGATGACTCTTCTTGCTGATTTTGAAAAAAGCATCAAGGCAAAGGAGTTTGAACCATATTATCAGCCTGTTGTTGACGCTAGGACAGGAGAAATAGTAAGCGCAGAAGTGCTGGTCAGATGGCCACATAAGGGCCTTGGAATGGTGCCTCCTTCTGATTTCATTCCAGTTCTTGAGTCTGAAGGCAAGATATCAATCCTTGATAAATACATGTTAGAACGCGTAATGAAGCTGGTACTAAGGTGCGCCAGGAATGAAAAAAAAGCTGTTCCCTGCGCTATCAATCTCTCCAGAATAGATTTTTATGATACTGCTTTTATTGAGAGTATATTCAAGAAGATAAAAGAGCTAAAGATAGACACAAGCCTTATCAGGTTCGAGGTTACTGAGTCTGCCTATGCAGATCTTGAGACCAAAGCTATTGACTACCTGAGCGAGATGAAGAAACAGGGAATAAAGATCCTTCTTGATGACTACGGCAGTGGAATGAGCTCCCTTTCAATGCTTGAGAGCTTTAGCTTTGATATCATCAAGCTGGATATGGGCTTTATAAGAAAGATTGGAAAAAATTCCAAGGTGGAATCCATCATCATTACCACCATTGGTCTGGCCCACATGATTGGAGCCAAGGTTACCGCAGAAGGAGTTGAAACCGAGCTGCAGTACAAGTTCCTAAAGAGCTATGACTGCGACTATATACAAGGGTACTACTTCCATAAGCCGGTTCCTGAAGCTGAATTTGAGAAAATGCTAGGATAACTGCATATGCATGAACAAGGCCGTGGCTTTTCGCCACGGCCTTCAGATTGTAGACATGAAAAGAGGGAGCAAGGTGCTCCCTCTTTTCATGTTATATACATTTATACCAGTTTTACCTGGAACTGTGACATAAGGTT
>CAMVJI010000042.1 GCA_947167765.1 uncultured Butyrivibrio sp. | reverse complement strand
CCTGGGAAGGAACATTTGTGTAGCTTATCATGAAGTCTTCCTTCCAGCCTATGATAGTAGAATCTGTTCCTCTAAATGCAATGACTGTAGTGCCGTCACTTAAGGAATAAGTCACAGCTGCAAACTGCTTATCTGAGGTATCAAATATATCCTGAAAGTCAGAAAGGACTACATTTCCGAAGCGCTTACTATTTGCGCAGTACCTGGCAAAGTCCTGATCTTCTTTTCCCGAGCCTGCACGGGTATTTCTTATGGCGTGCATATCTTCCAGGTGGTAGATGGCATCTCGAAGCGTAACTGGGGTATCTATTGATGTCATCCCTGTTCCTGAAGGCATACCAATGTCAGTACCTTCAAGTGCCTTGTCTTGTAATCGTTTTTTATACTCAAAGAATGGCTTGTAATCAATATATACAAGCTCAGACAGAACCAGGTTATCTTCAATTCTAAATTCCCGCTCTCTAAAATCCAGGTCACCCTTCCAGAGAACGTAATCAGACAAATGAGCCATTATTGCTCCTTTTATGCTGTCTCAGATTTCATGCCGGTGTACAGCTGATAGTATTTCTGCTTTTTAGCGATGAGCTCATCGTGGGTACCCTGCTCGATGATCCTGCCATGCTCAAGGACTATGATGCAGTCAGAGTTTCTGACAGTTGAGAGCCTGTGAGCAATGACAAAGGTTGTCCTTCCCTTCATAAGCCTATCCATGCCATCCTGAACAATCTTCTCTGTTCTGGTGTCGATGGAGGATGTAGCCTCATCAAGGATCAGAACCGGCGGATCTGCAATTGCCGCCCTTGCAATTGCAAGGAGCTGTCTCTGTCCCTGAGAGAGGTTTGCACCGTCTCCGGTTAGCATTGTGTCGTACCCCTCAGGAAGTCTCTTTATAAAGCTGTGAGCATTGGCGAGCTTGGCTGCTGCGATCACTTCATCATCTGAAGCGTCAAGTTTTCCGTACCTTATATTGTCCATTACAGTTCCTGTAAAGAGGTGCGTATCCTGAAGAACAATTCCCAAAGACCTTCTAAGATCTGACTTTTTTATCTTGTTGATGTTGATATTGTCGTATCTTATCTTACCATCCTGGATATCATAGAAACGATTGATGAGATTTGTGATCGTGGTCTTACCTGCTCCGGTTGAGCCGACAAAGGCAATCTTCTGCCCCGGCTTTGCGTGAAGCACAATATCGTGAAGCACCATCTTTTCATCTGTATATCCAAAGTCTACGCCGTTAAAGGTAACATCACCTTCCATGGGCTGATATGTTGTAGTATCAGTGGCCTTGTGATAGTGTTTCCATGCCCAGTGCCCGGTATGATGGTCAGCTTCCACAATTTCGCCGTCCTTATTTTCTGAATCCACAAGCATTACATAACCGTCATCTGTTTCAGACTGCTCATCCAGAAGCTTAAATATCCTCTCAGCACCGGCAAGTGCCATGATGATGGAGTTAAACTGCATGCTGACCTGGTTTATAGGCATTGAAAAGCTCTTGTTAAAAGCAAGGAAGCTTGCAAGTCCGCCAACAGTAAATCCAACAGCAACGCTGTCTGAAAGGGCTATTGCTGCACCTATCATGGCGCAGAGAACGTAGCTGGTGTTTCCAAGCTGAGCGTTTATTGGTCCAAGAGCTCCAGAATAAGCATTAGCTTTAAATGCACTCTGACATAGTTCTTCGTTGAGCTCATCAAACCTTTCAATAGCTTCTCTTTCATGATTAAAGACTTTGACCACCTTCTGGCCTGTCATCATCTCCTCGATGAAACCATTGAGCTCGCCCAGGTTCTTTTGCTGAGCCACAAAATTCTTGCCTGAAGACTTGGTAGCCTTAGCAGAGCAAAAGAGCATGATGCCAACCATTACAAGAGTCACAAAAGTAAGTGGCAAGGACAGAACAACCATAGATACAAGAACCGAAACAATTGTGATTGCACTTGAAAGCATCTGTGGTATAGACTGACTGATCATCTGCCTCAAGGTATCGATATCATTGGTGTAGATTGACATGATATCGCCGTGGGCATGAGTATCAAAGTACTTGATAGGAAGACTCTCCATGTGGGTAAAAAGATCTTCTCTTAATCTTTTTAGTGTTCCCTGGTTGATCTCAACCATGACCCTTGCCTGTAAAAAAGCCGAGAAAACGCCAAGGGCATAAAACCCTGCTACTCTCACGATGGCCCCAAGAAGTGGTCCATAGTCAGTACTGCCGCTATCAAGCATGGGCTGAATATAAGCGTCAATAAGTGTCTTGGTGAAAAGAGTTCCCTGAACGCTTGAAAATACAGTCAAAAGTATACATACAAGTACCGTCAGCATATGAATGGGATAGAACTTGAATACATATCCCATGATCCTCTTAAACAGTGCGCCAGGATTTTCAACCTTAGGCCTTGGCATTCCTCTGCCTCTGGCTCCTGGTCCGCCTTTTATCTCTTTAACTTCTGCCATAATCTATTCCTCCATTAAGCGCTGGGGCGATCAAAGTCCGCATCGCCGCTTCCGCCGGTCTGAGATTCGTAAACTTCTCTGTAGATGTTGTTGTTCTTTAGGAGCTCCTCATGGCTTCCAAAACCGTTGATCTGTCCATCATCCATAACAATTATCCTGTCGCAGTTCTGAACTGAACTGATCCTCTGAGCGATGATGAGCTTGGTGGTTCCTGGAATCTCCTCTGCAAATGCCTTTCTGATCTTGGCATCCGTGGCTGTATCTACCGCACTGGTGGAGTCGTCTAAGATAAGGATCTTGGGCTTTTTAAGAAGCGCTCTTGCAATACAGAGCCTCTGCCTCTGTCCGCCTGATACGTTGGTTCCGCCCTGCTCTATGACAGTGTCATACCCATCAGGCATCCTCTCTATAAATTCATCTGCGCAGGCCATCTCACATGCCCTCTTGCACTCATCAATTGTGGCGTCCTTTTTGCCCCACCTTAAGTTATCAAGGATAGTTCCGGAAAAGAGAACGTTCTTTTGAAGCACAACAGAAACCTGATCTCGCAAAACTTCCATATCGTAATCTCTTACATCAACTCCGCCAACCTTAATGCTTCCAGCTGTTACGTCGTAGAGCCTGCTTATAAGGTTAACAAGTGATGACTTGGCAGAACCTGTTCCTCCGATGACACCAATAGTTTCTCCTGACTTGATCGAAAGATTTATATTTTTAAGTACCGGTTCATCAGACTCTTTATCGTAAGCAAAGTCCACGTTTTCAAAAGAAATACTGCCATCAGCTACTTCCATTACAGGATCCTTTGGATTGACCAGGTCAGCTTTTTCCTCGATAACCTCTGCAATTCTCTTGCCACTTGCTGCTGCCATTGTCAGCATTACGAAGATAACAGCAAGGAACATAAGGCTCATAAGAATATTCATGCAGTAAGTCAGAAGGCTCATGAGATTTCCTGTTGAAAGCTCGCCGCCAACTATCATATGTGCACCAAACCAGCTGATAAGCAGGATGCAGGCATAAACTGTACCTGTCATAAGCGGGCTCATATATACTACGTTCATCTCTGCCTTAACAAACATGTTGTAGATGTTGAGGGCAGCTTTTTTAAACTTGTCGTTCTCGTAATCCTCACGAACATAGGCCTTTACCACTCTTATGGCTGATACATTTTCCTGAACGCTCTCATTTAAGGCGTCATACTTTTCAAATACTTCTTTGAAGTACTTGGATGCCCTGTTCATGACAAACATGATGACAACTGAAAGGAATAAGACTGCGATAAAGTAGATGCTGGCAAGCCTTGGGCTGATGATAAAGCTCATGACCATGGCAACTATCATTGAAGAAGGCGCTCTCATAGCCATCCTCAGGGTCATCATATAGGCGTTCTGGATGTTTGTTACATCTGTGGTCAGCCTGGTTACAAGTCCTGATGTGGAGAACTTGTCTATGTTTGAAAAAGAAAAGGTCTGAATATTATCAAACATAGCCTTGCGGAGGTTTTTGGCAAAACCAGTGGATGCCTTGGATCCAAAATAAGCGCCTCCAATACCGCATAAAAGACCAAGAATGGCAATGACGATCATCATGCCTCCGGTCTCAAAAATGTATTCCATATTTTTCCCATAGATACCTATGTCTACGATCCTTGCCATAAGGATTGGGATGACCATTTCGCAGACAACCTCGCCCAGCATACAGACAGGTGTCAGTATCGATGGGAGTTTGTATTCTTTTACCTGGGATAAAAGTGTCTTAAGCATATATTATCTCCCTTGATCACTTATTTTTTCGTTGCATAAACAATAATATATTGTATGCAATTTGATGTCAACTTCATGAAAGAAAAAGCATGCCCATGGACTGATGTTCCTCTCCTCATCAGTTCACGGGCATGTATCATTACTTATTCATAAAGGTCCTAACATTGATACCATTTACCTCAATATGATCATCAACTTCAATAACAAGGCACTGCCTGCCATCGATGATCCTTGATTCCACAAGGTCTGTTCTCTCGGGATTGACCTTGATCACAACATCAGGTGTCTCAATATCAAACTTCTTGGTATGGGCTATATTACTGGCAAGAAGTGGATAATCCTCATTTCCTGCACATTTTTCATAGGTCTCATCAAAGAATCCAAGGCGCTCCTCGGAAACTCCGCTGTCTGAAAGAAGCTGTTTTACATCCTTTTTTGTAAGCTCAAGAGGCTCCGGATCTCCCTCGTGGTCCTCGATCATGTCGTTTAGATTGTCATGGATGTTTCTCATGATGTCGTAGTCTGCATCTTCGCCGATGGCACTCTGGACTACTGCATCAAAGAGGTCCTTCTGCTCAGGAGCAGATATAGGAGCTCTTCCTCCAAACATAGCTTCCACAAACTCAGGCTGAAGGTCATCAGGCTTTTTGGTGAAGTAGAGCATGTTGTGGATGTCTGTATTTCTTTCGATGAACGCTGGAAAAAGAAATCCCTTTACCGGAGCATCTACTACCCAGTCCCTGTATCTTTCCTCAATCACATTGTCTTTTTCATTGTAGCCAAGACCAGCCTTGGAGAGCTTAACAGGACAGATGCTGCAGAGCATGTAATCGTAGATGTTGTCAGATGCATCCTCCATCTCGATTCCGTCCCTTGTAACTCCAGGAATATCGTAAACTGCGTGAACTACTATGATGTAATAATTCTCACCGTCTACATAGTTTGCAATGATCTTGTCGTAGAACTCCTCAAGAAGCTCATCGTCGGAGAGCTTTGAGTTCCTCAGTGTCAAAAGAAAGTCTTGAGTTCCTCCGGGCTGTTCCTGTTCAATAGGAAACTCAAGACTTATCAGATTCTTACCAAAGGTCCCTGCGAGAGTATGCTGAAAAATATCCAGATACTTGAACATCTCCTCATCAGGAATAGATCCAAAGGCCTTCCTGAAGGTAAGGCGCTTGTTCTTTTCATGATCCACATAACACCCACAGATATTGTCGATGGTACATCTGTCAGGTGTGAACTGCTTTTTGATCTCTAGTGTTTCTGCCTTATTCATTTAAATAATTACTTCCCCTTATTCATAAATTTGTCGCACATATCCTCTGCAAACTGCACAGGATAAAGCTGCACCA
Organism: uncultured Butyrivibrio sp.; assembly: GCA_947167765.1. Classification (GTDB taxonomy): domain Bacteria; phylum Bacillota; class Clostridia; order Lachnospirales; family Lachnospiraceae; genus Butyrivibrio. The sequence goes on along the minus strand of CAMVJI010000042.1, from coordinate 10,926 downwards.
TGATGGAATCGATCAGATTTCCGATTGTCATCCTGAATGCTATTTTAACAAATTTATCATAAGTAGTATCAAACATTTTTTCAAATACTTTAATACTCTCAACGTCAATCTGGTTAACTATTGGAGTACTGATGTCTGTAGGCACGCCAAGCATGGATGAAAGGCTGGTTGCACTGGTGCCCATCATCTGGTTCATGGCTTCTGAAGCAGCTGACAAATGAAGATCTGTGATCTCACCGGCTGTATTGGTTCCATCACCGCCCATCATAAGATCTGTCATTACCTTTACGTCGTGCTCTTTAAGTACAAGGACGTTATTGCCCTGAAGTCCCTTTACATAGTGGATCTGAACAAAGATACAGGTCTTCTCATAGTCGTCTAAAGCTTCACTTCTTTTTATAACCTTAACATTAGGTGTTGTGATATCAACCTTCTTATTGACCATCATACTTAAGGTTGTTGCTGAATTACCCATGCTGATGTTAGCTATTTCACCCAGAATATCAATCTGGTCATTAGTGAGTACATAATCTTCCAAGCCCGTCACCTCCATATGTGTCTAAACGTAACCATACTAATATTTTAGTTTAATTTCGGTATCTTTGTAAAGGCAGATTTACGGTTGTAAGAAAAGCTTTATTCTTTTTTTAGATTATCAAAAATTTGATATCTGATTACATATGATCATTTATTTTTGTTTTGTGATTATTTTACAAAGAGTTAATTGATTATTTGTGATTATTTATGATTGTTATTGATTGAAGGTGGTGCTATCATAAGCTTAACCTAATCTGTGAATGTGAGGGAATACCATGCTTACAGAAGAACGACGCAATCTGATCGTTTCATATGTCAACGAAAAAAATGCAGTGACTGTTGCAGAGCTTATGGAGGAGTTTGATGCTTCTGCTGCCACCATCCGAAGAGATTTAAGTGCTCTCCACGATGAGAAAAGGATCCAGAAGGTCTTTGGCGGAGCAACTTCTATAAATAAGGGAGACATCAGTACCTTTGAACCATCTGTATCAGCCAAGGCAACTCTCAATATTGAAGAAAAGGACGCCATCAGCAGATACGCAGCTTCCCTTATCAATGACGACGATTTTGTCTACATCGATTCCGGAACTACTACCCTTGAGATGATCAAGTACATAGACAACCACAAGGCCAAGTACATCACTAACGGTATTGTCCATGCCAAGAAGCTCCTTGAAAAGGGTCTTAATACCATGATCATCGGCGGAAGATGCAAGGCATCAACTGAAGCCATCATAGGTCCCGAGTGCATCGATGGCATCAGCAAGTATCACTTCACCAAGGCATTTATGGGAACCAACGGTATTTCCATAAGCGCTGGCTACACCACTCCTGATGTGGATGAAGCAATGGTCAAGGAGGAGGCAGTAAGGCATGCTTATCTTTCCTATATTCTTGCAGATCACAGTAAGTTTGGTCAGATAAGCTCAGTCACATTTGCAGACATAGCAAGCTGCTGCATCATAACTGATAAGGAAGCAACTAAAAACTATACCAGCAAGACCATCATCAAGGTGGTCCCAAAAGGGAGGTAAAAATGATCTATACAGTCACATTCAATCCTGCTATCGACTACGTAGTCCGGATGAGTGATGAGCTCTTACCTGGTATGACAAACAGGTCAGACTCAGAGGAATGCTACTTCGGTGGAAAGGGCATCAACGTTTCCACAATTCTTAATAATCTTGGAATAGAAAACACTGCTCTTGGCTTTGTTGCAGGCTTTACAGGCAAGGCAATAGAAGAAAGCGTGATAGGAAAAGGTATTCACGCTGATTTTGTAGAACTGCCTGAGGGTATGAGCCGAATAAACGTCAAGATAAAGGGCGCTGCTGAAACAGAGATAAACGCTCAGGGACCTAAGATTCCACAGGATGCCCAGGACAAGCTCTTTTCCAAAATAAATGCTCTAAAGGACGGAGATGTGCTCATCCTTGCTGGAAGTATTCCAAACTCCCTGCCAAGTGATGTATATGAAAAGATCATCGCCCTTGTAAATGACAGAAAAATTGAAGTCGTTGTGGATGCGACGAAGGATCTTCTTAAGAATGTCCTTAAATATCATCCATTCCTTATAAAGCCCAACAATCACGAACTTGGTGAGATGTTTGGCACAGTGCTTAAAACCGATGACGAGATCGAAGCTCACGCCAAAAAGCTTCAGGAACTCGGTGCAAGGAACGTTCTTATTTCCATGGCAGGTGATGGGGCAATGCTCATCTCTGAAGACGGACGGAAATTCCGCATTGGGGTTCCAAAGGGACAGGTTAGAAACTCCGTTGGCGCCGGAGATTCTATGGTCGCAGGATTCATCGCAGGTTACCACAAGTATGGGGACTATGACAAAGCTCTTAAGATGGGAACCGCCGCTGGATCAGCCACCGCCTTTTCTGATGATCTTGCCACAGGCGAGGCAATACTTAATCTTTATGAAAGTCTTTAAGAGGAAGATTTGTAAAGGTTTGTAAGGGGATACTACAAAAAAGAGGTTTTTAAAAGGAGGGTCTATGAAAATCACAGATTTACTTAAAAAGGAAGGCATCGCTTTAAACGTAGATGCCGCAGATCAGAATGCAGCCATTGATAAGCTCATCGCGCTGCATGAAGCTGTTGGTAACTTGTCAAATGTATCTGCCTTCAAGGAAGCAATCCTTGAAAGAGAAAAAAAGGGCTCAACAGCCATCGGAATGGGTATTGCAGTGCCTCACGGCAAGTCTTCTGCCGTTTCCAAGGCAGGTGTTACTGCCATCACTATTCCAGCAGGAATCGACTACAAGTCCTTAGATGGCAACCCAAGCAATCTTTTCTTCATGATCGCAGCTCCTGACACAGCAGCTGACACACATCTTGAAGTGCTCTCAAAGCTTATGACACTTCTGATGGATCAAAATTTTGCAAAAAAACTTGTAGAAGCTAAGACAGCAGATGAGTTCCTTAGTATAATTGATAGTAAGGAAGCTGAGAAGGATAAGGAAGAGGCAGCAAAGAAAGCTGCAGCCGCTCCTGCATCTGCTCCTAAGACAGCTAAAAAGCTTGTTGGCGTTACAGCCTGCCCTACAGGAATCGCTCATACCTTCATGGCAGCTGAGGCTCTTGAACTCAAGGCAAAAGAGCTTGGCATTAACATCAAGGTTGAAAAAGATGGTTCAGGCGGAGCAAAGGACGTTCTTACAGCAGCAGATATCGAGGCAGCTGATGCTGTAATCGTTGCCTGCGACAAGAACATCGACATGAGCAGATTCAACGGCAAGCCAGTTATCGTAACCTCTACAAAAGAGGCAATCCACTCTCCAGAAGGACTTATTGAAAAGGCAACTTCCGGAAATGTAGCAGTATACCATCACACAGGTACTGTTACAAAGAGTGCTGACACAGGCGTTAATGAGAGCGTTGGAAGAAAAGCATACAAGCACCTTATGAACGGTGTTTCACACATGCTTCCATTCGTTATCGGCGGCGGTATCCTTATTGCTATCGCATTCCTTTTAGATGATTACTCAATCGATCCAAGTAACTTTGGTTCAAATACACCAGTTGCAGCATGGTTTAAGACAATCGGCGGCGCAGCATTTGGCTTTATGCTTCCTATTCTTGCTGGTTTCATCGCTCAGAGTATTGCTGATCGTCCAGGTCTAGCTGTTGGTTTTGTAGGTGGATATCTTGCTTCCACCGGTGCTACTTTTGCAGCTCCAGGCGGCGACGTTCCATCAGCCTTCCTTGGCGCACTTGTAGCTGGTTTTGTAGGCGGTTACATTGTTGTTGGTCTTAAGAAGCTCTTTGAGTTCCTTCCTCAGTCACTTGAAGGAATCAAGCCAGTTCTTATCTATCCTCTTCTTGGATCACTTCTTATCGCCATTGTTATGTGCCTTATCAACCCGATAGTTGGTGCCCTTAATGTTTGGATCTCAGGCGTACTTACAGGTATGAGCAGCGGATCAATAATCGCACTCGGTGCACTCCTTGGTGCAATGATGGCAACAGACATGGGTGGTCCTCTCAACAAGGCTGCTTACGTATTTGCTACTGCTGCCCTTGCTAACCAGAACGAGACAGGATTCATGATCATGGCAGCCGTTATGGTTGGTGGTATGGTTCCTCCAATCGCAATTGCTCTTGCAACAATCATCTTTAAGAAGAAATTCACTGCAGCTGAGAGAAAGTCAGGTCCTGTAAACTTCATCATGGGACTTTCCTTCATCACAGAAGGTGCTATCCCTTACGCAGCAGCTGACCCTCTTCACGTAATTCCTTCACTCCTTGTTGGATCTGGTGTTGCAGGTGCTCTTTCAATGGCATTTGGTTGCACACTTCGTGCTCCTCACGGCGGAATCTTCGTATTCCCTGTAGTAGGAAACATGGTGATGTACCTCGTAGCTCTCCTTGCTGGTTCTGCAGTAGGATGCCTGCTTCTTGGAATCCTTAAAAAGGACGCGCCGGAAGCGTAAATAAAGCATTTTCCCAGCCGCCACTTTAGCGGCTGGGTCATGATAACTTCACCAAAAGAAAGGAAGAAAAAACTATGGTATCACAGAAAATCACAGTAACTAATGAACAGGGAATGCACATGCGTCCAGCAAGTGTTTTCAGTCAGGCAATGACTCCTTTTTCCTGCGATGTTAAGATCAATTTTAACGGCAACACCTACGATGCAAAGAGCGTAATGATGCTCATGAGCGCTTGCATCAAGTGTGGCGCAGAGATCGAAGTTGTCTGCGACGGCGCAGATGAGCAGGACGCACTAAAAAAAGCTATCGAACTCATTGAGAGTGGATTAGGAGACTGACCTTGGTTACTTAATGAGGTCTTTTCGAATTTAGTAAACAAGGTCGTTCTGGCGCAGGCACTGCCTGCGAGCAGAACTTCCTTATGGAGGTAATGAAATGTTTGAGGGAATTCCCGCATCCCGCGGTATTGGTATAGGCAGTATCTGCGTTATCGTAGAGCACGAGCTTAAGTATGACAATGCAAAAATTGAAGATGTAGCTGCTGAGCAGAAGCGCTTTCAGGATGCTATCGATAAATTCAAAGTAGAAACCACTGAGATGGCTGAAGATATCAGAAAGAGGATCGGCCCCAAAGAGGCTGAGATCTTAGAGGGGCACCTTGTAATGATATCTGATCCAAGCATGTCCGGAGAGATGAACAAGATGATCGCTGCAGGCCAGTGCGCCGAAGCAGCCGTTGAAGCTGTCTGCGACATGTTCATTGGCATGTTCTCCAAAATGGACGATGATATGATGCGCCAGAGAGCTTCTGATATAGCAGATGTCAAGGTAAGCCTTCTTAAGATCCTCCTTGGAATTGAAGACGTTGACATCAGCAAGGTGGCTCCCGGAACAATCCTTGTAGCAAAAGACCTTACTCCTTCAATGACAAGTCAGATCCACAAGGAAAATGTTGCAGGTATCATCACTGAGGTGGGCGGTAAAACTTCCCACTCTGCTATCCTTGCAAGAGCTCTTGAAATCCCTGCAGTCCTCTCCGTCCCTGACATCACAACACTTGTCAAGGATAAGGACACAGCCATCGTTGATGGAACTGAGGGCAATGTCTACATCAATCCTGAGGGAGATGTTCTTTCAAGCTATATCATAAAGCGCGAGGAGTTCATCAAGAAGCAGGCTGAGCTTAAGAACTTCCTGGGAAAAGAAACTGTCACAGCCGACGGCACAAACCTTGAGCTGTTCTGTAACATCGGAACACCTAAGGATGCTAAAAAGGCTGTTGAATGTGACGGCGAAGGAATAGGTCTTTTCCGCTCAGAATTTCTGTTTATGGACAACAATCACCTGCCTTCTGAGGAAGAACAGTTTGCTGCCTACAAGGAAGCAGCTGAGGCTCTTTCCGGAAAGCCAGTGATCATCCGTACTCTGGACATCGGCGGCGATAAGGACATTCCATACCTGAACATGAAGAAGGAAGAAAATCCTTTCCTTGGCTACAGAGCTGTAAGATACTGCCTTGGCAACAAGGACAGCTACAAGGTTCAGCTCCGTGCCATAATAAGAGCCAGCGCCTTTGGCAAGGTCAAGATCATGGTACCTCTTGTAACCTGCGTTGATGAGATCCGCGCAGTAAAAGAGCTTGTCTCTGATATCAAAAAAGATCTCGACGCCCAGGGCATAGCCTACGACAAGGACATCGAGGTTGGCTGCATGATCGAGACCGCTTCAGCATCTCTTATTGCTGACCTATTGGCTAAGGAATCTGATTTCTTCTCCATCGGAACCAATGACCTTACTCAGTACACCATGAGTGTAGACAGAGGAAATGCTGATGTTGCTTACCTCTACTCCACTTTCCAGCCTTCAGTACTTCGTTCCATAAAGCACATCATCGAATGTGGCCGCAAGGAGGGAATACCTGTTGGAATGTGCGGAGAGGCTGCTGCTGATCCTCTGATGATACCACTACTTATATCCTTTGGACTTACAGAGTTTTCCGTAAACCCTGTACTGGTCCTCACAGCAAGATGCATCATCTCCAAGTGGAGTAAGGCTGAGGCTGATGAGCTTGCTAAGAAGGTAATGAATCTGGATACCGAAAAAGAAATAGTTGATCTTCTTAAAAAAGAAGCAAAAGAATAAATCGAATTTTAAGACTTATTTAATCAATTAATATAACGTTATCTTGTACAATTATGTGTACAAGATAACGTTATTTTTTATGAGGACCATGTAATGCATTCACTAAGAACAAAACTGGCTGTCACAATGCTCTTTGTGATATTTACAGTCATACTGGCTATTACACTTCTCAGCGCGATCTTTATACGTAGAACTGCGATACGTAAATCAGATCAGCTGCTTCTTATGCTGTGCGAAAATGGGCAATATAGTCTAAATTATTACTTTGACAGCGTCCAGGAATCCGTTAACAATATCAGCACCTTTGTAGAAAGCGACATTACAGGCCTGGATGACGAGAATTTTAATGCACATATAGAAAGAGCCCAGCGGTATTTTGACTATGTTGTATCAGATACAAATGGCGTTCTGACATATTACTACCGCATTGATCCTTCTATCTCCACCACATTAAAAGGCTTTTGGTATACAAATCTTGACGGTAATGGCTTCACACAGCACGAAGTTACAGATATCACGCAATATGATGTAAACGATACTTCAAAACTGGTATGGTTCACTGTTCCAAAATATGAAGGAAGATCCATATGGCTTCCTCCCTATGTTACAGATAACCTTGATGTCAGGGTAATCTCCTATGATTCTCCAATTTATTATAATGGGCAGTTCATCGGTGTAGTAGGCATTGAAATTGACTATTCAGCCATGGCAAGGGAAATTGACAGTATAAAGTTCTACGATAACGGATACGCTTTCCTGACTGATGCTGATGGAACCCTCTTCTATCATCCATATATTGATGTGGCAAATCTCCCGGAGGGTTCAAAAAGACAGGTCCCCTACAGCGATTATGCTGAGAGTTCCTCTGCGAAGTACATATATAATGGTGTGTTTAAGGAAGCCGTCTGGCTACCTCTTAGTAATGGCATGTACCTTAACATCACAGTTCCACTTTCCGAAACTGAGGGTGAATGGCGCGGGCTTATAATCAACATTCTTATATGCGCTGTGATCGCACTTGTTGCAGCAGGATTCTTTTTGATCTATTTCCTGAAGATCATCACAAAGCCAATTGAGGAATTAACTGAGGCTGCGGAGCAGGTAGACAAAGGAAACTTTGACATAGATCTAAACTATGACAAAGATGATGAGATCGGAAGACTCACCAGATCTTTCAAAAAGCTGTCCGGTAATATGAAGGCTCACATAAACGCGCTGAATGAGCAGGTATTCATCGATTCGCTTACTCATGTAAGAAATAAAGGTGCTTTCCTTCTTGCAATCGAGGAGCTTCAGGAGCAGATAAATAACGGATCCATAGATCCTAATTTTGCCCTTGGCGAATTTGACTGCGACGGCCTTAAGCGCATCAATGACGAGTATGGTCATGATAAAGGCGATATTTACCTTGAGAAAGTCTGTCGCATTATCAGTGATGTTTTCAAACGTAGTCCCGTATACAGAGTGGGTGGCGATGAATTCTTTATCATCCTTAAGCAGGAAGATTTCTATAACCGAAATTTCCTTCTTGAACGTTTGGATATAGTAATTGATAACATCAATGCTACAGCTGAGGAGCCCTGGGAACAGGTATGCGTGTCAAAGGGCTTTGCAGTATATAACCCGGCTGAAGATAATATTGTTCAGAAGATCATACAAAGGGCCGATAAGCTCATGTACGAAAACAAACGAGAAAGAAAAATGTGCCGAGATACTTAACTCCCAAACTAACTCTTACGGCTCCAACCATTAACAAAAAGATTACCAATTATTCACTCTTTTTTCATTTATTTTTAGCGATTTTTGCATTGAACTAACAGCCCATTTCAGTTATGATATGTTTCGCTACGTAATTGACTTGTTGTTTAACCTTTGAATAGGAGGTAACGAGATGGGCGAGTGGAAACAGGCCTTTGATAGGATAATGGATCAGCTCTACAATCATCCAGAAGAGATGAGAGCAAGACTTCTTAATAAATATGATTATATTGGCAGGGATGAGAGAAAACCTCAGACAGCCATCGAGATGTTAAGAAGTATTCACAGTTAAACATGAAATTCAAAAGCCCCTTAGGAGTAATTCCTAAGGGGCTTTTCCATGCTTTCCTGACACGGGGCCCCGTGTCTTGTCCGTCCCCGTGTCATTTATCAGATCCGGCTGATGCCGTCGTCTGTGTAGAGGTCGTAGGAGGCCAGGTCTGCCTCGTAGCCGATGGAGAAAAGCTCGTCCTTGTTTGTTGTGGTCATGCCCTTTTCTGGAGCTGCAAGGGGAAGTACATGTCCTTTTCTTATAAATACGATGATCTCGTCAAGGGCTACTGGAATGTAGTGGTCGCCAGCAGGGAGTATCTCTTCGTCGTAGTCGTTATAGGCTCTGAATCTTACAAGTTTCATGTCCTCTGGAAGGTATACGTATCTTCCTGTGGCATTCTGCGTATATACTGGCGCAAGCATGATGCTCTCTCCAAGAAGGAGCTGGTCTTCTACCTGCGCACTTCTTTCATCGTCATACTCAAAGCAAAGAGGTTTAAAGAGCATCCTGTCATTAAGAACTGCCTTCATATACTCAGAGTACAGGTAAGGAATGAGGGCATAACGCAGATTCACAATATTCCTGAAGGCAGGAATATTTTCAAAGCGGTAAAACTCCTGGCGCCTTGTTCCCTCTGCAGAATGGTTCCTGAACAGAGGTGTAAAGATTCCAAAGGCTGCCCATCTAAGGAGCAGATCCTCAGTTACATCGCTGTCAAATCCGCCTATATCTGCGCCAGAATAAAGGAACCCTGTCATGGAAAGAGCTGGCATCTCCTGAATGTTCATAAGTAGGTGTGACCACCAGGAGTGGTTATCTCCGCACCATATTCCTCCGTATCTGTGCGCTCCAATGAAAGAAGATCTTGAGAACATAAGGATCCTCTTATCAGGAGATATCTTTTCAAAGGCCTCTCCTGCTGCCCTGGTCATGTTGTAACCAAAGATGTTGTGGACCTTGTCATGTCTTATCTTCTTACCCTTATACTCATGGTAAAAGCGCTTATAGTCAGCCTCGTTGTTACTGATGTGAGCGATAAGATCCCTGAATCCAAAGAATTCCCTGACGCCAAGATTCTTGCCCTTATAGGTGTCTATCTGGTCAAATACTTCAGCCAGATGGTCTTCTGTATAGAAGATTGCCGGCTCGTTCATATCATTCCAGAAGCCGTCAATTCCCATATCTGTTAATATCTTATACTTTCCGCCAAACCATGCTCTTGCATCGTCCTTAAGAAAGTCAGGGAAATGGACCTTACCAGGCCAGACAGCAGCCACAAGGTTTTCTCCGTCTTCTTTTTTCACAAAGTAGTCGCCCTTTACGCCTTCTTCATAGATGTCGTAGCCGTCCTCGATCTTAACACCTGCATCAATGATAGGAACAAGATGGATTCCCCTGTTTTTCATCTCGTGAACAAAGTTCTCAAAATCAGGGAAAGCTTTTTCATCTATGGTAAAGTCCTTGTAGCGCTCCATGTAGTCGATATCAAGATAGATCATATCGATAGGAATGCCTGCTTTCTGATACTTATCTGCCACCTCTCTTACTTCATCTGCAGTCAAATAACTCCATCTGCTCTGGCCAAAGCCAAAGGCCCACTTTGGAGGAATGTAGCTACGTCCAATAAGGTGTCTGAAGGACGCCACAATAGAAAGCGGACTGTCACCATCAACAATATAAATGTCCGCATCAAAATCCTCAAAGGAAATAGTCATCTTGTTATGAAGTGTGTAGCCAATATCAAAGCTTACGCGCCCTGGAGTATCAATGTAAATTCCAAAGGTTTTCTTTTTGGAATAGACGATCAAAAAGTTCTGGGAAGCATAAAGGGAGTGCTTGTTCTCCGTGTGATTTGGATCGTCAGAGTTGTTGCTAACATAGAGCCATCCCCTTTTATTGATGCCCCTTATGGTTTCTCCAAGGCCAAATACCTTGTCCTTTTCATCAAGGAAAAGAGATAACGACTTATCCTCTTTGTCGGTATCAAAGTAAGGAATACTGCCCTCTGAAAGATTTATATCCTCCACCACTGCATCTGTGGGTATTGGATCACCTATCCTGAATTTTCTGATCATGTCTTTTTCCTCCTGTAAATTAATTCTAGCATAAAAAATGAGTCATTGGGGGACGAGACACGGGGACGGTTCTTTTGGCTGGAAGCCACGGGGACGGTTCTTTTGGCTGGTGAGACAGTGGGGGATGTCCCCCACTGTCTCACCAGCCAAAAGAACCGTCCCAATGTCATTTAGTTAAGGAAATTCATATCTTCTT
>CAMVJI010000041.1 GCA_947167765.1 uncultured Butyrivibrio sp. | reverse complement strand
TCTCTGAAGTGATGCTGTCAAACTCATCACGGAGCTTTTTTAAAGTCTCTTCCTGCTTGGACTCATCAGATCTGGCCCTTACAAGCTTGCTTGTAAGCTCAGCCTTTCTGATGTTGACCTGTTCCTTCATGGTTTCAAGACTACTAAGCTTACTCTTTATGTTTGCTCTTGTTTCAAGAGTCTTGATGATAGTGCTCTTGCACTCTTCAATCTCGTTGTTGATATCTTCAATCTGAGAAAGAACCTTATCCAGCTCTTTTCTCGCTTCATTCCTGTCAGCAGATAAAGTATCAGCTTCCTTGTCTATAGCTTCCTTTTCTTCAAGGTACTTATCCTTTTCCTTGTTTCGAAGGTCAAGCTTTTCCTGCTCGTCCTTTTCTCTCTTCTTAAAATGAGCATCATTTTCAGAGGCAGACTTTATCTTTTCATTTAAGATACCAATCTGTCCCTCAAGTTTTTCCTTTTTAACGGAAGAATCTGTGATCTTTGCTCTGATCTCTTCGATCTCTTTGTCGATCTCTTCGATCTGTTTTTGAATATTTTCGTATTCCTGTCTTGTTTTATCGTAGGATTCTTTTGCCTCAGCAAGTGCTTCTGAAGCAATGTCATAGTTTTTATTTGCCTCTTCAAGCTGTTCTTTCTGATGCTTGTTTTCTACAAGGAACATATTTACATCAAGAGTCTTAAGTCTTTCCTTGTACTTAAGGTACTCTTTAGCAACTTCAGACTGCTTCTCCAAAGGTCCAACCTGTTTTTCAAGCTCTGAAAGAATATCAGAAAGTCTGGTGAGGTTAAGCTTCTCCTCTTCCAGCTTTTTAAGGGCTGTCTCTTTTCTGGCCTTAAACTTAACAATACCAGCGGCTTCATCAAAAAGATTACGTCTGTCCTCCGGCTTACTTGAAAGGATTTGATCGATCTGGCCCTGTCCGATTATGGAATATCCTTCCTTACCAATACCTGTATCCATGAAAAGCTCATTGACATCCTTAAGTCTGCAGGTAGAGCCATTTATCATGTACTCGCTCTCTCCAGACCTGTAAAGACGCCTTGATACAGTAACTTCATCATAATCAATGGCAAGGGAATGATCGGAATTATCCAAAGTGATGGCAACAAAAGCGTAGCCCAGAGGCTTACGAAGCTCTGTTCCCGAAAAGATTACATCTGTCATGGCTCCACCACGCAGCTGTTTGATACGCTGCTCACCCAGGACCCATCTTACAGCATCAGCTACATTACTCTTACCTGAGCCGTTAGGTCCTACGATTCCAGTGATACCATTATGAAAATCAAATTTTATTTTATTGGCAAATGACTTAAAGCCATGGATCTCAATGCATTTTAAATACATTACTGCTTATTCTTCAATACAAGAACGGCCTTATAAGCTGCCTGTTGTTCAGCGGCCTTTTTGGTCTTTCCTGTCCCCTCTCCCAAATTATCAGCTCCAACGAAAACGCGAACCTCAAATATTTTATCATGTTCTGGTCCACTTTCGCCACAAATTTCATACCTTACCTCGCCAAGATTCTCACCCTGAGCGATTTCCTGTAAGATCGACTTACTGTCCACAAACATCTGAACTGCCTCAATATTTGACAGAACGTATGCGTCAATAAATCTCTTGGACTCTTCAATTCCCCCGTCCAAAAACAGTGCTCCAATAACTGACTCCATTACATCAGCAATTATGGATTCTTTATTTCTTCCGCCGGTTGCCTCTTCACCCTTACCAAGCTGAATAAATTCTCTTAAATTAAGGGCATTTGAATCATACGCAAGAGCGCCCTCACAAACAAGAGATGCTCTCATCTTGGACATTTCCCCCTCTTTCTTTTCAGGAAATGTTCTAAAAAGGTAGGCGCTGGAGATCATCTCAAGGATAGCATCACCTAGAAATTCAAGCCTCTCATAGTCTGGCTTTTTCCCGATCTTTTGCTCATTAACAAAAGAGCTGTGGGTAAAGGCCTGAGTTATCAAAGCCTTATCCCTGAAAGTATATCCAATGAGCTTCTCAAATTTCTCAATATCTGTATCTTTTAACATATAAACTCCAAATATAAAAATTTGAGGCAGCACGTAAGCTGCCTCATTTTGAATTATTTATTTGAGATAGCGTTTTTCAAAAGTTCAACAGCCTCGCCAACTGTTGAGATATTCTCAGTCTGTTCAGGATCGATCTGAACATCAAACTCATCCTCTAGTCCCATGATTATCTGGAAAAGATCAAGTGAATCTGCACCGAGATCCTCAGTAAATGTAGTCTCAAGCTTGATCTCTTCAGGATCAACATTGAGCACATTAGCAATAACTTCTTTCATCTTTTCAAATTCCATATTATGTCTCCGATCTTTAATTAAAAAATATATTATCAGCGCCAGATTACTCTGAAATCTTTGCGCTAATCTTCTCACTAATTCTCTGTTCTGTAAAGGTCACACACTGCAAAATCGAGTTTTTGATCTCAATATCGCTTGAGCTTCCATGGGTCTTGACTACAAGGCCCTTAAGCCCTAACATTGGAGCTCCGCCATACTTCTCAAGGCTGTAATCAGAAAGAGATTTCTTAAGGTCATTCTTAATAAGAAGTGCACCAATCTTGGTCTTCAGGCTACCCATAAGGCTCTTTTTGATAACATGCATCATGGACTTGGCAACACCTTCATACATCTTGAGGATCACATTACCTGTGAAGGCTTCACAAACAATAATATCTGCATAACCAGCAGGAATGTCCCTTGCCTCAATACTGCCAATGAAATTGATATCAGGACAGTTTTTAAGAAGTGGGAATGTCTCTTTTACCAGAGCGTTACCCTTCTCCTCCTCAGCACCAATATTGACTATGGCCACTGTTGGATTCTTGATGCCCATGATGTTCTCCATGTATACGGTTCCCATCTTGGCAAACTGAACAAGGTGATTTGCTCTTGCATCTACATTAGCTCCACAGTCGATAAGAAGAGAATTGCCCTTCTCTGTAGGAATAAGCGGCGCAAGAGGTGCTCTGTCAACACCCTTAAGTCTTCCAACTATTACCTGGCCTCCAACTAAAGTTGCTCCTGTTGATCCGGCAGATACATATGCATCAGCCTCTCCATGGTTGACCATGTACATAGCCTTTACAATAGAAGAATCCTTCTTTTTGCGAATAGCCATTACAGGGGGCTCTGCCATGTCAATAACTTCTGTAGCATCTACAACCTCTATCTTGCCAGGATCATACTTGTATTTAGAAAGCTCACTTTCTACCTTATCCTTCTGACCAACAAGAAAAACCTTGAGGCTATCTGATTCCTTAGTAGCATCAACTGCGCCCTTAACAGTTACAAAAGGTGCGTTATCTCCGCCCATTGCATCAACTGCAACCCTTACAATATCTGCCATGTTATATCTCCGTAAGTTTAATTAGAACAAAATCTAGTGTACTAAATGAATACACAAAAATCAAGGCTTTCTGACATGTGTCAGAAAGCCTCTAAGCTCTTGTAAAATATCCGGTTTTACTAAAATTATGCCTCAACTTCAACAATGCTCTTCTTGTTGTAGTAACCGCACTTCTTGCAAGCGCAATGTGGCTGCATAAGAGCTCCACAGTGACTACATTTAACCAAAGTAGGAGCTGTCATTTTCCAGTTAGCTCTTCTCTGATCTCTGTGTCCTTTTGATGACTTATTCTTTGGGCAGATTGACATTTCAGTAACACCTCCTTACTGTATCCGTATACGAAAAGCCGCAAACACGGCAATCAATTACGTTTTTTCAATAGCGTACTTAGCTATTTTATATGCCGGGACACTATTTGTCAACAATTATTTTTATTTTACCTGCGGATATCACCTGTTGCAGTTCTGGGAGTACTTCTTTGGTGATATTCCAACAGACTTGGTAAAGGCCTTAAGGAAATTACTGTAGTCAGAAAAGCCGCATTTTTCGCAGACTTCACTTACTCCAATTCCTTCTGCCAAAAGAGATTTCGCAATGGAAATACGTCTGGCTGTCATATACTTATTGATAGTTGTTCCAGTTGCAGATTTAAATATTCTGCAAATATAAGATTCGCTTATAAAAAACTGCTTTGAAAGATCTCCAATACTTATTGGATACTGGATATTATTATTAAGATAAGAAAGTATTGCATCTACCTGCTCATTATATGTAGCAGTCTGCTCACTTCCTCTCTTATCTTCCTTATCCTTAAGGAGCTTGTTTATCATGACAAAAAGCTCAGTAAATGTAGCTCTTTCAAGAAGATCATGTCCATAACCGTTGCTGGTTACAATCTTATTTATAAAGTATAGAAAACGGCTCTGCTGCTCCTGGGTAAGGCTTATCTTGTGAGTAAAGCCTTCAGGGCGATTTGAAAAGCATCCATCAAGGTTAGTCTCTTCAGAAGATATGCTCTTCATATAATCAGGATCTATCATGATAACAATTCTCTCATGAAGTTCTTTGTCAATCTGGGTAAGATAATGCGAATCATACTGATTGATCAGGAAAAGATCTCCTGGCTGTATATCGTAAACCTGATTATCTATAAGGAACTGCTTGCCACCAGAAATAGAAAAATACACTTCATAACAGTCATGAATGTGCATTTCCATAGCTTTTTCATCCTTATAGAGATGAGCAACTGAGAAATACTTGTTCTCTATGCTATTAGCCATCGCTTCCTTACATGAATTTAGCTCTTTCAAATCAAACTCCTATTCAAAAATTAAATGTTCATATAGTATATCATAATACAAAAAATTCCGGATAGGAGCAATCCCATCCGGAAATAATGTATATCTTGTATTATTTTATCTCGTGAATCCATCCTTCTGGAGCATCGATCTTGCCCATCTGGATACCGGTAAGAGTATCATAGAGTTTCTTGATAACTGGTCCCATCTCTTCCATACCAGCCTTAAAACATATCTCTTTTCCGTGATCATTGATCTTACCAACAGGGCTTATAACAGCTGCTGTTCCGCAAAGACCCATTTCAACGAACTCAGGAACTTCTGAAAGCTTAACAGGTCTTTCTTCTACATTAAGTCCAAGGATCTCTTTCGCTACATAAACAATTGATCTTCTTGTAATAGAAGGAAGTATTGAATCTGTATGTGACTTAGGAACTACAAGTCCGCCGTCCTTAGTTACAAAGATTATATTAGCTCCACCTGTCTCCTCGATGTATGTTCTTGACTCAGCATCAAGATATACATTCTCAGCGAATCCCTCTTCATGTGCTGTAACGATAGCGTGAAGGCTCATAGCATAGTTAAGTCCAGCCTTGATGTTACCTGTTCCATGAGGTGCTGCTCTGTCAAAGTCACTGATCTTTACAACAATTGGCTTAGCACCGCCCTTAAAGTATGGTCCTACAGGTGTAACAAAAATCCTGAACTGATATTCATCAGCAGGCTTAACGCCAATTACATTGCCTGTTGCAAACATAACAGGTCTGATATACAGTGTTGCTCCGCTTCCAAAAGGTGGAACCCAGTCTTTGTTAGCCGCAACAACTTCCTCAACAGCCTTGATGAATCTCTCCTCAGGAAATGGTGGCATCTCAAGCCTTGTAGCTGAGTCAACCATTCTCTTTGCATTGAGGTCAGGTCTGAAAGTAACGATCCTGCCATCCTCAGTCTCATAAGCCTTAAGTCCCTCGAAACACTCCTGTGCGTAGTGAAGTACGCCTGCATCCTCGCTAAGGACCACCTTGGAATCTTCGGTAATGACGCCGTCATCCCATTTTCCATCCTTGAAGTTGGAAACATATCTCTTGTCTGCTACATGGTAAGCAAAACCAATGTTAGCCCAGTCTAAATTCTTCTTAGCCATTTTATTTCAGTCCCCTTCCTTATGCTTTAGCACTTCAAAGCACTAATTAGTAACAATTATAATTCATTTTTTTCCTGCGTCAAGTTTATTATTTCCACTAAAAATCTTTTTAAACGTTGATGTTTTCTTGACTGCATTAAATTTAGTATTACTCTTATCGCTTAGGAGCTTGTACTCTTTGTCCTCAATATAGGCCAGATCGTAATAATCACCGGTAAACTCTGAAAGCTCTTTTTTCCTGAGATAATGATTGGTTATCCTGGAGACAAGGGCGTAGAATACAGCAAAAACAGGAACGCCAATAAGCCATCCAACAACTCCCCAAAGTCCGCCAAAGAAGGTTATGGAGAAAATAACCCAGAAGCTTGAAAGGCCTGTTGAGCCCCCAAGGATCCTTGGTCCCAAAATATTGCCATCAAACTGCTGAAGCAGAATGACAAATATCAAAAAGATAAGAGCCTGTATAGGTTCGATCAAAACAAGAAGAAGTGCTCCTGCTATACCTCCAATGTAAGGACCAAAGAAAGGAATTATATTGGTCACACCTACTATCACAGAAATAAGAACTGGATAGTTTATATCAAGAATAATGCATCCAAAATAACAGATAACTCCGATGATCATGGAGTCGATGAGCTTACCACCAATAAAGCTTTCAAAGGTGTTATGCACAAACCTGAATCCTCCAACAAGTTCGTTGGCAAAGTCTTCTTTAAAGAAAGCGTAAGCCATCTTTTTGCCTCTTGTTGTAAATCTCTCCTTGGAGTTTAAAACGTATACAGCAACAATAAGGCCTACTACGAAATCAAATACAACTCCAATTACCGAGAACACACTATTTGTTGCCACTTTTACAATGGTGCCCACCTCAGGAAGATAAGGCTTGATATTCTGAGTAACAAAGCTTGAAAGTGTCGCGTAGTAGGAAGTCAGCTGGGAATCAATAAATTCATTGAGCTCAGGATTGTTCTCAAGGAGAAGATTTGAATAATCATCAATGTTCTTAATATAAACAGGAAGATTATTGATGATCTCTCTTACACTGCTGATGAGCTGAGGAATAATGATCCTTACCAGCAAAAATACAATAAAGATGAAGATCAGCATTGTACATAGTACTGCGATGCCTCTCATCTGTCTTCTCTTTTTCCAGTTGGCACTTTCAGCAAAAGAAATATCATATCCCCTCTTTTTATAGATAGGAACAAGAAACTTTCCTTCGATAGTATCCTGAAGAGGGATCAAAATATACGCAATTATGACTCCGATTATGATACCTGATATGGAATCCAGGATCTTTTCAAAGAAATCTATTATTATCTTTCCATGAAAAAGGAAATAGTATGCTAAAAGTGAAGCCACTATTACCAAAAATAGTGTGATACCCCAGGTGATCTGGTTTTTCTCAGGTTTCATCTTCATAAGATCATTCCTTCATTCCATCAAGAACTGAAACTAATTTTTCAAGGCCTTCAAATTCAATATCTTCAGCACGGCCAGCATCGCACTTGGCAGCAAAATCAGGGTTCATTGGAATCTTGCCAAGTACTGAAAGGCCAAGAGATGCTGCGTAATCATCAATCTTGCTCTCGCCAAACATATAGATAGGCTCGCCGCAATGTGGGCATGTCATATAGCTCATGTTTTCAACTATTCCAAGTACAGGAATATTCATCATCTTCGCCATGTTTATGGCCTTTTCAACGATCATTCCAACAAGCTCCTGGGGAGTTGCAACAACAATGATGCCATCAACTGGAAGTGACTGGAATACAGTAAGAGGCACATCGCCAGTTCCTGGAGGCATATCAACAAACATAAAGTCAACGTCCCCCCAGTTTACATCAGACCAAAACTGTTTAACGATACCTGCAATTACAGGTCCTCTCCAGATAACAGGATCTGTTTCATTCTCCATGAGCATGTTAAGGGACATTATCTTCATGCCACCTGCTGTAACTGCTGGAAGCATGCCAGTTTCATCAGCATAGTTTTCTTTTCCAATTCCGAACATCTTGGGAATTGAAGGGCCAGTGATATCAGCGTCCATAATTGCTGTCTGGTAGCCCTTTCTGCACATAGAAATAGCGGAAAGACCAGTTACAAGGCTCTTACCTACTCCGCCCTTTCCACTTACTATTCCGATAACCTTCTTAACATGGCTATACTCAGAGAGCTTGGCTCTCATATTATCTTCCATTTCTTTTTTAAAATCTTCTGGTTTCTTTGCCATTTCTTACATTTCCTACCTTTATTTCTTTTGTTCTGGATCATCACTAAGATATGATTCTATGATAAATCTTGGCCTGTTCTTGGTCTCAAGATAAATCTTGCCAATATACTCCCCTATAACCCCAAGGGATATCATCATAAGTCCGCCAATAAACCAGACTGAAAGAACTGTTGTGGTCCATCCAGGAACTGTCTCATTGTTAAAATAGCGGATAAGGGAATAGATAAATACCGCAATGCTAACAAGAAAAATAAATATTCCAAGTCCTGTTATAAGCTTGATTGGCTTGGTTGAGAGACTTGTTATTCCCTCAACAGCAAAACTGAGCATCTTCTTTAGCGGATACTTGCTCTCTCCTGCAAAGCGCTCTGCTCTCTCATAATAGACCACATCACTCTTATAGCCCACCATTGGAACAATGCCCCTTAAAAAGAGGTTGACTTCACCAAACTCAGCAAGTCCAAGGAGAGCTCGTCTGCTCATAAGCCTGTAATCCGCATGATTGTATACAGTGTTGGCCCCAAGGCTGTTCATGACTTTATAAAAGCCTTCAGCAGTAAATCTCTTGAAAAAAGTATCTGTTGTTCTCTTACTTCTAACGCCATAAACAACATCTACTCCCTTATTAAACTTGTCGATCATTGCCTCTATTGCTTCTATATCATCCTGAAGGTCTGCATCAAGAGAGATAGCACAGTCGCAGGAATCTTTAACTGTCATAAGTCCAGCAAGAAGTGCATTTTGATGCCCCATGTTCCTGGACAGGTTGATGCCCTGAAAAACAGGATCCTTTTGATGAAGGTCTTTTATGATATCCCAGGTAGCATCCTTAGATCCATCATTAACAAAGACTATCCTTGAGTCATTGTCTATTTTATTTTTAGATATAAGGTCTAAAAGCTTGTCGCGAATGCGACTTGAAGTTTCTGGCAGAACCTCCTGCTCATTATAACAGGGTATAACACAGAATAGCCTTCCCATACATTCCTCCAATCAAATTACATACCTTATTATAATAATACATTTGCAAAAATAACGCCACAGCAATAGCTATGCTGTGGCGTAAAATTACTCTTTTGAATTTATGTAGTTAACAAGGCCTTCAGAGTCGATTATCTTTTGCATGAAAGGAGGAAATGCCTGGCCTTTAAAGGTCTTTCCTGTTGTCTCATCTGTGATGAGACCAGAATCAAAGTCAATAGAAACAACATCCCCTGCACTTATATTGTCTGGTGCATCCTCGCATTCAATGATCGGAAGGCCGATGTTGATGGAGTTTCTGTAAAAGATTCTGGCAAAGCTTTTAGCTATAACACAGGAAACTCCTGCAGCTTTTATGGCAATTGGTGCATGTTCTCTGGATGATCCGCAGCCAAAGTTTTTATCAGCTACAATGATATCTCCTGCCTTTACCTTATTTACAAACTCCTTATCAATGTCTTCCATGCAATGAGCAGCAAGGTCCTTTGGATCAGTGCTGTTTAAGTATCTTGCAGGAATGATAACGTCTGTATCTACATTATCTCCATATCTAAAAACTGTTCCCTTTGCAGCTTTCATATATTCCTCCTTAAAGTCCAAGCTCTGATGGCTGTGATAATTTTCCAGTTACTGCGCTGGCTGCTGCAACTGCAGGAGAAGCCAGATAGATCTCAGAATCAATGGCTCCCATTCTGCCAACGAAGTTTCTGTTGGTTGTGGAAACACACTTTTCACCTGAAGCCAAAACTCCCATGTATCCACCTAGACATGGTCCACAGGTAGGAGTTGAAACTATGGCGCCTGCCTCGATAAATGTGCGAAGAAGTCCCTCTTCCATAGCCTTTAAATAAATCTTCTGGGTTGCAGGTATAACAATACATCTCATGCCTTCTGCAATATGTCTGTTTTCAAGGATCTTGGCAGCACATCTAAGGTCATCAAGTCTTCCATTTGTACATGAACCGATAACTACCTGGTCAACCTTGATATCTCCAATATCATCAAAGGTGTGTGCATTTTCAGGAAGATGTGGGAATGCAACAGTAGACTTAAGACTTCCAAGGTCGATGGTGTACTCTGCATCATATACAGCATCCTCATCTGCTTCATAGATCTCGTATTTCTTACCTGGAGCATGCTCCTTAAGATACTCTATAGCGATTTCATCTACTGGGAAGATTCCGTTTTTGCCACCGGCTTCAATGGCCATATTAGCAATTGTAAATCTATCGTCCATGGAAAGACTCTTGATTCCATCTCCAACAAATTCCATTGACTTATAGAGAGCTCCATCAACTCCGATAAGGCCAATGATGTGAAGGATAACGTCTTTACCACTTACCCACTTAGAAGGCTTACCAACAATATTAAACTTGATGGCGGAAGGAACCTTAAACCAGGCTTTTCCGGTTGCCATTCCTGCAGCCATGTCTGTAGAACCTATACCTGTTGAAAATGCTCCAAGAGCACCATATGTGCAGGTATGTGAGTCAGCACCTATTATAAGGTCTCCTGGCACTGTAAGCCCTCTTTCTGGTAAAAGAGCATGCTCAATACCCATCTGTCCTACCTCAAAGTAGTTAGTTATTTCGTTCCTCTTTGCAAATTCACGTACACACTTGCAGTTCTCTGCCGACTTAATGTCCTTATTGGGAACAAAGTGGTCTGGAACAAGCGCAATCTTGTCCTTATCAAAAACCCCGCCCTTTGTGAATTTCTTCATCTCGCCAATGGCTACCGGACTTGTTATATCATTTCCAAGAACAAGGTCCAGATCCGCCTCAATAAGCTGTCCTGCATCCACATGTGAAAGTCCTGCGTGATGTGCAAGAATCTTCTGGCTCATGGTCATT
Organism: uncultured Butyrivibrio sp.; assembly: GCA_947167765.1. GTDB lineage: Bacteria > Bacillota > Clostridia > Lachnospirales > Lachnospiraceae > Butyrivibrio. The sequence continues at coordinate 6,127 of CAMVJI010000041.1, read as the reverse complement.
CCACTCATACCGTATCTCTCCTTACCATTCCTTAATTATTATCAATTAGATAATAGTAAATATAACATGCTGTCCATGTTACAAACAACATAACAAATTTAATCGTTTTTCTTGACTTTTTTTAATGTCAAAATATATCCGACAGCAGCAGCCATTCCAACTAATGTGCATATGATCCCCACAACCTGTCCTTCTGGCCTGTAGGATACTCTTATATCATGCACTCCCTCAGATACAGGAATAGCCATAAGTCCATAATCTGCTGTATAGATCGGTGTAGCTACTCCGTCAACAGTGCAGCTAAATCCCTTTGACCTTGGAACAGAGAAAAATAGAAGCTTATCCCCCTTTATATTTCCTGTAACTGCGCTAAATCCCTTTGTATCAGGTAAAAAAACTGTACATGCTCCCTCAGATCTTTTCTTGCATTCGCCTGTAAACTCATAGTAATTTAGCGGGCTTTCAATAATATCCTCAGCTGAAAGCTCAACCATATCAAGGCTTCCCATCAGCTTTATAGCGTCATCATCTGAGATGATCAGAACCTTTGAAAGATCCAGATCATGCTCTTTGGCATCCAGGTCCTCCCACTCAGACTCTGTAATATAGCAGTCATACGTAAATCCCATTGGGATATAATTAGTGTTTTCAAAAATATCAAATCCGTCCTGAGTGTCCACGTAGACATAGCCATCAGTGCCTTCGTCATTGTAATAGACCCTGTTTTTGCTGATTATGGCATTCTCAAAATAGTATTTAGCTGAGAGGATCGCCCTTACTCCCGCTCTTTCTACCGGGATATTTGTTTCAACCGTCCTTGTAATACCACAAGAACCCTCAAGAAAATCAAATATTGGCGCTGGAACGGTGCTTAAAAAGCAGTGTATCGAAGGTATTCCCCAGACCATGTCGTAGTTGGTGGATGTAGAGTCAACCTCTCCTCGTAAAAACTGCGACATGTCCACTTCCACCTTGTTGTAGAGCATCTGCTCCTGCCACATCTCTTTTCCCGTATCGCTGATGATGGAGCTTCCATTTTTGACAGGCACGTAGGTCGAAATAATGCAGGATACCATCACAAATGAAAGGATTATCACATCCCTTACCTTTTTCTTTTTGGGCAAAAGAAATACCGACACAATAAGGAAAAGAAGCAAAAGTCCGGTAAAGAGAACATCCCTTAAGAAAATGGATGGATTCTCAGTCATATTAAACATGGAGATTTCCCCATTTTCATCGGTGCTCGGCAGAAAATACACAAGTACAAAGAAAAGGAAACACAAAACCTCGATCACAACGCCCTTTTTAAGCTGTATGCTCTTACCTCTTTCAGCAATCTGCGCAGTTTCAAGGCACATGAACAAAACAGGTATATAAAACCATCTTGCGTAGTAAGAAGTGTTAAACAGAGAAAAAGCCGAATTCAAAACCGGAATGACTGCTATTATCAGAAACAGGATAGTCAGAGTCTTTTCCCAGTTCTTCTTTCTCCTGTTCAAAAGCATAAAGCCCATAACACCGGCAATTCCATACATTGGAAGATATGATGCAAGTGATGCGTTTTTGACTGTTGTTGTGTAAAATAGGGTTCCCTTACCGATGATATCAGGCAGCATCACAAGGCTCTTAAAAATATCCCATATCATCTTGCCGCTGGGGTAGATAAACAAGTTGTAGCCCGTTATGATATTGTCAAGTCTCGAGTTTCCATGAACCCCCATAAATGCAGGAACCAGGAAAAAGCCGGCAAGTAATACTCCAAAGAATATGCCTAAAATAAGTCTTAGCTGTCTTATAAAGAAATCATATAGCGATTTCGCTTTTCTGTACCTGACAACAAAATAGATAACAAGAAACAGTATCTGTCCAAAGAAAAAGTAATAATTAATGATAGCCATAAAGGCTGTCATCACTGTAAACCTTAAAAGCAAAAGTCCAGAATGTTTTAGTTTCCCATTTTCTGAAATCTCACATTCCATTAGTTCTTCAAAAAAGATCAAAAACAAAGGAAAAAAGCACACTGAATCAGTGAAATGATTAAACACTATGTTGCATGCATTAAAGCCAGAAAATCCATAAAGATAACCGCCGATCATGGCGTATATATACTTGTGAACATAGCGTTTTATATAAATATATGCAAGAGTAGCTGCTACAGCATACTTAAGAGCCATCAAAAATGGCATTATATAAGGAATTGCGCTTTCTGGAAAAGGTACAGTGAGCCAAAAGAATGGACTTCCCCACAGATAAAAAGAAAAGTCTCCTGCCATGGAGCCGCCAAGATCCACATTCCAGTTCCAGAAAAACTCTCCGCTCCTTACAGCCCTGTGGGCAAGGATATAGAAGGGAACCTGCTGAACATTATAGTCTCCATAATAAAAGAAAGGAAGTCCTCTCTTTACAAGGATGGGCAAAATAGCAAGAACATACATAAGAAATGAACTAAGCAGCATAAAAAGCGGATTGTAATATGGCTTTGTTTCTGTGCTTTTTTCAACATATGCTGTTTTAAGCGTTACTGTAGACATAGCAAACTATTTTCCCCCGAAAATTAAGAGTGCCAATAAAAATGGCACTCTTAAATAATAGTCTAATTTATTTACATTTTCAACGAAGAGATCAGTTGTTGATAAGCTTATCAGACTCGTTGTTCCAGCTGTAGAGCTTACGGATCTCAGCACCGATCTTCTCTGATGGATGCTCAGCGTGAAGCTTACGCATAGCCTGGAAGTGTACCTGTCCGCCAGCCTCTGACATATCAAGAAGGAATTCCTTAGCAAATGTTCCATCCTGGATATCTGAAAGGATCTTCTTCATTGTCTTCTTGGTCTCGTCTGTGATGAGCTTAGGACCTGTTACATAGTCACCATACTCAGCTGTGTTAGAGATTGAATATCTCATTCCAGCAAAGCCTGACTGGTAAATAAGGTCTACAATAAGCTTCATCTCATGTACGCACTCAAAGTATGCGTTTCTTGGATCGTAGCCTGCCTCTACAAGTGTATCAAAACCAGCCTGCATAAGCGCACAAACACCGCCGCAAAGAACTGCCTGCTCACCAAAGAGGTCAGTCTCTGTCTCAGTTCTGAAGGTTGTCTCAAGAAGACCAGCTCTTGCTCCGCCGATTCCAGCGCCATATGCAAGCGCAAGGTCAAGAGCCTTACCTGTAGCATCCTGCTCAACAGCTACAAGACAAGGTGTTCCCTTACCAGCCTGATACTCTGAACGAACAGTATGGCCAGGAGCCTTAGGAGCTATCATAGCTACGTCTACATCCTTAGGAGCCTTGATAAGACCAAAGTGTACGTTGAAGCCATGAGCAAACATAAGCATGTTACCTGGCTGAAGGTTTGGCTCGATGTCCTCTTTGTACATCTTAGCCTGCTTCTCATCATTGATAAGGATCATGATGATATCAGCCATCTTAGCAGCTTCCTTGGTGTTGTAAACCTTAAGTCCCTGAGCCTCAGCCTTAGCCTTGCTCTTTGATCCCTCGTAAAGACCAATGATAACGTTGCAACCTGAGTCCTTTAAGTTGAGGGCATGTGCATGACCCTGTGAGCCATAACCGATAATAGCAATTGTCTTGCCCTCAAGTAATGATAAGTTACAATCTTCCTGGTAAAAAATACGTGCTTCCTGTGACATTTTAATATCCTCCATATTATGAATTTTTAAATTAGTAACTAAGTTATTCGTCCAGATAAATGACTTTATCTGTTCCTCTGCCAAGACCTGCGATACCAGTTCTTGCCAGTTCCAATATCTCGTAGCCTTCAAGGAGCTTTAAAAATGCATCTACCTTAGACTGGCTACCAGTTATCTCGATGATAAGTGAATCCGGACTGACATCTACAATATTGCCTCTGAAGATATTGGCTGTAGCAAGAATGCTCTGTCTCTTATCAGCCTCTGCTCTGACCTTAACCATAGCAAGCTCTCTATATACAGAGTCATCAGGCAAAAGCTCATGGATATCTCTTACATCAACCAGCTTCCTGACCTGTTTCTCAATCTGATCAAGTATCACATCATCGCCAGAAGCCACGATCGTAATCCTGGTAAACCTTGGATCAGCTGTAACACCGGCCGTAATGCTCTCAATGTTGTAGCCTCTTCTTGAGAATAGTCCTGATATCCTGCTAAGTACACCAGGGTTGTTGTCAACCAGTAGCTGGAAGACTTTTTTCTTAAGTTTTGTACTCATAAATCTCCTCTCAACCTCAGATATTTCCTATTGCCTTTATCACTTTAAAGCGTGATGTTTTTGTTTGAAATATTTGCGGTTTTTCATAGGATTTTGAATGAAATCAGACCGTTTTTTAATCAATTTATTCAAATTATACTCCTTTTAGGTCCCGTGTCAACAAAAATATCTTTTAAACTTTAAACTGTAATCATTTTACCGTGCTAAAGCATTTTGGGTATAGCTATTTTCTTTTACTAAATGCCTTAGCAGCACTTAGTTTTCCTTACATTTGGTCAGAGCAACTGTTCCAGTTCTCGCGATTTCAACGATGCTGACACTCTTTAGCATCTCTATAAACAGCTCTATTCTCTCAGATGTGTCACAGATCTGAATGATCATCAGGTTCTTGCTCATGTCAACTATCTGAGCATTCATGATCTGGCAGTTCTCCATAATGTCTCTTCGGTTTTCCTTGTTATATTTAACCTTGATGAGCATAAGTTCTCTGTTGATACTCATGCTCTCCTTAAAGGTCTTAACCTTGATGACATCAATCTTCTTATTGAGCTGTTTTTCTATCTGCTCAATTGTTCTCTCATCACCTGTAGATACAATGGTCATACAGGACACAGCTCTGTCGGCTGTCTCACCAACAACCATTGAATCGATATTAAAATTCCTTCTTGAGAAAAGTCCTGCAACCTTTGAAAGTACTCCTGCCCTATTCTCAACCAGTACTGAATATATTCTCTTCATAGCCATTTCCTTTTTGTGATCAGAATTTTGTAAGCTCCATTGGATCTACCCTGACTTCCATAAGTGATGAGGTATCATCCTTAAGGAAAGCCTTAAGTTCTCCGTCAAGGTCACTGTTTCCGTCAACCTTAACATATTCCATGCCATAAGCAGCAGCGATCAGGGAAAGATCTGGATCTCCCTTAAGCTCTACCATTGAGTAGGCATCATTGTAAGCATAGTGCTGATGCTCTCTTACCATTCCAAGGAATCCGTTTTTCAGAACAACGATTTTTACTGGGATCCTGTACTGACGCATGGTTGCAAGCTCCATCATGCTCATCTGGAAGGCTCCATCTCCAATTACAGCCACAACCTGCTTTTTGTTATCAGCAAGCTTGGCTCCCATAGCTGCAGGAATTGAATAGCCCATGGTACCCATTCCTCCAGATGTAAGGAATCTGCCATTTTTAACAATATGGTATGCGCAGGACCATATCTGGTTCTGTCCAACATCTGCCACATAAACAGCATCGTCTTTCATGGCTCTTGAGAGCCTTGAAATAAAGTCCTTAGGCTCAACGTATGCTTCTATGGAATAATCTGGCACTCTGTCAGATGCCATGTCCTCTTTATAACTGTTTAAAAGAGTAAGCCACTCCTTGTGATCATCAGCATGATCATCCTGTTCAAGGAAGTCATTAAATATGTGCTTGATATCACCTACAAGTGGTATGGTAGGTCCTACATTTTTTCCTATTTCTGCAGGGTCTACATCTATGTGTACCATTACTTTGTTTTCTGTTATAAGATCCGGTCTGTTAACAGCCCTGTCAGCCACCCTGGCACCAACCATCAAAAGAAGATCAGACTCATTCATGGCTCTGTTTGCATAGGGCTGACCGTTGTTACCCACCATGCCAAAATATAATGGATGCTCAGTTGGCATAACACCAATTCCCATCATGGTTGAAACAACAGGAACATCATTTAGCTCAGCAAACCTTACAAGTTCGTTTGTTGCTCCGCTTAAATGAACGCCGCCGCCAACACAGATAATTGGGCGCTTTGCCTTCTCAACTTCCTTGATGACTTTTTTGATCTGAACTATATTTCCCTTTACAGTGGGCTTATAGGACCTCATGGATATTGATTCAGGATAGCTGAACTTAGTTGTCATTTCAGCAAGCTGAATGTCGT
>CAMVJI010000040.1 GCA_947167765.1 uncultured Butyrivibrio sp. | reverse complement strand
CGCTCTCACGTCCTGTAGATCCACCAAACAGGTGAGTAAGTGTGGTTGAAATAAATATAAGCGGCGCCTTCATCACCGGAAGGTGCTCGCCCTCCTGGATGGACTTGATCACAAGGTTTGTGCCCTTATCTTCATAGTCCTTGCACAGCCTGTACATGAAGACTATAAGAAGTCCCGCAAGTGGCAGTCCCAGGATGATAAGGTCATGGCTTGTCCTAAAGGCTGTCGCCCTGCCAATTGCCTTGGAGAACAATGCTCCAATAGCGCCAACTATAGCTCCTGTCATACATCCAAGTATGACCCAGCGCAGCAGAACTCTTACTCTGCCTACGAGATCCAGGTCTGGGATGTGTTCGATTATCATATTAAGTCGGTTATTTTTCTCTTCCATAGCACAATAGTACCACAAAAAAGTGCACAAAAAAACGACTGCCGTCTGGCACCCGCTCTTTTGCAACTATATAATTCACCTACCTTACGCGAACAGGTCGATAGAACTGCCGCTCATTCCATAGCTAAGAGCCTGTGTGTTCTGGGCGTATCCTGTGGTCATGCCCTGGAATTTGGAAGCTACATCATTATACATACGATTTGCTTCCTGACTCTTTTTTACTGAATTGATAGAAAGTGCAAGTGGATCACTCTCGTCATCTGCCTTAGGAATTTCCTGTGCGTTAGGATAAACCACAGGAGGCACGTTCATGATGGCATTTGACATTCCAGTTTCAACAAATGCATCAGACACGTCAGCCTCGTTCTTAACGCTGTAATTCATTGGCTGAATATAATTCATTCCATATGTATTTCCAATACTTCCGATTGAAAGTCCCATTCTTTTCCCCTTGATGACGCGCTTAAGGGCAACAATTTGGACCCTCTGCGCTGTCATCTAAAAAACCGCAAACTATCCTTTTACTTAGCTTGTACAAAGATGGTACATCCTGGGGACTTCTGATTCAATTATGAGAATGGGAAATAAGTATAAAATAAACATAAAATCGCCGCGAAGAGCTTAACCATGCCCTTCGCGGCGAACTGCACATTGTTAAATGTTTTCGATTGCTCTGAATTCATCAAACTGAGGATCTTCAACAAAATCCATGATGAGATTCAGTGGCGTCAGCCCAATGGCCTCATGATGGATCTGCTGCTTAATGACCATCTTCTCGTAGCTGGAAAGAGTCTGATACTCAGGATGTGTCTTTTCATACTTCTCATTGAGCTGGTCAAATAAATTGTACTCCGGATCACCCCATGCAAATACTTGAGCTGTCTTTAAATTTGGTTTGAACGGAGAATATTGCAGCTGGTTAGTTGGCATAATCAGTGCTCCTTTCTCTGTGCAAGACTAATACATTTCCCCTTCATCAATATAATAGCACAAAAGTAAACTAAATTTCATAACATTTATTGATATAACGATATTTATTTTCACAAGAACTTCGGGTTGATATTTATGTGATTCGGAACTGCTTTTAGTATTTCTTAAGAAAAATTAATATTTTTCGATGGTAATTCTTAAGAATTATCTGCTAGCCTAGTATTTGTGCAATTCTTGCACATTCTTATGGAATTCTTTATTGGCGTATCGCCTTGTTTTTCCAAAAGAACAATCTAAATAATCAAGTAAGAGGTGACAAACAACATGGACATTACTGCACTTATGCTGGCAGAACGTGAGAAACTGGAAAAAAGACTTGCCCAGGAACTGTATGAGTACGAGAAGGCCAAGTATCCAGAAGGCAGGCTCAAGATTAAAAAGGATGGTATTTATGTAAAATACTATCATGTCAGATCATCCGGTAGTAAAAAGGTGCCAAGAACGTACATCAGCAAGAAAGATATTAAACTCGCCCAGTCATTAGCCATGAAGGCGTACAAGGATAGGCTTATATATTCTCTTAAACATGAAATACAAGCGATTGATGCTTACTTAAGGCTTTATCCTAAAGATAATGGAGATGCACTCTTTCGCATATCACCTACAATCAGAGAGCTTATTGGGTCAGAAGTATTTCCTCAGTTTGATGCTGAAAACTGGCTGCAAGAGCCCTATGATCAGAGCACGGAATACCCTGAGGATCTCAAGCTTATGACAATGAAAGGACACTATGTTCGCTCAAAATCAGAAGTCATGATTGCTGATGAACTCTACCGAAGAGGTATTCCCTATAGATATGAGTGCGCAATTGAGCTCGAAGGTGAGACCATATATCCTGATTTTACAATTCTTGACCCCAAAACAGGAAAAATATATCTCTGGGAACATTTTGGACTTATGGATAGCCCAAAGTATATCAGTAAATTCCAATATAAGATGGGGCTATACCCAAGAAATGGCTACGTTCCGCAAATTAACCTTATCTGCACTTTTGAAACAGAAGCAAATCCTTTAACGTCTGTAAATGTCATAGATATGGCAGATCGTTACTTTGGCGAGTGATTGCCATAAATTTTGGAAATATTATGTTGATCACCAGGAAAATGCCGGATTACTGTCTGGATAAATCGCAGCCTATAGGGAGTTTATGCCATATTTAAGGTTTTGTATGAATGCTGCCCCAGCTCTTCCAATGCGTTTTAGGGTTACCACTTGAGGAAATTGTCTAATATAGCACACGGTTTGCAGTATCTGTACTGGATACCCGCTTACTTCAACTAACGTTTGTACCATATGATTTAATTTGCACAAGTGCTACCCCCAATATCTTCAAGACACTTTAGGGTATCCACTTGGGAAAATTTACTGATATGGCACAAAAGCCAGAAACCATCATCCTTACCAAGCCACTTTTGGCAGGAACATAAATATTTTTGTGCCATATCACTTGATTTGCATAAATAGAGCCCCTAAAGGCTTACACAGCCTATAGGGGCTACATCCTTACATTTCCTCATAAATAGCACAAAGCTTCATAAATCAGTATCTCCCGCCTCTGCTATCTCTCTGTATTCTTCTCAATCAAATGTCCGAATTCGCTGGTGTTGACAGGCTTAGAGAAGTAGTAACCCTGTATAACATCGCACCCGGCCTTCTTAAGAAGCAGGTACTGCTCAGAGTTTTCAACGCCCTCCGCTATCAGGGGCACTTCCAGGAATCTAGCCACGTTCACGATGAATTCCACCATGCTGAGCTCTTTGTTGTTCTCAGCAATTCCCTTAATAAAGCCCATATCCAGCTTAAGCGCATCGATTGGCAAGGATGTCAGCATATTAAGGGAGGAATAGCCCTTTCCAAAGTCGTCCATCTCCACCATGAACCCTGCTTCCCGCAAACTGTTCACCACTTCAACAATGGTAGTCACCGAGTCAGTGTACGCGGTCTCTGTTATTTCAAGGTGCATGTCCTTCGGCTCAAGACAGTTTTCTTCCAGAATTTCCTTCAAAAAGTCTAAAAGGTCCGGGTCAAAGATATCAACCCTTGAAACATTCACAGAAAGTGGCATTGTCACGCCGTACATGTCCTTCCAGCGCTTTATCTGCTTGGCAGCCTCCTTCCACACAAAGCGGTCAAGCTCCTTGATCCGGCCATTTTCCTCAAACAAAGGTATGAAGAAATCAGGCCTTACAAACCCTAGCTCCGGATGCTTCCACCTGACTAAAACTTCAGCGCTGCACAGCTTGGGCTCGTCTCCTGTGATGTCATACTTTGGCTGGAACACCACATTAAACTGTTTTTCCAAAAGAGCTTTCTCAATGCCGTCAAGAAGCTTGGCCTCATAGAGCTCTTTTTCATGCATATTGTTATCGTAAATTGCCACGACATCGTGGTTTGAATTCTTGGAAACACTATTGCTGGCGTGGAGCGCCCTGTCAAAGCGCTGCTCCAGGTTTACAGAATGATAGATATCGGGATAGATACCGATCCTGAAGTGAATATCGTGCTTGTCCGTAAAGTCGATCAGCCCGTCCGCCAGGATCTTGGTCAGATAATCATAGTTGTCCTGATGCTCAATATAGACATAGAAGCAGTCCGCATTATCCCTGCAGGCCACGCCGCCGCAGCCTCTGGCAAAAGACCTGACGCCGTCCGCCACGGTACACAGCACCTTATCTCCATAGTTCCTTCCGTAGAGCTCATTTATCAGGTGGAACTTGTTGATGTTCACCACCACAGCGTCAACTTCCTGCTCAGGGTGGAACTTGTCGTACTCATTGGCATACTGGAAGAAATAATCCTTGGTAAGAAGGCCCGTAAGCTTATCTTTTCCTGTGGCATCGATGATGTTTCTGTCGATGGACAGCTCAATGGCGCGCCTTACCCTTGCTCTTATAACCTCTGGCCTGTCATAGGGCTTGTTTAAAAAATCTATGGCCCCCCGGCGCAGACTCTCAACCTCAGCCGAATTATCTGCGGTCAGTACAATAACAGGAATGTTCCTAAGTTCCTCATTGTTCTTGATTTCCTCAAGGACTGTATAGCCATTTCCATTAGGCATATGAAGATCAAGGAGTACCAGTGACAGGAAGTCTTTCTGATTTTTGATCTCCAAAAGAGCTTCATCCCCAGTCTCTGCGTAGGCTATATCATATTCATCCTTAAGAATATTACCCAGTAGCCTTAGATTAACCGGCTCATCATCCACAACAAGGATCGTTCGCCTGAAATCCTGCTCATGCTTTGCTTCAATATCTAATACGTTAAGATTGTTAAATGCCATTCCCATACCCTCATAAAGAAACACATTCGCAACTTGATAATACTATTATACAACGAAAAACAAAACAAGGGGACGGTTTGATTGCGACAGGGTGTTCCATAAGCCATGGGGACGGTTCTTTTGGCTGGTTTTGATCTTCAAAACCAGCCAAAAGAACCGTCCCCATGGCTTGCCCTTGTCTTGTTTTTTATTTAATTTAAGCGTTGTGCTCGAGCAGATAATCGTTCAGCGCATCTACGATCTCATCGCCGTCGATTCCGTGGACTGCACAGGCCTCAGCCAGTGACTCCATCTGTGAAGCCGGGCATGAGATGCATCCCATTCCGCATTCCATAAGAAACTGCGCTGCAAGTGGATGCTTAGAAATAATATCGCCAACCAGCATGCTGGAATCTACAAGATCGCCATTTGCTGATGCGTTCTCTTTCTGAAGTTCTTCGTTTTCCATGTTGCTTGCCTCTCTTTCTGTATCACTACCAAAGAATAAATCCTTTAATGATCCCATTATAGTATCTCCTATAACCCACATAACAAGCGGGTTTGCGCTTATTTAACTGCGCATGATAATAAATTGTGCAAAATCATTTTACATCACTGATACTTCACCTGCAAGTACCTTTTTGTAGTCCTCATAATTTTTCTTAAGAAGCTCAGGAGTGCTAAGCTCGTAAGGACATTTCTTAGTACAGGCTCTGCAGTTTATGCAGGTGTCGATCTTGGCCATCTCAGCCTGCCACTCTTTTGAAAGCCAGCTCTCTGATGGTGCACGCCTTATCATAAGAGACATTCTTGCGCAGTTGTTGATCTTGATGCCCATAGGACATGGCAGGCAGTACCCACAGCCCCTGCAGAAATCCCCTGCCAGCTCTGTCTTTTCTTTTTCGATAAAAGAGCTGATCTCATCTGTCATTTCCGGAGTGTTGTCAAAATATGAAAGCCACTCATCAAGCTCTTTTTCCCTCTGAACGCCCCAGATAGGCATTACGTTGTCAAACTGTGTCATAAATGCCATTGCAGCATCGGAGCGGTTAATGAGTCCTCCAGCCAGGCCCTTCATGGCGATATAACCCATGTTGTGGTCCTTGCACATCTTCACAAGCTCGATCTCTTTTTCAGAAGAAAGATAGCTAAGTGGGAACTGCATTGTCTCGTAAAGGTCAGATTCTATGCACTCTTTAGCCACCATAAGTTTATGGGCTGTTACGCCTATGTGACGGATCTTGCCTTCTTCCTTGGCCTTAAGCATGCACTCATACATTCCAGTTCCATCACCAGGCCTGTAGCACTGGCTTACCATGTGAAACTGATAAAGGTCAATATAGTCAGTCTGAAGATTCTTAAGGGAAGTCTCAAGGTCAGACCAGAAGCCTTCTGGAGTTGTGGCTGCAGTCTTGGTCGCGATAAAGAGCTTGTCCCGAAGTCCAGCCTCTGAGAACGCCTTTCCAAGCTTGACCTCACTGTCAGTGTAGGCCCTTGCGGTATCAAAATATGTCATTCCGCCCTCATAGGCCTTTCTTAAAATCTTAACAGCCTCATCCTCAGATACTCTCTGAATTGGAAGTGCGCCAAAGCCGTTCTGTGGCGCAGTAATGCCAGTTTTGCCAAGTGTGATCTGCCTCATATGAAACCTCCTGATCATTGATTGATGTAAGATAATGCTTCTTGCCAAACAATATCTCTTGGTATTTTAAAAATCCAGATTTTATCTCTTTTACGCGTATACAATCCAGATATAAAGATATCCAACGCAAACTGCTGTCAGTGTGAATGGAACACCGATCTTCATGAAGTCACCAAAGGATACCTCGTAGCCCTCTTTTCTGAGCATGCCCACACCAGCGATATTAGCAGAAGCACCGATTGGTGTAAGGTTTCCGCCAAGGGTTGCGCCGATCAGAAGTCCAAAGTACAAAAGCAGTGGGCTTACTGACATTACGCTTGAAAGAGATGCCAGAACAGGCAGCATTGTTGCTACATATGGAATGTTGTCGATAAATGCTGAAATAACAACTGATCCGAAAACAATCAATGTATAGAGAAGGAATACATTTCCCTTTCCGCTTGTGGCAATGAGCTGAGCCAGCTCGTCAATGATGCCAACATTGGTGATACCTGCGATAACACAGAACAGTCCAGCGAGGAGAAGCATTGTGTCGTAGTCGATGGCCTTAAGTGCCTTCCACATACTGTCTGTTCCCTTGGAGATAAAGATCTCCCAGACGATATTGATAATTCCGCAAACCATACAGATCACGCCATTGGTAACATCTGGTTTGTTTGGAATGAATGAAGCGATTACAAGAAGTACAACGTGTCCCAGCATCATGATTGTTGGAACGTAGTCTGTTACTGTTGTGTGCTCTTCGTTGCTTACAGGCTCCTTGTCCTTCCTGAATATCCACATCATGATAGGAACTGTGGCAAGAGCACCAAGTTCTACTGCAAAGAAGATTCCAGGATGACCTTCCATCCAGAAGAAATCATTAAAGTCCATCTTGGCAGCTGCAGCCAGCATAATGGAAGTTGTGTCACCAACCAGTGTTGCTGCGCCCTGAAGGTTTGATGAAACTGCAATACAGATGATCATAGAAACAGGTGATATTTTAAGTTTCTTGCAAATAGCAAGACCAACTGGTGCAACCATCAGAACTGTAGCTACGTTGTCGATGAATGCTGAGATGATTCCAGAAAACAGGGACATGAAGATCGTAACCCACATTACGTTTGGTGCTACATCCAAAAGCTTTTCCGCAATAAGATTAGGCATCTTGGAATCGATGAAGTAATCAACGATGACCATGGTACCAAAGATCATCATAAGTACGTTCCAGTCGATGGCGAAAAATACGTCCTTAAGCGGCAGAATTCCTGTTACCACAAAAATAACAGCCGTTGTCAACGCCACGATTGCACGCCTCTTTGGCAGTGTGATCATCAGGATGTACATCAGTACAAACAAAATGATAGCAAGTGTTTTCAATTTCTTTTTTTCCTCCGATTTTCTATGTTAACAAAAAAGACTTCTATCATAGCCCCTTTTGCTATGACAAAAGTCTTGCTGTCAGTAAAGTAATAAACCTTATGTCGAGCTCGGATGCACTTGCATCGTCCTGACGGGCTCGACAGCTGGCACAGGTGCCAACCAGCTACTCCCTCTCATCAATACAACTATGTTAATGGAAAAATCAGGGGCTGTCAAACAATTATTGGGCAGAATGCATTACCTCATGCAGACAATTCAGGGAAAGAATCGGATCTTCAAGTTGTCACATTCAGAAACCGCGCGTTTGCAGAGCTTCTCAAGCCTGGTTATATAGTTTGTGATATCGCTTGTTATTGATGTATAGTCATTGTTGTCAGCATTTTCGGCCGTTATATTACCGCCGTCAACTTTTGTTTGATTGTAAAAGATAAGGTTCCAGCCTGCGCCTTTCTCAGTCAGTACATCATAGAAGGCATCGAGGTTGTCGCCATAGTATTCCGGAAGAGGCAGCTCTTTTCGAAGGAGATCATGAAGTTCCTCTCTGGTAGATATTCCCTTTAAGTCGATGTAAAAAACCTGTTCCATCGTTATTCTCCGTATAGCTGTTCAAAACTCTCGTAGTGGTCCTCTGTGTAGTAGATATATCCATCATCTGAATAGATGATGCGCTTTGCTCCACGGCTCTTTTTACCCAGAGTATCTATGTCGCACTCGTGATACTCCTTATCTTCTGGCAATAAGCCCTCGTAGTTTCCAAAATAATCTCCGCCGATACACATTCCCGGCGCAAAGTCCTCTAATGATCCGCCGCTCCAGCCAAGCTTTTTTGCCTGCTTCTTGGTCATGAAATTTGAAGGAAGCTTCCCATAAGTGTGAATGTACAGCGCCACATCTGCCTTGGTGGTGTAGGTGCCGTCTTCATCAAGGAGAGGCTCAATGTGCGCTGTATCTGCACTTGTGACAGCTGTTGCTGCGTCAGTCTCCACGGATGTATTCTCGGACGCTGTTTCTTCGTTTGACTCAATGAAGGATGACAGGTCAACTGTAGCCTCACCTGTTGCATTCTCCTCGCCACTTCCAGATTCCACCGGAATTGAAAAAACTATGCTGGTTTCATCGCTTGCCGCGTCGCTAGATGCTCCTGCTGCACTTGTACTTTCAACCGCTGCGCTGCCTACAGTAAGTCCCGGCTGCTGCACTGGCTGCTCCACTGGCAGCTGCACCGACTTTTTCCCGCATCCAGCAAGTAACATCAGCATCAGCGCCATGACAATCAGTGCCATGAGCCGTATTCTATTTTTCAATTTCACTTTTCTCATTTTTCTGCTACTTTTTTGCTTTTCTTCAATTATACCTGAATTTACGCCATTCCTTGCCCTGTGCAGGTCTTTACAACTTCATCAGCCCTTTTTGAAAGCTCCGCAGCCAGCGTTTCATCAATGTCCTTAACCCATGAATTCTTGCTGGAAAGGTCCACCGGTTGCCCATCTACCAGCCTTGTTCCGAACTCCCCATAAAAAGTCTGTGGCTCGTCCTTGGTGATCCCACCCCAGCCAGAGAAGCGCTCGGGCGCAACAGACTTATCGCAGGCGCAATTAAGGAACACGGTCCTGGCTTCCTCGCGCCATGGACGGCCAAGAAATACGCTGCCTTCTTCGCAACCCCTGGCTCCAGTAACTGTGCAGTTCCTGAACACAAAACCAATATCACCGGAAAGGCCGCAAGCCGCCGTAATATATCCATTTACAAGGCGCTCGGTCACATCGATCTGGTCCTTATCAAGCTTACCAGCACCTGCAACGCCTTGCCCCGCTCCAGAAGCACCACCATTACCAGCTCCAACCTTGGCCACCTTGCTGCCTGCAGCCCCCATTACATCAAGCATCCGGTTACTTCCGTGCATCCTGTCGTTGCAGACGATCCTGCAGTCATCAAACACAGCGTCAGCGCCGCCAAATATAAAGTCCACATCGCCTGTAATAATGCAGTTCTTGTAGTACTGCTTAGTAAGGCGCCTTTCAGTCATGACCCTTGGCCCCATGAAGCCATTCTTTTGCCTCTCAGCCCTTGGAAGCGGCGCGCAGAAAAGAGTATCCTGGCAGCCGTTCATCTCCACATTCTCAAACAGGCACACATCAGCATCAGCGTAAACTGCTACAGCCTGGCCCACAACACGGCCGTCTCCTGCGCTGTTTTTGATAGTCATATCCCGGACAGCAACGCGCTTCCCTCCAAAAAAAGCGGTGTAACTTCTGAAAGTTCCGCGCTTTGAGCCATCATCCATGATCTCATTGGCATAATCGTCAAAGTCGATCACGGTCTTGTCAATCCCAGCGCCAACAAAGGTGATATCCTTCTTTTCGCAAAAGAGCTTCTCCCGAAATACACCTTCTCCAATCCTTATAACAGCGCTCTCCTCGTAAGGAACTGCATCAATAGCCTCCTGCACAAAAGAAAAGTCTCCGCCGCTCTTCTCAACCTTAATTTCCAGCATATTCAACTCCTTCAAGAACCTTGTTCTCAACCCCAATAAGCTCAGGCTCTTTATCAGCGCTGCCACTGATCTTAACATCCTTAAGCACCAGCTCTTTTACATTCTTGGCATAAATGCTACGGCCGCTCATCTCATCAAAGTTGTCCATCATGACAGGGCGCTCCGGAACCCGCTCACCCTCAGGCAGGAATGACACCCTGATATTCTCAAAATCAAGCTTTCCGATAGGGCTCTCAGGAAGTCCCACAGCGCACAGCACGCAGGCACTTGCGCCGGTGCAGTTTATTCCGCGGCCAGAGATCGTGCCAATTGCCGGAGTCATCTCGTTAACTGGAGCTGCCTCCTGATTCTGCACATAATCTGTATGTCCGTCAGGGTCGCAGAAATAGAACATATTTACAGTAAAGGGCATGTGAACCCCGCTCATATCAATGTTTTCGAAAAGAATATCATCCAGCACTGACCTTTCGCCGCGGCCGCGCCTTGTCTTGATACGAAGTCCCCTGTCTGTGCCATCAAAGATACACTGGGAAACCCTCACATTCTTTACGCCGCCTGCAATCTCAGATCCAACGGTCACGCTGCCGTGGCCACGCTCAAACTTGCAGTTGCGGATCACCACATCCTCGGTAACCTTGTGGTGCTTCATGCTCATGTAGTACTTGCCGCTCTTAATTGCGATACAGTCATCTCCAACAGAAATAACAGTTCCAAGGATCCGAACGCCTTTGCAGCTCTCAGGATCAAGGCCGTCTGTATTAGGCGAATCTGAAGGATTGTGAATGTACAGATTAAGAAAAGAAAGATCGTCGCTATAATAGGGATGCACTGTCCAGCAAGGTGAATTCTCAACTTTCACGTTCTGAACCCTGACCTTTTTGCATCTTGCAAGGAAAAGATCATTGGGCCTCCAGGCAGTTCTCTTGGTCTTAGGATTCTTCCACCAGTCGCTATTTGGAGCATTTCCGTCAATGGAGCCCGGTCCCACGATATCAAGATTCTCTGCATCCACGGCAGTTACGAGGGACGCAAAGCAGTCAAGGGGGTTGCCCTCCCAGGTTCCGAGATTGTACTCACTCTTTTCATCACTGCTCCTTGTCATTCCAGGAAGGACCGGATAGTGGTTTCTGTCAGTATCCCCAAGGATCCTGGCGCCATCGCCGATCCACAGTGTCATGTGGCTCTTAAGAAAAAGCGGTGTGCAGTAGTAGTCTCCTTCTGGAAGATAAACGGTTCCATCCTTGGGACAGCAGCTGATGGCCGCCTGGATTGCAGCTGTGTCGGGAGTTTTGCCATCGCCCTTTGCGCCAAAGGCTGTGACATCAAGGAGTACAGATTCATGCTCTGTTACGAATTCTTTTTCCGCAAAAGAGCCATCAGAGGCCTCAACTTTCATCACATACTTAGTGTCAGGTAAAAGCCCCATGACAGAGAACACGTTTCTATCGGTCCTAAGGCTCTTTTCCCCGTTTATATATACGTCAAATTCAGCGTCCTGCTTAAAGATCTTGTCAGATACAAGCTCTGCAGTTACGCTTCTCTTAAACACTTCTATAATCTGAAATTCCATGAAACAAAATCCTCCATCCTGCAAACTTTGCAAATTCCTGTGGTCAGTTACCGATCCACTCATCTATCATCGTAGCTGTGGTCTCAAGCTGCTCCATGTTGGTTATCCCGGGCTCTCCGTCGCCCTTCTGGATCCCATAGCAGCCAAAAAAGCTGTGGATTCCGCCATCTATCACCATCTCGGTTGAGTCAGCTGGCCAGAATTTTCTGCTCTCTTCATATCTCTTAAGGTTCAAAACTCCGTCATTGGAGCCTCTTATGGACAAAAATTTTAGGGGAAGACC
The DNA here is from genome assembly GCA_947167765.1 of uncultured Butyrivibrio sp. GTDB lineage: Bacteria > Bacillota > Clostridia > Lachnospirales > Lachnospiraceae > Butyrivibrio. Next base: position 5,105 of record CAMVJI010000040.1, on the reverse strand, counting down.
TGAAAGGTCATCTGCCGGATAAGACGCACACAAGATAAGTCCCTTGAAAGCATCGGACTTGGTGCCACTGCCTGTATTCTGGCCTCCCATTTCTGGAGTATCCTGCTCCGTCAGATACTTGGCTGCTGCCACGCCGCCCAAAGAGTGCCCTGCCAGGTACCAGTCAAGATCCTTGACAGCAGTCATCTCCTGCGCATATTGGGTTCGTATGGCATCCATGGCATCCACCCTGAGAAACGCCAGGTTCTCTGGCATTCTGGGAAGCACACAGATATAGCCCTTATTTGCAAGCTCGTACATAAGCGCGCTATAAGCCGTGTATTCAACCTTGCCGCCAGGATAAAAGAAGATCACAGCCTTCACCTGCTGCCCTTTTGGCAAAAACACCGTTCCCGTATCGTCTGTGTGACACGAAACGCTCTCGCCAACGCTTTCTTGTATAGCTTCAAGGGAAACTTCATCCGCAGCATAATAATTGCTGGTATATATCTTAAAGCCCACAATGGCGGCCAAAAGAATAACTACCAGCAATATGCCAAGAACTAATAATTTCTTTTTTCTGCTTCTCTTTTTTCCCAACTCAAACACCAATCACATTTATTTAGTAACAGCCCTGTCAATGATCTTGATGAGCTCAAGTGCACTGTTAAAGTCAAGCTTCTCGTTGTCTTCCTGATAAATAACATGTCCCTGCCAGGACGCATCCTGCCTGAATACAACCTGGATTACAAAGGTGCCAAGCTTACCTTTTTTGTTCTGAACGTTGCGAACTCCATGGGTATCGGAAATGATCTCGATCTTGAGCTTATCATCCTCGGTTTCAGGTACAGGTCTTTTGTGGTTTTCCTTTTTCTTGTCGAACTTGCGCTCTGCAAGGCCTCTCTGGGGGAAGTCCCACTCATCGAAAAGATTCTCCATCTCCAGAATCATGTCGGCGATGCCGTTAAAGCTTATGGGCTCGTCAGCGTACTGGTGGTAGATAAGCCCCTGGTAGTCTGCATCCTTGTTGTCATCGACGCATACACATATTAGGTTTCTTGCAAATAGCATCTGCTTGGAATCACTCATTTTTCGCGCTTCTATCCTTTTTATAAAGAAATCGATAATCATAATTTAGTATAACACAGCAGAATAATCAATTGCGAGAATAATGCAAAGATTGAACCCCGAAAGATTTAATCTTCCGGGGTCCAACCCATTTACCGAATCGGGAATGTCACTAGAACCGTCCCCGTGTCATATTGTGCACAATGAGACACTAGAACCGTCCCCGTGTCATGTTTAGTCTTCGTCCTCGTCCTTTTTCTTCTTTGAAGATGCCAGTATGCCGAGAGCAGTAGCAGATGCGCCCATGATCATGAGTGTTGCATATAACGGGCTGTGTGCCATGTCGCCGGTTCTGCCTCTTCTTGCACCTAATACTGCCGGGCCTGAAGGTGCTATCTGTGCTCTTCTTGCTCCGAGTACCTGGGCTACTTCCTGTGCTACAGGTGAAACGTCATCGATAACGATCACCGGTGTAGGTGTTGGAGTATCCGGTGTATCCGGAGGTGTCTCTGGTGGAGTATCCGGTGTATCCGGAGGTGTCTCCGGCGGAGTATCGGGAGTATCCGGAGGAAGCTCGGTGGTCCGAGTCTCTGTCCAGGTACCGGTTGTACTCTCCTTTGAATACCTGCTTATCTTGATTGAGAATGTCCTGTCAAGTGTAGTCTGGGTTGTGGTCTTTTCTGTCTTGGTAAGGGTTGCCGTACCTGTCTCAGTCTTAACCTCGCGTTCTGCAACCAAAATCTTGGTTGGAGCTAGCGTGTCAGCGGTTACTTCGTACTTGGTAACTTCCTTTGATGCTGTTACATCCTTTAAGTCAACTGTATCGCTGGCGGTAAGTTTATAAGTTGTTGCTTCCTTACTGCCTGAAATTATCTCACTGTAGACATTTTTTTCGGCGGAAACCGTAAAGGTTCTGATCCCCTTATCTGCAGTTACGTAGTAGGTCGATGTTGAATTTAATTCTGTCTGGCGTGTGTCAACATAGTAAACACTGATACCCTGTTCAACTTTGTGGCCTTCTGCATAACCTGCAATTGTGTCGCATACGATTGTTCCAGCGAAACTTGAACTATTAAGCGTAACAGTTGAAGTAGGCGCAAGTAAGTTTCCAAAAGTTTTTTCGCAACGGTATTGAACGTCTGAGACGTCAGTAACAAATGTTACATTGGTATTAACTACTTTACCGTTACCTGTATCAACAGGTTGAAAACCATAATCTGTAGTAACAGGAACATAAGCTGTACCTGTAGTTGAGGTCAGAATAATAGTTACATCCTTTTGAGGAGCGACATAAATTCTACTTCGAATAGAAGCATCTACATAATAAGTTCCAGATTCTGTTATTTCATATTTTTTATCTCCAAAATCACCACCACGAGTAACCGGATTTAAGTAACCGTTGTTGTCGTTTTCGGCAGCATTTAAAGTATCTGTCATTTGAGCGATATACGCTGTAAAGTCAGGATCATAAACTTCGGAAAAATTCACGCAACGGGCAGGATCATTTTGGTTGTTGGGATCAACATTGTTATCGATCCGGTGCTTATCGCCAATAATATAGCTGCCTTCCTGATGCTGATCTCCTCCCCATGGTGTAGAAATACTGCCGGATTCTGCAATAATGGTATAGGTTTCTTTGTACAACTGATAGTATGTTTTAGTACCATTTCCGTTGTCTTCGACATAGAGCGTTTTACCGTTTTCGTTTACTGTAGGTAGTTTGCTGATTCTGTCATATTCTGCTTTATCAGTTAGAGAGAATCCATCAAAGTTTTCTAAGACTCTACCATCTGAAGATGTTGTTACTGTATGAACTGTAGCATTTGCATACCCATTACCAAGACTATTTTTATGTTGTTCTGCGGCGCTTAGGCTGGTAAATGTACCTGAAGTGTAACTACCGGTTTTTTCAAAGTTTTCAGTAGGGTTAAAATAGTTGGCAACACTATATTTATTGTCACGAAGAAAGTTAATTAGTGGCCAAGCATCATCCCGATTGTCATAGCTTGCTTGTACAGATACTGTATACGAACCATCCGTATTTTTGGTTTTAGTTGCAGTGACATGAGAATCGTTTCGCTCATTTATTGCAGCTATCGCACTGTCTGCATCAGCCTCTGAGGTGTATTCGTGAGAAAGCGTATAATCGCTATGTGCATTGGCATATTCCTGAGCTGCTTCTGCAGATGTAAAGGTTTGTGGTGTCAGGGTGTCAGCAGTACCTGGGGTGGAGGCTACTGTAGCATTATCAAAGCCTTTGCCTATTAGCGCTTCTTTGATTTGATTGGCTGTTGTGCTGTCAGTGAAAGATTTCTCAATTGATATGGTATAGGTTCCATTTCCGGTTCCGTCTTCATTTTTATTTTCAACAATTTTAATATCATTTTCACTTAAGCCTAAGGCTTCATTTGAGAGTAGGTCAGCGTTTATACTGTTTGCTTCAGTCTCAGAAGCTGTTTTATTGGTTGTGATACTGACGTTTGCTTCAGCATACCCCTGGTTGTCAACCAGATCTTTTGCCAAGTTCTGCGCAGCAGTAGGAGTTAAACCTGTGTAATCTGAAGTATTTGGTGTTGTTACAGTGTTTGTTATTGGAGTAACTGTAGCATTCGAATAGTGGGCCGTATCATTGTTGAGCTCAGCAGCTCTTGCATCTGCCTCTGCCTGAGTATTGTAGGTTTCTTTTTCTATTGCTCCATTTACATATGTTCCAGTACCATCTTTGAGGCTGAAATTGGTGTAGCCAATTGCTGTGAGATCGTTTATTTTAGTTTTCAGGGCATCGTTATCATCGGTAATACTATTAACCTGATACTCCTCCAATACCTCCAGTTCTTGTTTTGCTGTACCGGTCTGACTAATTGTAGCACCATCAAGTATTTTTGCTTTAAGATCCGCATCGTTCACAGTAACGTCTTGACCATTAGCGTCTTTGTAGGTAATCACTGTTTCATCGCCTACTTTGGAAATATTGAAGTTAGTATTATATCCTAATGAATCAGGACCTAATTCGTTTAATTCTTCAGCACTTACATCATTACCATTAAGGGAATAAGTGGTTGACGATTCAACTACATTTTTTTCAGCAGAATCGGCGATAAGATCAGTAAGCCCTTTTGAAAGGTTTAATTCCTCGCCATCAGCACTGACAACAGATTCACCATTTGTTGTCTCTACAACCAAAGTAGTCCCATCGGCAACGCCAGCTAATTCCATAGCCTGAGTCTGGTTTAATGCTGTTGGATTCTCATCATTACCATTATCAAGAAAGGTATTATCGCTTACCTGATCAAGATTGATCCCTTCATTCTCTGTGTTGTTATGAGATCGCTCTTGTACTTCGTTGATGACTGCATGTGCAAGATCTTCATTTGTAGTGGCGATAATTGTAGTAGATTTTGTCTCGGTTGTATATACCGGTTCTACATAAGAGCCCTCAGTAGTAATGACAGTATTCCCGTTCTCATCTGTAGATTCGGTTTCGGTCGCATTTTCATAATCTTTAGTTAATGAATCAGGATTGGCCTCTGTAACGGTGACAGTTTCTGTTGTTGTTGCAACTGCATCAGATACACCATTGTCATCTTCATGTGTTTCAGTGTAAGTATTTTCAACAGTTGTCACTGTTCCGGATCCGGTTTCCTCAACAACAGGGTCTGAAGAAGTGTCAGGCTCTGACGGGAGGTCAACGAGATCTTTTGCCTCTTCCTCATAGTTGTTTTCAGATTCATTTTCTGCCGGGGTTTCCGGAGTAGCTGAATCATTGGTTGTTTCAGGGCTAATGTTATCTGGTTCGCTTTCTTCAGCCTCAACAACCAGGCTATTCCCGATGAACATCAAAGTTCCGGTCATAAAGCATAATATACCTTCTTTTATGCACTTGGGTATACTGTTATCACGCTTCATAGCTTGTACCTCCTCAACCTAACTTTTGCTGTAACAACGTGCTACTTAGGTGTGTTTAACTAGCTGAGCATGCATCTTCTGGAAACTGCATGCTTAAAGCCTGTGCATTTACCGCTTCATCAATGAGCTTCATAAGTTCCAGAGTGCTTCTG
>CAMVJI010000039.1 GCA_947167765.1 uncultured Butyrivibrio sp. | reverse complement strand
AATTTCCTTCTGTGGCAGTGTGCATATACTGAGTTTTATTACACTCCTGTGGCATGGCCTGACTTTAACAAAGAGGAGCTACTTAAGGCTGTAGAGTCTTATTCCACAAGAAATCGTAAGTTTGGCGGACTTAAAGAAGGCCAGCAATAATATCAGATCCAATTATGGGTCAAGAGGACAAAAGTGCCTTTTGACCCTCATTATTATTTAAAAGCGAGAACACAAAATTGAAGACCAGAGTTATTAGCGGAATTATAATAGGCGTGGTGTTGGCGGCGGTGCTGATACCAGGAGGGTACCTGCTTTTGGCAGCGCTTCTTGCGGTGTCACTTATAGGCTATTTTGAAATGACAAGAGCCCTGGGAGTTCATATAACAGGGAAAAAGCTAAATGCTCTTGAAGCCTGCGGATATATAGCGACAGTGCTTCATTACATTCAGATGATGCTTGTCAGGGATTACAGATATTTCATTTTTTCTGTGATGTTTGCATTCTTCCTGATAATGGTATGTTACGTTTTAACTTTCCCCAAGTACACTTCACAACAGGCTATATACTGCTTCTTTAGCTTTTTATATGTGCCCATCAACCTTTCATTTATCTATCTTTTGAGGATGAGGCCACTTGGAATTTACTTTGCATGGATCCCATTCATCGCATGGATCTGCGATACCTGTGCTTATTTTGCAGGAAGAGCTTTTGGAAAGCACAAACTGGTTCCAGTCCTTTCTCCCAAAAAGACAATTGAGGGAGCCATCGGCGGAACTCTGGGAGCTATGGCTGTTGGAGCAATCTTTGGATATCTTTTGTACAACAACGTAACTCACAATGTGGGTACTATTTATGTTCTGCTTATAATAACTTTTGCAGGAAGCATCATTTCCCAGCTTGGAGACCTTCTTGCTTCCGGAATAAAAAGAAATCATGACATCAAGGACTACGGTCATATAATCCCTGGCCATGGCGGCATCATGGACCGTTTTGATTCAGTGATATTTGTAACACCATGTATATATTTCTTGTCAGTTGTTCTGACCAAGATCATGTAATTGTAATTAAAAAGGAAATGCATTTATGCGAAAGATAGTACTCTTAGGATCCACAGGATCCATCGGAACCCAGACTCTTGATGTTGTAAGAAACAACAAAGAGGAGCTTACAGTAGTAGGAATCGCTGCTAACAGCAGCGTAGATAAAGTAGAAGAGCAGGTAAGGGAATTTCATCCCATGTATGTTGCCATGTTCGATGAGATGGCAGCAAAAAAACTTCAGGAAAAAATCTCAGACCTTGGAATAAAGGTCCTTTCAGGAATGGAAGGACTTCTTGAAATAGTTTCAGTGCCAGAGGCGGATACAGTTCTTACTGCAGTTGTAGGAATGATCGGTATTCAGCCAACTATCAAGGCAATTGAAGCGGGAAAAGACATTGCTCTTGCTAACAAGGAAACCCTTGTATGTGCAGGTCACATCATCATGCCACTTGCTAAAGAAAAGGGCGTTTCCATACTTCCTGTTGATTCAGAGCACAGCGCAATTTTCCAGTCTCTAAACGGAGAACCCCGTGACAAGGTGGAAAAGATTCTTTTGACAGCCAGCGGCGGACCATTCAGGGGCAAGAAGAAATCTGAGCTTGAAAACATGACTGCTGCTGATGCACTTAAGCACCCCAACTGGAACATGGGACCAAAGGTTACCATCGACTCATCATCCCTTGTAAACAAGGGACTTGAAGTCATGGAGGCCAGATGGCTCTTTGACGTATCCCTTGATAACATTGAGGTTGTCGTTCACCCTCAGAGCATTGTCCACAGCGCAGTTCAGTATGTAGACGGCGCAGTAATGGCGCAGCTTGGTGTTCCGGACATGAAGCTTCCGATCCAGTACGCACTCTTTTACCCGGATCGTCGCCCAATGGCGGAAAAGAGACTTGATCTGTTTGAACTTCATAGCCTCACCTTTGAAAAGCCCGATACAGATACTTTCAGAGGTCTTAAGCTTGCATTTGACGCTGCAAGACGTGGGGGCAGCATGCCTACAGTATTTAACGCAGCCAATGAGATGGCAGTTAAGAGATTTTTAAAGGGAGATATCAAATACCTCCAGATCTACGAGATGATAGAAAAAGCTATGGAAAATCACAAGGTTATAGAGAACCCTGGCGTAGAAGAGATCCTTGCAGCAGAGAAGGAAACTTACGCTTTTCTTGAAAACCTTGCTCTTTAATAGCTTCAAAATAAAAGGACTTTACTAATACAATGATAGTTAGTGTACTTATTTTCTTTTTAATATTTGGAATACTGGTCACATCCCACGAGTTTGGCCACTTTATCATAGCCAAGTCAAGTGGCATAAGGGTCAATGAATTCTTTGTTGGAATGGGACCAACTCTCTGGAAAAAGAAAAAGGGAGAGACTCTCTACAGCATCAAGCTTCTTCCAATTGGCGGCGCCTGTGTCTTTGATGGAATGGACCCTGTGGCAGAGGAAAAGGAAGGCTATGATGAGCATTCATTCCTGAATGCACCAGTCTGGAGAAGGATAGCAACTCTTTTTGCTGGACCTTTTGCGAACTTTATTATTGCTTATATCCTTGCTGTTATCCTGGTCAGCTTTGCAGCCTGGGATTTTCCTGTTATCAGCAAGATGACTGAGGACTCAGCTGCTACTGAGGCGGGACTTCTTCCTGGAGATAAGTTTATAAGTATCGACGGCGAAAAGGTCCATATGGCAGGGGAAGTTACCATGATCTCCCAGTTTGCTGAAGGAAGCCCCATGGACATTGTCTATGAGAGAGATGGAGAGGTTAAAAGAACTACTCTTGTCCCCAAGTATGACGAAGAAGCTGGCAGATATTACATGGGAATCTACCTCGGTGAGTACGGCAGCATTAAAGGCCCAGAGGCCCTTAAATATGCCTGGTACGAGGTTCGCTACTACTTTAAGACCACTTACAGAAGCCTTGCGCTTTTGATAAAAGGTAAGCTAAACAAGGATGACGTTTCAGGACCTGTAGGAATGGTAAAGATAGTGGACGATACCTATGAAGAGGTCAAGCCCTACGGAGTATCAGCTGTGGTACTGACTATGCTGTCTCTTACAGTTCTTTTGTCCGTAAACCTTGGAGTTATGAATCTGTTGCCGCTTCCTGCGCTGGACGGCGGAAGACTGGTATTCCAGTTCATAGAGGTAATTGTAGGAAAGCCTGTTCCACCTGAAAAAGAAGGCTTTGTGCATATGGTGGGAATGCTGGCGCTACTTGGACTTATGGTATTTGTTCTGTTCAACGACATAACAAAATTCACCAGATGATTTAGATGAGGATTAAAAATGGCTTATAGAGATAATACTAAGGTTATACATATTGGCGACAGAGTGATCGGCGGCGGAAATCCAGTGCTGATCCAGTCCATGACCAACACAAAGACAGAGGATGTAAAGGCTACAGTTGCTCAGATAAAGCGCCTTGAAGAGGCCGGGTGCGAGATCATAAGAAGCACAGTGCCTACATTAGAGGCAGCAAAGGCTATCGCTGAGATCAAAAAACAGATCAGCATCCCCATCGTTGCAGACATCCATTTTGACTACAAGATGGCCATAGCAGCCATGGAAAACGGCGCTGACAAAATAAGGATAAATCCAGGTAACATCGGATCTAAGGACAGGATCGCAGCTGTTGTTTCCTGCGCAAAAGAGAGAAACATACCTATCAGAGTTGGAGTTAACAGCGGCTCTCTTGAAAAACATCTTGTGGAGAAATACGGCGGAGTTACCGCACAGGGCCTTGTGGAAAGCGCCCTTGATAAGATTGGAATAATTGAGGATCTTGGCTATGACAACATGGTTGTCAGCATCAAGTCTTCAAATGTAATGCTCTGCGTCAAGGCTCATGAGCTTTTGGCAGAAAAGTGCCAGTATCCTCTCCATGTTGGAATCACAGAGGCTGGAACGGTTTATGGTGGAAACATCAAGTCCTCAGTAGGTCTTGGAATCATCTTAAATAAAGGCATTGGCGATACCATCAGAGTTTCTTTGTCAGGAGATCCTGTGGAAGAGATCAAGACTGCCAAGACAATCCTTAAGACCCTTGGTATGAGAAAGGGCGGCATAGAAGTTGTTTCCTGCCCAACCTGCGGAAGGACCAACATCGATCTTATCGGACTTGCAAACGCAGTTGAAAACATGGTGCAGGGCTATGATCTTGATATCAAGGTTGCAGTTATGGGATGCGCGGTCAACGGACCTGGGGAGGCCAAGGAGGCAGACATCGGAATTGCAGGAGGACTCCACGAAGGACTTCTTATCAAGAAGGGCGAAGTGGTAAAAAAGGTTCCGGAAGATCAGCTGCTGCAGACTTTGAAGGATGAGCTGGATTCTTTTGTTAAGTAGTTTTTGTGAAGTTTTGTGAGGAAGCATTAGTTTTATGGGGAAGGCATTTTTCGAAGTTTTTCCGGGTCTTAAGCTTGATTCAAAGACAAGCGAGATCATGGAACAGACAAGCGTTACAAAAGTCTCTACTACTCGTAAGCAGGACTTTATCAGAATATATATTGAGAGCAACAATCTCATCGACAAGTCAGACATCAGAAGGACAGAGGATGGCATAAAAAAGCAGCTTTTTAAGGATCAGGATATCACCATCAAGATCTACGAGAAGTTTTCCTTATCTGCCCAATACACACCAGAGAATTTATTAGACCTATACAGAGAGAGCATTGAGCTTGAGCTTAGAGACTATGACCATATGGAGTATAGTCTCTTTCGTTCGGCTTCTTTTTTGTACCCAAATGATGACAACCTGGTCATTAGGCTTGAGGACAGTGTTGTTGGGAAAAGAAAAGCTCCTGACCTTATCAGAGTCCTGTCCAAGATCTTCAATGAAAGATGCGGACTGTCTGTCGTTATATCCCCTGAATTTGTAGAGGTGGAAAAAGAGGATAAAGAGCCAGATTACAGCCTTGAAGCCGGTAAGATGGCTCAAAAGCTTGAAGACCTTGAGGCAAAGAGCCAGGAAAAGGAAGAGAAGGAAAAAGAAAAGGAGAAGGAAAGCGCTCAGGCTGAAACTGCTCCTGCACAAAAGACCACTAAATTTGAAAACAGGTCACTTCCTCAAGGCGCCAAGGGCAAGTCTTTTGGCAAAAAAGAATTTGGCGGACCCAATTACAAAAAGTCAGATAACCCTGATGTTATCTTTGGAAGAGACTTTGATGATGAGGCCATGAAGCTTGTGGACCTTATGGGCGAGCTTGGAGAAGTCACCATCCATGGAAAGATCATCGAGTATGATGAGAGAAATATAAGGAATGAAAAAACTATCCTTATATTTGCCGTTACCGACTTTACTGACTCAATTTCAGTCAAGATGTTCGTAAATACAGAAGATGTGCCTGCTATCACCAAGGACATCAAGATGGGAGCCTTTGTTAAGATCAAGGGAATTGCTGCCGTTGATAAGTTTGACCACGAGCTTTCCATACAGTCTGTTGTTGGTGTTAAAAAGATCTCTGACTTTACCGTTAAGCGCAAGGACATGTCGGAGGTCAAGAGAGTTGAGCTTCATTGCCACACCAAGATGAGCGATATGGACGGCGTTTCAGAGGTCAAGGATATAGTTAAGCAGGCCTATAAATGGGGAATGCCAGGTATTGCCATCACAGACCACGGCGTTGTTCAGGCCCTGACAGATGCAAACCACGTCTGGGAGGACCTCTATAAAGAGGAAAAGGGCCGCCGCAAAGAGGCAGGTGAGCCTCCTATCGACAGACAGGATTTCTTTAAACTTATCCTTGGTGTAGAGGCCTATGTAGTAGATGACCTTAAGGAGATCGTGGTTAACGACAAGGGACAGAGCCTTGATGATACTACCTTTGTGGTATTTGATATTGAGACTACAGGTTTTTCACCTATAAAAAACAGGATAATTGAAATTGGCGCCGTAAAGATCAAAAACGGCGAGATCATAGACAGATTTTCAGAGTTCATAAATCCTCAGGTTCCAATTCCTTACAGGATCACCAAGCTCACCAGCATAACTGATGACATGGTAATTGATGCTCCAACAAGGGAAGTTATAATCCCTAAGTTTGTGGAGTTCTGTAAAGGCGCAGTTCTTGTAGGACATAACGTTACCTTTGATATCAGCTTTATCAACCAGAACTGCAAGGAACTAGGTATTGATGTAGATTACACCACAGTAGATACACTGTGGCTTTCAAGATACTTTTTCCCTCTGCAGGCCAAGCACACCCTTGATGCGGTAGCCAAGACCCTTAACATTGTTCTTGAGCACCATCACAGGGCGGTAGATGACGCTGAATGTACAGCCCTTATCTTTAACAAGTTTGTGCCAATGCTTAAGGAGCAGGGAGCTTTAGATCTTACTCAGGTCAATATCCTTGGTAAGCCAACTCCTGAGATGATCAGGCATCTTCGTCCTAACCATTGCATAATCCTTGCCAAGAACACACTTGGAAGAGTAAATCTCTATACACTTATAAGTAAGTCCCATATTGATTACTTTAGAAGGTTCCCTCTTATCCCTAAGAGCGAGCTTATTAAGTACAGAGAGGGTCTTATTGTTGGAAGCGCATGCTGCGCAGGTGAGCTGTACGGCGCTGTTGTAGAGGGAAGGCCTCCGGAAGAAATCGCAAGGCTTGTAAGCTTCTATGACTATTTGGAGATCCAGCCAGTTGCCAACAATCACTTCATGGTGGACAGCGAGAGATACGAGGATATCAACAGCGACGACGATATCCGTGAGATAAATAAAGAAATCATCAGGCTTGGGGAACAGTTTAATAAGCCAGTTGTTGCTACCTGCGACGCTCACTTTTTAAATCCTGAGGATGAGATCTACAGGACCATCATCATGGCAGGAAAGGGTATGAACGACGAGGAGCCGGCACCTCTTTTTTTAAGAACTACTGACGAGATGATGGCAGAATTTGATTACCTTGGAGGAGAAAAGGCCAGGGAGATAGTTGTGGACAACACCAGGAAGATCCTTGATATGTGTGATTCCATTTCTCCTGTGCGCCCTGATAAATGTGCCCCTGTCATTGAAAACAGTGACGGTATCCTGACCAAGATCTGCTATGACAAGGCCCATGAGATATACGGCGAAGAACTTCCTGAGATCGTTCAGGAACGTCTTGAAAGAGAGCTTAACTCCATTATCAAGAATGGTTTCGCGGTTATGTATATCATCGCCCAGAAGCTGGTGTGGAAGTCCGTTGAGGATGGATATCTGGTAGGCTCAAGAGGATCAGTAGGATCTTCATTTGTGGCCTTTGCCTCAGGTATTACTGAGGTTAATTCCTTAAGCCCTCACTATGTGTGCCCTCACTGCAAATACAGTGATTTTGATTCGCCGGAGGTTCTGGCCTTTGGTGGTAACTCAGGCTGTGACATGCCTGATAAGAGATGCCCTAAGTGCGGCACAATGATGAACAAGGACGGCTTTGATATTCCTTTCGAGACCTTCCTTGGATTTAAGGGGGATAAAGAGCCTGATATTGACCTTAACTTCTCTGGTGAGTATCAGAGTAAGGCCCACAAGTACACAGAGGTTATCTTTGGCTACGGACAGACCTTCAGGGCAGGAACTATTGCGTCCCTGGCTGATAAGACTGCCTACGGCTTTGTTAAAAAATATTACGACGGCATTGGGGTCAGCAAGAGAAAGAGCGAGATAAACAGGATAGTTCAGGGCTGTACCGGCATCCGTCGCGGAACAGGTCAGCACCCTGGAGGAATTATAGTTCTTCCTGTGGGAGAGGATATCAACTCCTTCTGCCCTGTACAGCACCCGGCCAACGATATGACAACGGCCACAATTACAACCCACTACGACTATCACTCAATTGACCATAACCTGTTAAAGCTTGATATCCTGGGACACGATGATCCCACAATGATAAGATTTTTGCAGGACTGCACAGGTCTTGACCCCAAGATGGTTCCTCTTGATGATAAGAACGTAATGAGCCTGTTCATGAACACGGAGGCTTTAAACGTAACACCTGAGCAGCTTGGAGGCACCAAGCTTGGATGCCTTGGACTTCCTGAGTTTGGTACAGACTTTGCCATGCAGATGGTTATTGATGCAGGGCCATCGTCTCTTTCCCACCTTATAAGGATCTCTGGATTGTCCCATGGTACTGACGTTTGGCTTGGTAACGCCCAGACCCTTATCCAGGAGGGCAAGGCCACCATCGATACCTGTATCTGCTGCCGTGACGATATCATGATCTACCTGATCCAGAAGGGACTTGATAAGTCTGAGTCCTTCAAGATCATGGAGGCTGTTCGTAAGGGTAAGGTTGCCAAGGGCAAGGAATCCAACTGGCCTGAATGGAAAAAAGATATGACTGACCACGGTGTTCCCGACTGGTACATCTGGTCCTGCGAAAAGATCAAGTACATGTTCCCTAAGGCCCATGCTGCAGCCTACGTTATGATGGCCTGGAGAATTGCTTACTTTAAGGTATATGTACCACAGGCCTTCTACGCAGCCTGGTTCAGTATAAGGGCCAAGGCATTCAACTACGAGCACATGTGCCTTGGTGAAAACCATCTTCACGCCATAATGAAAGACTACCAGAGCCGCAAGGATACGCTTTCCAACTCAGAGCAGAACGAGTACGGCGATATGAGGCTTGTGGAGGAGATGTACGAAAGAGGCATAGAGTTTATGCCGATCGACATCTTCAAGGTTAAGAGTAGGGACTTCCAGGTAATAGGAGACAAGATCATGCCTTCTCTTACCAGTATCGATGGTATGGGTGAAAAAGCTGCTGACCAGATCGTGGAAGCAGCCAAGGACGGTCCTTTCCTTAGTAAGGATGACTTCCGCCAGAGAACCAAGTGCCCGCAAGGTGTCATCGACAAGATGGCAGATATGGGGCTTCTTGGAGATATTCCTGACTCCAACCAGATAAGTCTCTTTGACCTTATGAAGGGAATGTAATCTATAGACATAAAAAAGCCAGTGGCGATTTGCCACTGGCTTTTAACTACGCTGTATATCTCATGGAAGAGTGATACTGGATGGAAGAGCACCAGGATTTAAGTAAAACTCTGTGTCCTTGTCAGAATCAAGGATTTCTCCTGTAGCTGCATCCAAAGTATATTCATATGCAGTGTTCTCGTGATAGAATGTAAGCTCATATTTTGTCACAGAATCTTTATCTTCTTTATCTTCTTTGTCTTTAGCTATATCCTTATCAGCCTTTTCCTCCTCATCTGTGACAGTTTCAACATTCAGGAATATAACCTGTTTTTCTTTAAGGCCTGCATCTTTAAGCACGATTTTTTTAGCCTGAGCCTCTGTGATGATACTGCCTGCAGCCATGGCGGGAACGCACATGACGATCAGCATTGCAAAAGAAATGATCAGAGCACCCAGCGATTTCGAAAAAATAGATTTCCTCATAAACGTCGCCTCCTCTCTATGCAGATTCCCTACATACATTATACACCTATTTATACGAATGCAAGCGGTTTTTGGGCAAATTTCTTTCCAAAAGCCTGTTTTGATGGGAAAAATGAAAAAAGTATTTGCTAGGGGGTTGACAGATAGTGGAAAGGAGAATATATTAAACATATGAGCAGATGTTCATATGTTTAAATGAGAGAAAGGAGATACAGATGCACAGAGATCTTCCCAATGAAGATGAGCTCTACGACCTGGCGGAGCTGTTTAAGGTATTTGGTGATTCCACAAGGATCAGGATACTGTTTGAACTCTTTGATGATGAGATGAATGTGGGAGATATAGCTGAGAGGCTTAATATGACCCAGTCGGCAATTTCTCATCAGCTTAAGATATTAAAACAGAGCAAGCTCGTTGGAAACAGACGAGAGGGCAAGCAGATAGTGTATTTCCTGGCAGATGACCATGTGCGTACTATTATCGATCAGGGTATTAACCATATCGAAGAATAAAAATATGAGTGCTACTTTAGGTGGCAGAAAGGTGGAAATTATGAAGAAGACATTTAAGTGTGAGGTTGATTGTGCAAATTGTGCAGCTAAGATGGAAGACGCTGTTAAGAAGATAGAGGGAGTTATAAGTGCAAGAGTTAATTTCATGACTCAGAAGTTTACACTTGAGGCTGAAGAGGACATTTTTGACAAGGTATTTGATGAGGCAGTAAAGGCCTGCAAGAAGGTTGAGCCTGACTGCGAAATTGAGTGATGTAGCATGACGGGAACACAGTGGAGTCATGCGTCTATCACGGAGGAGATCATTCATGACCAAGAAACAAAAGAAAGTAAGAAACAGAATAATCATAGTACTGATCATGTTTGCAGTACTTATGATACTTGATAAGACAGGAGTCCTTGACCCGGTGCCATGGTACCTTAAGCTGATCATCTTCCTGATCCCCTACGCCATAATAGGATATGACGTCATCAAAAAGGCTGTTATAAACATAAGTCACGGACAGGTATTTGATGAGAACTTCCTTATGATGATCGCAACCTTTGGAGCTTTTGGAATCGGGGAGTACTCAGAGGCCCTGGCGGTAATGCTCTTTTACCAGGTGGGAGAGCTCTTCCAGAGCGTAGCTGTAGCAAAGTCAAGGCAGTCAATATCAGACCTTATGAGCATTGCTCCTGAGTTTGCCAATCTTGTTTCAGAGGACGGCTCGGTAAGTGAAGTTGATCCAGAGGAAGTCAGCGTTGGAGATACGATCCTTGTAAGAGCAGGAGAGAAGATCCCTGTAGATGGAACGGTTCTTGAGGGCGAGTCCTTTGTTGACACTGCAGCCCTTACAGGTGAGTCCGTACCAAGGAGGGTTGTATCTGGCGATGATGTTATAAGCGGCTGTGTAAACGGCGAAGGCATCCTTAAGATCAAAGTTTCCAAGGCTTATGAGGATTCTACGGTTGCCAAGATCCTTGAGCTTGTGGAAAATGCCAGCAACAAGAAGTCCAGAATGGAGAACTTTATCACAAGGTTTGCAAGGTACTACACCCCTGTTGTTACTATAGGCGCGGTACTTCTTGCCATCATTCCGCCCCTTCTTGGACAGATAGCATTTTCTGACAGCATCAGAAGGGCCTGCATTTTCCTTATTGTGTCCTGTCCATGTGCGCTTGTTATCTCGGTTCCCCTTGGATTCTTTGGAGGAATCGGTTCAGCTTCGAAAAGAGGCGTACTTGTTAAGGGCAGTAACTTCCTTGAGGCTGCGGCCCTTATTGATACAGTTGTATTTGATAAAACAGGAACCATTACCAAGGGAGAATTCAAGGTATCGGAGATCATTCCATCAGGTCAGAGCTCTTTTTCAGAGGATGAGCTCCTTGCCATGGCGGCAGCAGGAGAGGCTTTCTCCAATCATCCTATCGCAAGATCGATCGTTTCCTGTTATCAGGACAAGAACGGCGGAAATAGTCCTGACACCAGCCTAATAGATGAATCCCAGACCAAGGAGATAGCTGGAAACGGCATAAGCACTCTTTACAATGGAAAAGAGCTTCTTCTTGGAAATAACAAGCTCATTGATGTGCCAGCATCCATCGGCCTTGTAGATGAGAGCGCAGGAACTGTCATCTATGTAGCTTACGACAAAGTTTACGCCGGAGCCATTGTGATAGCAGACACTATCAAGGACGGCGTAAAGGAAGCCATAAAGGGCCTCTACGACCTTGGCGTAAAAAAGGCAGTCATGCTCACTGGTGACAATGAAGATATAGCAAGACATGTATCAGATCAGGTTGGTATAAACGACATAAAGGCAGAGCTCCTTCCTGCTGACAAGGTGTCTGCAGTTGAAAAAATGCTTGACGAAGAGGATAATAGTAAGAGGCTTGCATTTGTTGGTGATGGTATCAATGATGCACCAGTTCTTATGAGAGCTGACGTTGGAATCGCAATGGGATCCCTTGGAAGTGATGCAGCTATAGAGGCTGCTGACATCGTTATCATGGACGACGACCTTAGGAAGATCTCATCTGTGATCAGGATAGCAAGAGGAACAGTTCGTATTGTAAAAGAGAACATCGTATTTGCCCTTGCAGTTAAGCTGATAATCCTGGTACTTGGTGCACTTGGCCTTACAACCATGTGGCTTGCGGTATTTGGCGACGTTGGCGTTGCTGTTATCGCGATCCTTAACTCCATGCGAGCTCTAAATTACAAGTAAGATCGCCAGGAGGATATTATATGCCAAGGACAGAGCTTGATCTGGTTTCACTGCTCATGAAGATAGTTGCAAGGCAGACAGGTGAGATCAGCAAGGTGGACTACACTCCACAAAAGAAGGCTTTTAGCGCCCTTGCATTTCCAGATGAAACTAAACTAGAAAGAGCTACCCCCGAATCACAGGGGGTTAGCTCTGCTTTTTTTGCCAGGCTGATCCGTGACCTGTCAGAGGATAAGGAGTCAAGAATCCATAGATTCATGGCTCTAAGACACGGCAAAGTCATCGCCGAGTGCTCTTTTGAACCCTTTGACATGGATATGTGGCATGTGACCTATTCCATGTGTAAGAGCATCACTGCTATGGCCATAGGCATTCTTATCGATGAAGGGAAGCTGAAACTAACTGACACCCTTCAGGATATCTTTGGGGCCAGAATGGGCCTCTTTAACAGCTTTAAAAAGCAGGTTACAGTCAGAAATCTTCTTAATATGTCCAGCGGCGTTGACTTTAACGAGGCTGGCGCCATAAGTGGCAATGACTGGAGAAAGAGCTTTTTTGAAGCGTCCTTTAAATTTGATCCCGGAACAAAATTTGAATATAACAGCATGAACTCCTATATGCTATCGGCTATAGTGACAGAGATCACGGGCCAGACTCTCTTTGATTTCTGCAAGGAGAGGATATTTAATCCCATGGGAATAAAGAGAGTATTCTGGGAGAGCTGCCCACAGAGCATCACAAAAGGCGGATGGGGCCTGTTTATGAGGATTGAGGACATGGCCAAGATGGGACAGCTCTATCTTCAAAATGGCAAGTGGGAAGGCAGGCAGATCGTTTCAAGGCAGTGGGTAGTTGAGTCCACGGCTCTTCAGATTGAGACTCTGGATGATGACAACAAACACTACGGCTATCAGATCTGGATAAATAACGACAGGAAAGGCTCTTTTGCCTATAACGGAATGCTGGGGCAGAACGTATTTGTATACCCTGACATCGATATGGTAGTTGTCACCAACGCAGGTAACAAGGACGTCTTCCAGACTAGCTCTATGGCGCAGCTCATCAGAAAACGCATGAAGAGCGACATTG
Organism: uncultured Butyrivibrio sp.; assembly: GCA_947167765.1. Lineage (GTDB taxonomy): Bacteria > Bacillota > Clostridia > Lachnospirales > Lachnospiraceae > Butyrivibrio. The sequence continues at coordinate 3,935 of CAMVJI010000039.1, read as the reverse complement.
AAGTGTTTGATGAGCCACTTCCTGAGGATGAGGTTTCGTTGTCAGAGCTTAAAGCCATCTGTAAGTCAGTGAGCCTTCGGATTCCAAGGTTCCCTGCCATAATTCGTGGAGGCTGGGAAAACAGGAGCGTTTCAATGACCAGGGGAAGCGCAAGACGGACAGAGCACTCATTTTACAAAAAGAGGTTTGACGCGCCCTTGGCAGGAACTCGCAATGAAGACCAGCTTATAAACACCTTTCTTAGAAGGATGTCCGGCAACAAATACGATATTGAAACTCCGGGAGTAGGTCTTTTCCCCATAATGATGCAGGTAGTTCACAACAACTTCACTGACGGCATAAGGAGCATTGGACTTAGGTACACTGAGGACAGGCATTTATACATCGATGTCTACGAGGGGGAGGTTATCTTCAAGCTAAGGTGCGGCTTTGGGGACAAAAGATATATCAGCGATCTGAACATGCACGGAGAAAACTACAAGGTGTCCCTTCGCTCAACGGTTACGAGAGATGAGTACAACAGGCTGGTGCTTCGAAATGACATATATTTCCTTGAGGAGGCCTGTCTTAGGAATTTTAATATCTACTTTGAGGATGACGGAAGGATTGAGGTAAGGCTCTCTGAGACGCCGGGAACTGACATGCTCATGAACGCCATGAAAAATGTAAGGGCTGAGAGCAGCGGCATTGAGTCAACCATCATCAACAAGCTCCTTAAGGGAGGAATGAAGGAAGCTCTGGAGCATGCGGTTAAAAATACAGTTCAGCCAGTAATCTACGGAAAGCTTATAAACCCGGAATTCATAATGCCCACAGAGGAAGAAAAGTAGTCCTCACTATGGTATACTAAAAGCTGGTTATGTTTAAGAATCAAGAAAGAGGTACACATATGTCTAATACTATTTATGAAAAACTCATAGCTTGCAGAGATGCAGTAAGAAAGGTAACAGATTTTGAACCTGAGGTTGCGCTGGTTTTAGGATCAGGCCTTGGAGCTTTTGCAGATAATATCAAGGTGGAGTGTGAAGTATCCTACAGCGATATCCCGGGATTTCCTGTTTCAACAGTTCCTGGACACGCAGGAAAGTTTATCTTTGGATACCTTGGAGATAAAAAGATCGTTTGCATGAAGGGAAGAGTTCATTTCTACGAGGGCTACGACATCAGTGATGTTGTGCTTCCAGCAAGGCTTATGCACCTTCTTGGAGCAAAAGTTCTTTTCCTTACAAACGCAGCAGGAGGCCTTGGAGAGGGCTTTAATGCAGGTGATCTAATGCTCATAACAGATCACATCTCTATTTTTGCACCTAATCCTCTTATAGGACCAAATCTTGATGAGATGGGAGCAAGATTCCCTGATATGTCATCTGTTTATGACAAGGACCTTCAGGAGGTTATAAAGAAGGTTGCAGATGAAAACGGTATTAAACTTCAGCAGGGTGTTTACTGCCAGCTTACAGGTCCTTCCTTTGAGTCACCAGCAGAGATCAGACTCCTTGGAAAGCTTGGAGTTTCTGCAGTTGGCATGAGCACTGTAGTTGAAGCTATTGCAGCCAACCACTGCGGAATGAAGATCTGCGGAGTATCCTGCATCAGCAATCTGGCAGCAGGTATCTCAGACCAGCCTCTTTGCCACGAGGAAGTTCAGGAGGCAGCAGATAAGGCAGCGCCACTATTCACCAAGCTTGTAGCTGAATCAATCAAGAGGTTTTGATCATGAATATAAGATTCTATAATGCAAGGATACTTACCATGGAAGAGGGAAAAGACATTTTCCGTGGTCAGATATTTGTTTCCGGAAGCAGGATACTTTTTGTAGGAACAGATGAAGAAGCTGTGAAATATTGGCAGGATCATCCAGATACTGTCATTAAGTGGGACAGGGAGATAGACTGCGGCGGTAATCTTTTGATGCCCGGCTTTAAAAATGCCCACACCCACTCGGCCATGACTCTTATGAGGAGTAAGGCTGATGACCTGTCTCTTTCCGACTGGCTCAATAATCAGATCTTCCCAGTGGAAGCCAAGATGACAGCAGAAGATATCTATCACCTCAGTAAGATTTCGATCATGGAGTATCTTACAAGTGGTATGACTGCGGCCTTTGAGATGTATCTGACACCTTACTCTGTGGCAGATGCCTTCAGGGACTGTGGCTTTAGATGTGTTCAGACCAGCTGTGTCAACAACTTCAGCCAGTCAGTGGAGCTTCTTGAGGACTACTACAACAATCTCAATGGAAGAGATGAGTACAACTCATTTATCCTTGGAGTTCACGCAGAGTATACCTGCTCAAAAGAGCTTCTTATGAAGGTGGCAGAACTGGTACAGAAATACAAGGCACCTTTCTGGGCTCATATTCAGGAGACTGAGTCTGAGCTTATGGAGTGCGTAGATAGATATGGCATGTCTCCGATACAGTTCTTCGACAGCCTTGGCCTTTTTGACTACGGCGGAGGCGGCTACCACGTTGTATGGACCAATGAGCACGACAGACAGATCATGAAGGACAGAGGTCTTTTCGCTGTGACAAACCCTGGCTCTAACACCAAGCTTGCCAGCGGAATCGCCCCAATAAAAGAGTATCTTGAGTGGGGAATCCCTGTAGCAATAGGAACTGACGGCCCTGCCAGCAACAACTGCCTTGATATGTTCAGGGAGATGTTTTTGGTAACAGGCCTTGCCAAGCTTAAAAACATGGATGCCAGCAGCGTAGAGGCAACAGAGGTCCTTAAGATGGCAACAGTAAATGGCGCTCACGCCATGGGACTTATGGATGCAGATGTACTTGCTGAAGGTAAACTTGCAGATATCATCATGCTTGACCTTTATCAGCCTAACATGCAGCCCATTAACAATATCCAGAAGAACATTGTCTATAGCGGAAGCAAATCAAATGTTATGATGACCATGATCGGTGGTATCATCCGCTATGAAAATGGCAAGTTCAATATTGGAGAGGAACCTTCTGACATTTATAAAAAGGCTGAAGAGATCAGTAAAAGGATATATAGCTGACGATGGAATTATACATAATACTTACAATAGTCCTGGCATTTATAGTGGTAGCGTTTTTACTTGGACTTCGTGACAGAGTAGTCGCCCGCAGGATGCTCATTAAAAAGCTCAATAACGAATATGGAAAAGAGCCCCAGAGAAACTATAAAGCCAAGGACAGAGAGCATATCAGTGGCTTTTTTAAAAACCACAGACAGGATTTCCAAATAGACGATACCACCTGGAATGACCTTAATATGGACAGCGTCTACGACAGGATGGATTACTGCCTTTCAGCTGCAGGAGAGGAGTACCTTTACTATATGCTAAGGACTCCAAAGCAGACAGATGATTTCGATGATATCGAAAAAAAGATATCTCTTTTTAACAAAGATGCTGATCTTCGTTTTAAAGTGCAGCTGATATTTTCTGACATAGGCAATATCAGTAAGTTTTCTATATATGACTATATCGATCATCTCAAAAACGTTGGAAATTCTGGCAATACCATTCATTATGTAATGCTTGTACTCCTTGTATTATCTGTGGTTTACAGCTTTGTCAACTTTACTGTTGGATTTGCTGCTTTCCTTGTCATAATGGTTGCTCAGATCATTATGTATTTTAGGATAAAGGGTGATATTGATCCTTATCTTACAACCTACGGTTACATCATGCGAGTGGTGAAATCCATTGACAGCTTTGGCGGTATTTCCGATGAAGCTTTATCAGAGGATATCAGACAGCTAAAAGAAATTTCCAAGGATTTTGCATCCTTTAAGGCTTTTTCCAGTATCCTTCTATCCCCCACAAGGATGAGCGGAACTGGCAATCCGCTGGACATTCTTCTTGATTACCTGAGGATGGTTACTCACGCTGACATCATCAAGTTTAACCAGATGTACAGGCAGATCATGGAAAAGAGAGATCAGCTGGAT
>CAMVJI010000038.1 GCA_947167765.1 uncultured Butyrivibrio sp. | reverse complement strand
TCTTTGTATTTTTGATATGGCTTGTTAAGACCATATTTGGGGTTTCCCCGATAAAGTAGCAAGGAGAAGCAGAGGTAACAGGGGAGTAATGTTAAAAAAGCTGATATCAAGAGAATTAAAGATATCTCCGGTGCAGATAATTCCGGCGAGTTTCTTTATCACTATAATGGTGGGGACGCTGATACTGATGCACCCTGCAGCTACGGTCACAGGGCAAAAGACTGATTTTCTGACGGCACTTTTTACAGCTACCACTTCAATCTGCGTTACAGGACTTGTGGTGGTTGATACCTATGCCCACTGGAGTTTTTTCGGGCAGTTCATGATCATGGTCCTTGTCCAGATAGGTGGCCTTGGTATGATCGCCATAGCTTCGGCTATCATGCTCCTTACAAGAAGGAAGTTCTCTCTGACAGACAGGATCCTGCTTCGGGATGCATTTAACCTAAATACAAGCAATCAGCTCCTTACCTTCCTGGTGGATGTGTTTAAGGGAACATTTCTAGTGGAGGCAATTGGAGCTATACTATACGCCTTAGTTTTTGTGCCACAGTATGGCGTAAGACACGGACTCTGGTGCGCAGTATTTAACTCCGTATCAGCCTTCTGTAACGCCGGAATGGACGTTATCGGGCCAAACAGCATGGGCAATTACAATTCAGATCCGCTGGTAATGACCGTAACAATGCTTTTGATAGTAATGGGCGGTATCGGCTTTGTGGTCTGGTTTGACATCCTGCGCCGAACCAAAGAAGGAATCTCAAAGAGATTTTCCCCGGTTCTTGTTGTAAAGAGACTTTCTGAGCACAGTAAGCTTGTCCTTAGCTTTACTTTGGTGCTTCTTTTGGGCGGAGCGGCAATTTTCCTTGCCCTTGAATATAACAATCCCGGAACCATAGGCTCCATGAGCCTTGGGGGAAAACTGGTAAACAGCCTGTTTCAATCGGTTACGCTGCGAACCGCCGGTTTTACCACATTTCCACAGGAAAACTTATCCAAGGCTTCCTGCATGGCCGCCTATGTGTTTATGTTTATTGGTGGTTCGCCCATAGGAACAGCTGGAGGAATCAAGACCACCACATTTTTCCTGCTACTTATGAATGTCAGGTCATACCTTAAAAATCAGGATGACAACATGGTCTTTCATCACAGAGTTTCAGAGGAATCCATGCGAAAAGCTTCAGCCATATTCTTTGTAAGCTTACTGGCTGTAATGCTCTTGACCATGACGCTTTGCATCGTTAATCCGGTTCCTTTGGAGGATGCACTGTATGAGGTTGTAAGTGCCTGCGGAACCGTGGGACTTTCAAGAGGCCTTACGTCATCTCTTTTGCCAGCCGGGAGGCTTGTGATCATCATAGCAATGTACCTTGGAAGAATAGGGCCTATCTCGCTGGTAGCTCTTTTCTCCAAAAACAATGAAAATGCAAATAAGATAAAGTATTCCGAGGGTAACTTCTACGTCGGATAAAGGGGTTTAAAATGAAAAGTTCAAAGAAATCAGTTGCCATATTAGGGCTTGGAAAGTACGGTTGTAGTCTGGCCGAAAATCTGTATAACCTTGGGGAGGATGTGCTGGTAGCGGACATTGACGAGAGAGTCATAAGGGACATGGCGCCCAAGGTTACCAGTGCTGTGTGTGCAGATCTTACTAACGAGGATGAGATCGTAGCGCTCGGCCTTCAGAACATGGATATAGTCATCATCTGTATGGGAGGCAATGTGGCAGCAAGCATCATGTCAGTAACTATCGCCAAGGAGCAGGGGGTTCCCAAGGTAATTGCCAAGGCCTCGTCTCCAAGAATGAAAAATATTCTTAAAAGGGTTGGGGCTGACAAAATAATCGATCCCGAGCTTGAGGGCGGAATCCGCTCAGCTAGGATCCTGGCATCACAGCATATCCATGATTACTTTGAGATTGACGACAATCTGTGCATGGTTGAGTTTTTACCTAAGAAGGCCTGGGTTGGTCATAATCTCATAGAGCTTGATCTCAGAAAAAAATATGACCTCAACGTGGCTGCCATCAAGGTCAAGGACCACGACTGGGGATATGTAGATCCAAACAGAAACCTCGAGGAGACAGATCTTTTGATGATCCTTCTTGAGAAAAAAGACATCAACAAGTGGAGATAGAAATGCAGGATGCATTCAATAGAGACGGAAATTTGATGGAAGGCGGAACCACAAAAGTGGTTTCGCTTTTTTCATAAACCCCGTATAATAAGAAAATGAATATTTATACGTTGGGGGATATATGAAGCAGACATCTATTGAAGAGATCAGTAAGATCGCATCAGAGGGAAGTTACAGGCTCATTCCGGTTATCAGGCAGATTCTGTCGGATGTGGCAACTCCTGTGCAGGTTATGAGAAAGCTCCTTAATGTGAGCAGCCATTGCTTTCTTTTGGAGAGTGTGGAGGATTCAAGGCAGTGGGGCAGATATTCTTTTCTTGGGTATAACCCTACCATGCAGATATCAAGCAGGGGAAAAGAGACTACAGTTACCCTGGAAGATGGCAGCCAGAAGGTAATGGAGCTTGATAATCCTGGCACATATATTAGAGAGCTCATTGAGAAAAACAAAGCTCCAAAGCTTAAGGATGCGCCTACCTTTACAGGCGGTCTTGTAGGCTATTTTTCTTATGAATACATGCAGTATGCCGAGCCGTCTCTGCATTTTTATTCGTCTAATAAGTATGACTTTTCAGACATGGACCTTATGCTGTTTGAAAATCTCATCTGCTTTGACAATCTTAAGCAGAAGATTCTTTTGATCTCTAATTTAAGAGTTCCTGAAGTGGCTTTAGATGCGGCACTTAAGGATGCATATAACGCTGCAAACGCAAAGCTTGATGAGATGGAGAACCTTATCCTTTGCGGCGAGATGAAGAACGTGGAAAAAGGCCATCTTCTTGGGGATATCAAGCCAGTTTTTTCCAAAGAAGAGTACTGCAATAAAGTTCAGAAGGTCAAGGACCACATCTATGAGGGCGATATCTTCCAGCTTGTGCTGTCAAATCCTATGGAGGCTGATTTTGAGGGAAGTTTGTTTGATACCTACAGGATCCTTCGGACCACCAATCCATCGCCATATATGTTCTATTTTTCAGGGGATACAGAGATTGCAGGCGCTTCACCGGAGACCCTTGTTAAGGTTGAAGACGGCGTGATAAGGACATTTCCTTTGGCTGGAACAAGGCCAAGGGGAGCTACACTTGAAGAGGATCTGGCCCTTGAAAAAGAGCTCCTTGCTGATGAAAAGGAAAGAGCAGAGCACAACATGCTGGTAGATCTTGGAAGAAATGACCTTGGAAAGCTCTGTGAATTTGGCAGTGTGGAAGTTGAGAAGTACATGTCCATCGAGAGATATTCCCATGTCATGCACATAGGATCTTCTGTGAAAGGAAAGATGGACTCAAAATACAGCGCCATTGATGCAATTGACGCTGTCCTCCCTGCAGGAACATTGTCAGGAGCGCCTAAGATAAGGGCCTGCGAACTGATTGATGAGCTTGAAGGCGCAAAGAGAGGTATTTACGGCGGAGCCATAGGCTACGTTGATTTTACCGGGAACCTGGACACCTGCATTGCCATCAGGCTTGCATATAAGAAGAATGGTAAGGTCTTTGTCAGAAGTGGAGCGGGGCTTGTGGCTGATTCTGTTCCGGAGAATGAGTTTACAGAGTGCGTAAATAAGGCAAAGGCAGTGGTAAATGCCATTAAGGAGGCCTGCGATGGTACTGATAATTGATAATTACGACAGCTTTACATATAACCTTTTTCAAATGATAGGTGCCACCACGCCAGATATGAAGGTTGTAAGAAACGATGCGGTGTCTATCAAGGATATAAGGGAAATGGCACCTTCTGCCATAGTTCTTTCTCCGGGACCAGGCAAGCCATCAGATGCAGGAATCTGTGAAGAGGTGGTAAAAGAGCTTGGTGGAGAAATCCCAATTCTTGGCGTGTGCCTTGGACATCAGGCCATATGTGAGGCTTTTGGCGGAACTGTTTCCTACGCAAAAAAACTTATGCATGGCAAGCAGTCTGTTGCTAAAGTAGACAATGATTCTGAGCTGTTTTATGGCCTTTCTGACACAACAAAGGTGGCAAGATACCATTCCCTTGCTCTTAAGGAAGAAACCCTTCCAGAGTGCCTTAAAGTCACTGCAACGGCAGATGATGGTGAGGTCATGGCGGTGCAGCATAAAGACTATCCTATATTTGGACTTCAGTTCCACCCAGAGTCAATAATGACTCCGGATGGAGCAGTTATGCTTCAGAACTTTTTAAATATCAGGTAAGGATTATCGAGAAACGGCTGTGCTGGATGGATGTCTTTTCACATAAATAACTAGCGTTATTATAAAAATCATGTCGATGACCAGCACAATAGCTATGCTTGCAATACCTGTGGCAATGCCAAGTTTTTCTGCAATGATGCCCACAATGGCAGGCATAATTATGGAGCCAAGGCTTGCAGTTGTAAGGATGAAGCTCCAGGCAAGGCTGTACTTTTTGATAAGATCACCTGCAAAGGATACTGTGGTGGCGTAGATGCCAGCCATTGAAAAGCCAAAACCCATGATGCCAATGACGATAGGCACCGTGCTTTTTGCTGAAATAAGGACAAGGAAGAAGACCACTATTCCTATACCCATAACAGGAAGAAGGTTTTCTTTTTTTACCTTAGTGGACACAAAGGCTGTAAGAAGCCGTCCGCACAGGATCATGACCCACAGTATGCTGGCGGTGGTCTGTGCCAGGTTTGGAGGAAGGAGCCCAGTGTCCTTGAAGTAGGTGATCATCCATCCAATTACGCCCTGCTCAGCGCAGAGATAAAAGAAAAGTGTGCCTATGCAGATGTAGAATAGAGGCACCTTGAAAAATCCAAAGACGTCACTTTGAGAGTCCTTTGAAGTCGCCTTATCCTTTGAAGCAGCTTTTTTGGCGCTTTCAGGGATCAGATAGTACATGATAAGGGTGATGACGCCGAGGACCACAAGAAGTCCGCAGGCATAAACCCAGGAAGAATCGTTGTTTTTGGTGATCAGCATCAGGATCAGAGGGTATGTAAAAGCACCCACAGCAAAGGATGCATGGAGGCAGTTCAGCGCCCACGCCTGTCCGGTTGCAATCTCATTAATCTTGGTGTTACAGTAATTGCTGGAGGCACCTCTTGCAACTCCTGTTGCAAAGAAAGCAAAGGCCAGAAGGAATTTACTGTTTCCATAGAGCATTAAAAGAAATGACAGCGGGAAGAACAGCTCAAATAAAAGGATGCTTTTCTTTTTGCCGATCAGCATGGGCAGTGCTCCTGAGAAGAAGCTGGAAAAGAGATTTCCCACTGAATGCAGGCTTACTATGAGGCCGCAGAAGGCGTAATCAAGGCCATGGGCGTCCCTAAGAAATGGCAGGAGCGAGCCAATTGAAAGGGCAAGCATGCCATTGGTGAGGAATACGCCGTAGCTTAGTAAAAATTGTTTTCTTTTGGTGTTGTCGTTTAAAGTATTCATAGTGATGATTATATACCCAATCGGGCAAAAATGGTGAGGTGATTTGATATGCGAAAAGCTCGCACAGAAAAAGAAAATGCCATCAGGGAGAAAATGATCTCTGAGCTGTATTCAAATGAATACAATAAATTCATCGGATTTGAGGTTTTGGAACTTAGCTCCACCTACAGTAAATCCAGGATAAAAGCGGACCCAAGGCTCTACAACACCTATGGAAGCATCCATGGCGGAGCGCTGTTATCCTTTGTTGATGCCATGGCAGGCGCCACAGGCAGCATGAGCGGATACTATGTTACGACGGTTTCTGCGAACCTCAATTTCCTGCTTCCTGCGGTAAACACTGAATATATCTACTGCGAGTGCATGAAATTAAAGACAGGAAAGCACATCCTTGTTTTCGACATAAGGGTTACAGATGACGCCGGAAACCTTCTTGATAGCGGAGAATTTTCCTTCTTTGCCAGCAAAGTACCGGTTCTTGGGGACAGTCTGAAGTTTTGACAGATAGGGAGAAAATAGATGTATAAGAATATCATGTTTGATCTGGACGGAACAGTGACAGACTCCGGCAGGGCCATAACTTCTTCAGTTGAGTATGCTCTGGCAGATTTTGGGATCACTGATCAGCCAAAAGAAAAGCTCAACACATTTATCGGACCGTCGCTTTATGACTCTTTTGAGAGGGAGTACGGCTTTAAAGGAGAGGACTGCGATAAGGCGGTTGCTCTTTACAGATACATATATGAAAAAGAGCGCATGTATGACGTGGATATATACGAGGGCATTCCAGAGCTGCTTGAGAAGCTGCAAGAAGGCGGCTTTAAGGTGTTTTTGATAACCAGTAAGCCCCTTAAGTTTTCTGTACAGATCCTTGAAAAGATCGGGCTATCAAAGTTTTTTGACCACATGATAGGCCCTGACCTTACAGATCACAGCTCAGATAAAAAGCGCCTCATCGAAAAGGCCATAAATGAGCAGGGCCTTGAAAAGAGTGAATGCATCATGATAGGTGATACCCAGTATGACATAGATGGTGCAGTTGCTGCAGGCGTAGACAGCATTGCGGTGACCTACGGATATGGTAATGTGGAGGCCATGAAGGCGGCAGGAGCAACTTTTTTTGCAGATTCTGCGAGGGACATAGGGAAGATACTTGGCGTATGCTCAGATATGGTAGATGAGATACGAAGGGCGTTTAAAGCAAATGATGACATCAGGGACAAAGGCCTTACAACCCCTGATGATATAGAGCGTTTTGATGACATAGTCTATGGCGAGAACGAAAAATGGCAGGTCCTCGATGTATATCGCCCTAGAAATGCTAAGGGCAAGCTTCCTGTCATTATCAGTGTTCACGGCGGGGCTTGGGTTTACGGAGATAAGGAGACTTATCAGTATTACTGCATGTCACTGGCTCAGAGGGGATTTGCTGTTGTTAATTTCACCTACAGGCTGACGCCTGAATTCAAGTATCCTTCGCCTTTAGTGGATACTAATCTGGTGGCGAGGTTTGTGGCAGAAAACAGTGAAAAATACGGATTTGACCTTAGAAATGTATTTGCTGTTGGAGACTCTGCAGGAGCGCATATTTTGGGACTTTATGCCTGCATGCTTACAAACACTAGTTACGCCCAAAAGTTTGATATAAAGCTTCCGGAAGGCTTTTTCTTTAAGGCAATAGCGCTGAACTGCGGCGTATACAGGATTGACAAAAAAGACGGAAGAGAACAGGATCTTGACCTTATGAAGCTGTTCCTTCTTGGAGGGGCTACAGAGGATGAACTTGAGGATATTTCTGTAGCGGAGCACATCACGAAAGAATTCCCTCCAGTATTTGTCATGACAGCAGATGGAGATTTTCTTAAGGATCAGCCAGGAAATATTGTTGAAAAGCTCCTTGATGAAAACATACCATTTAACTTCAGGTACTATATGGCTCCAGAAATGCAGCTGGGACATGTTTTCCATTTGAACTTAAGGCTTTCTGAGGCCACAAGATGTAACGATGAGGAATGTGCATTTTTCAAGGGATTTGTTGACTGATCATACGGGTGAAATGTATGGAATACTTTGTGAACATGAATGGGATAGATGTAAGGGCCCATTATAGTGAAGAAGCGATAAATGAGATCTTTCTGCCGCTGCTAGGCAGGTTATCTGCTATGCAGAAAGAGAAAAGCCGCAGAATTTTAGTGCTGCTGGCTGCGCCTCCCGGCGCAGGAAAGAGTACTCTGGCCAGTTTCCTTCAGAAACTGTCAGAGGAAAACGATGCGCTTTCAGATATCCAGGCCATTGGAATGGACGGATTTCACAGGCGCCAGGAATATCTTACATCCCACACCACTATTAGAGACGGACAGGAAGTTAAGATGGTTGATGTCAAGGGCGCGCCAATCACCTTTGATCTTGACCTTTTTAAAGAGCGAATAAAGCGGGTCCTTAATGAGAAAAAAGTCTCCTGGCCCTCCTATGACAGACACCTTCACAATCCCGTGGAAGACGCCATTTTAGTAGAAAAGGACATAGTTCTTTTGGAAGGAAATTATCTGCTACTTGATGAAGATGGATGGAAAGATCTAAAAGAAATGGCAGATTACTCCATTTTCATCAGTGCTGATGAAGATCTGCTACGGGAGAGACTGATTGACAGGAAGATCAAAAGCGGAAATAGCAGGGAAATAGCTGAAAAATTCGTGGATTACAGCGATATGGCCAATGTCAGGCTATGTCTTAATAAGAGTAGCAGAGCTGATCTGGTGCTTGCTTTTGATAAGACAGGGATAAGGAAAGCTTAGAAATGAAAAAAGGATTATTTACGCCACGGATCAGGGTACTGTGGTTTATACTTGCAGTTTTATGCCTTCTTTATTCGGCGATGGTCTATATGGTAGGCAGCGGAACCTTTTCTTTTGTGATATGGCTCGTTGGAGCGGCATTTTTCGGTGCATGTTTCTTTTTCGCAGGAAAGGGACGATGGATGAAGGTGCCTTCTGGCCTTAGAATTGCAACGTATTCAGTTCTGGGTGTTGCCACTTTCATATTTCTTGTATGCCAGATTGCCATACTTTCACACTTTTTTGACAAGGGTGAAAAGAACCTTGATTACGTCATAGTTCTTGGGGCTCAGATGAGAGATAGCGGCCCCAGCGTTATTTATCGCTACAGGCTGCAAAAGGCCAGCGAGTATATGCAGGAAAATCCCGAAACAATTTGTATCACAACGGGGGGACAGGGTAGCAATGAATCTGTAAGCGAGGGCGAAGGCGGAGCAGAGTACCTTATATCTCTTGGCGTTCCGGATTCAAGGATCATGGTGGAGCATGAATCCATGACTACTCCAGAAAATCTGATAAATGCTCTGGATATGATAGAACAGGGCAGTGACAGCGCTGAAGATCTGAGGATTGGCGTCATTACCAATGGTTTCCATGTCTTTAGGGGAGTTCATATAGCCAAAGGACTGACTGACGCCCATATCTGCGGGATTGCAGCTTACATGCAGCCCCAGTACATCCCCAACAATATGGTCAGAGAGACATTTGGGATAATAAGAGATTTTTTAGCAGGAGGAATAAAACTATGATTCTTTTTGTTGATGCTTGTGTTCGAGATGATTCAAGAACAAAGAGGCTTGCAGATGAGGTCTTATCGAGGCTAAGCGGTGAAGTAAAGACGGTAAAGCTTAAGGACGTGAAGTTTGAAGTTACAGATCAGGACTACCTGAGAAAGCGTGACGAACTCATTGCGAAAAGAGAATTTGACAACGAAATGTTTGCGCTGGCAAGGGACTTTCAGGCGGCTGATCAGATTGTCATAGCAGCACCGTACTGGGATCTTTCTTTTCCCGCAATGCTCAAGCAATACATTGAGCACATAAATGTGCTGGGAATAACCTTTGAATACACCAAGGAAGGCACTCCTGTAGGGCTTTGTAAGGCTGACAGGCTTTACTACGTAATGACTGCCGGAGGTGCTTTTGTCCCTGAAGAGTATGGCTTTGGGTATGTAAAAGTGCTTGCACAGAGCTTTTACGGAATTGGCGAAGTAAAGCTCATAAAAGCGGTTGGCCTGGATATTTACGGAGCTGATGTGGAACAGATAATGGATGAAGCAATCAGAGGGATCAATCTATGATATTAGTTACAGGAGCGACGGGATTTGTTGGGAAAAAGATAATGGATATATGCAGTGATACTGTGGCTGCGCCATCTCTACGAAATGCATCCCTGGATGATGTTAAGCGCGTGGTAGAGGCTAGCGGAGCTGACATTATCGTACATACTGCGGCAATTTCAGATATTCAGGACTGTGAGGCAGATCCGGAAGGCTCATACCGCGCAAATGTAGAGCTTCCGATATTTCTTGCAAAGGCCGCAGAAGGCAGAAAACTTGTATGTTTTAGCTCTGATCAGGTTTATACGGGCTCAGAAAAAGAAGGACCATACACTGAAGGAGACGAAAAGCCAGCTAATACCTACGCAAGGCATAAGCTGGAAATGGAAGATAGAGTACTGGACATCTGTCCGGACGCAGTTATGCTGCGGGCTGAGTGGATGTATGACTTTGGTCCGGGTAAGCCTAATTACTACACGATCGTGAGAAATGCCACAGATCCTTTGCGTTTTAGCTCCGGGAATTACAGAGGAGTTACCTACGTTAAAGAAGTGGCTGAAAATATGGAAAAAGTTATTGCGCTTCCTGGAGGCGCATACAACTTTGGCAGTGAAACAAACAGAAGCATGTTCGACATAACCAAGGAATTTGCTAAAGCACTTGGATGCGATATCACGATAGAAGATGTTCCGCCGCTCCACAATCTGTGGATGGACTGCAGCAAAGCCAGAAAATATGGCGTGGTGTTTAGCGAAGTTTTGGATGGACTTCTTAAATGCGCCAAGGATGAGGGAGGACTGTTATGAGTGACAAAAAGATAGCTGTTATTTTCCCTGGAATGGGATATCACAGCGACAAGCCGCTTCTTTATTTTTCAAAGAGACTTGCAAGAGAAAAGGGCTACGAAGTGGTTGAGGCTCACTACGAATTTCCTTTCAAAGCCAAAGAGATAATGAACGACAAGGTGCGTATGAAAGAGGCCTTTGAAGATGCGGTTTCTCAAATAAAAGAAGACCTTACAGGTATTAAATTTGACGAATACAGCGATGTTGTTTTTATCGGAAAAAGCATAGGAACTGCGCTGGCTGCGCATTTTGACAAGGTGCTGAATGTCGGTGCAAGGCATATTGTCTTTACACCGGTCCCACAGACTTTTGAGATGCTCAAAAAAGACGCTGGGATTGTTTTTCATGGACTTGCTGACCCCTGGTGCAAGACAGAGATTGCAGAGGCAGGGGCAAAAGAGCTGGGCCTAGAGCTTCATAAGATTGATAGGGCAAATCATTCCCTTGAAACAGATTCACCTATGGAGGATCTTGTAAGCCTCCAGGAAGTAATGAAGCGGGTTGAGAGTTACCTGTAGAGAGCTGTCGGTTTTGCGATAATGTATATAAAAATTGACAAAACTTGCAATTTTGTACAATTAAATATACATTAAGGAGCGAGCTGTCATGGCGAATAGGAAAAATTAGGAACAGGTAACATGAAAGAAATAACATTAGAAGAACTTAAGAAATTAAATAGAGACGATTACGAGCTTATCGATATAAGAGATGAAGGCCCAAGGACATATGGAATGATGCCAGGGGCAATAGCGATTCCGCTAGAAGCAGATCCTGAACTGGCGACTTCGATGATATCAGAGTTACCAATGGAGAAGAAGCTGATCTTTTACTGCGATTTTGGCCGTAAGACAGCAGTTCTTGATGAAGGCGGAGTCTTAGAGGGAAGGGACTGCTACAGCCTTCAGGGAGGCTATACAGGCTTTATTTGCGCACAGATTTCTGATATGGGCGATTTGGAGGAGCGAAGAAAAAAGGCGGAGCTGAGCATCAGAAAGAAGTTTCACAAGACGCTCTTTTCCCCATTTGCAAAGGCCTGCAAGATGTACCATCTGATAGAAGAGGGCGACAACATTGCAGTATGCATTTCCGGCGGAAAAGATTCTATGCTCATGGCTAAGCTTTTTCAGGAGATCCAAAAGCACAGACAGTGCAATTTTGAGTTGACTTTCCTGGTAATGGATCCTGGGTACAACTCAGATAACAGGGCACTTATTGAGAGCAATGCAAAGGCTCTCGGTATTCCTGTCACTATTTTTGAGAGCACTATTTTTGATGCTGTGGATACTATCGAAAAGAGCCCCTGCTACATCTGTGCAAGAATGCGAAGGGGCTATCTTTACAGCAAGGCTAAGGAGCTTGGATGCAACAAGATAGCGCTGGGACACCACTATGACGACGTCATTGAGACAATACTTATGGGAATGCTCCATGGTGGCCAGTTCCAGACCATGATGCCCAAGCTTCACAGCACTAACTTCGAGGGAATGGAGCTCATAAGGCCCCTTTATTTTGTCAGGGAAAAAGATATTTGTGCGTGGCGTGACTATAACGACCTGCATTTCTTGCAGTGCGCATGTCACTTCACAGAGACTTGCTCAACCTGTCACGAGGATGGAACCACATCTTCCAAGAGGCTTGAGACCAAGAAGCTCATTGCTCAGCTTAAGAAGAGCAATCCTTACGTGGAATCAAATATTTTCAAGAGTGTAGAAAACGTGAATTTAAACAGTGTCATCGAATACAAGCAAGATGGCGTAAGACACAACTTTTTAGACAATTATTGATCTTCCAAAAGAAAAAACTTTCCGATAAGGAAAGCTTTTTCTTTGAGGGGGTTTTAATTCAAGGCTACTCCGTTTACGTAAAGAGTGTAGCCATTTGAGTTTATGCTGGATACATCGCCGTCGAAAGAGGAAATATATGTATCTGCGGTGAGTGTCCAGGTGCTGCTTTTATCTATAGAAACGCTGACAGTTCCAACTTCAGTTGATACTGTGTCGCCCTTGGCGTTTTTTATGCTTCCGCTTACGGTTCCTGTAAAGTCAGAACCATCAGAAAGGTTCAGGGTGAGCTCAGAATCACTGCCGACCAGGATTGTTCCCTCTAGAGTCTGGTTGGTGGCATTTAAAGTTGCCTTGTTGGTATCTCCGGTCCAGCCATCAGCGCATACTGAAATGAGGATGTTTTCTGAGTCTTTGTTGGCGATCTTAACGTTGCTTAGGTTGATCACTGCGGAAGTGTTGGTTACATGGAAGACGTGGCCGTTTTTACTGGTGAGACTTCCGCCTGTCATGGTAAATGTTGAGGTTCCGCTGTCTGCATCTCCTGACATTGACTGATAGATCATGATGCTGTCATAGAAGGTGGCATTACCGTTGGTATCTGTGTTATTGGCAGTAAGGTCGCAGTCGTTTAATGTAATTGAATTGATACCCTCAATACATACGCCCTCTGAGAGGTTTGATGTAAGGGAGGCGTTTGAAACCGTAATATCTGCAGTTGAGTAAATTGCAGGAGAACCAAGGCCATTAGTTGTGTAGCTTCCGCCGTCAACTGTAACTGTTCCGCCTCCTCTGTCTGTTCTGATCGCTGCTGAAGATCTTCCGCTGGTCTCTATATCAAGGTCATAGGCCTCTGTGATACCGCCGCCGGTTGTCATGATGCCGCCGGAACCATCGCCTGTTGTGGTGATCTTTGAGTCAGAGATGATAACCTTTGTTCCATCGCCTGAAGCTCCGTTCTGGCCGCCGTTACCGCCGTATGAAAATACGCCGTTGGCTCCGTCTGCATCAGAGGTGATGGTTGCGCCGGAAATTGTTGTGGTGGATCCGTCTTTCACAAGGACAGCTGCATTAAGTCCATAGAAATTGCAGTTGTCGCCGCCGTCTGAGGCTCCGGTCTTTGAAACAGTAGCATCTGTTATTGAAACAGCTTCTGAAGTGCTGACAAGAAGCGCACTTTCATCTGCTGTAGTACTTTTATAAGTTTGTCCGGTCTGGGAATCCGCAGATGTGATGGTGGTTGACGCAGTGTAGTCGATGTCTGCGCTGCTGCTCCCACCGCCAAATCCGCCACCGGGAGGATTGCCAGGTGCATTGCCGTCAGGTGGGTTGCCAGGATTTTCGCCGTTTGGTGCGCCTCCATCAGGAGGATTTCCTGGGGCTTCACCATTTGGAGCCTCTCCATTAGCCGGTGTATCAGGGGCCTCTACAGTTGTTTCAGCTGAAACTTTATCAGTTCCGCAGGCTGAAACAGCCAAGCACATTGCTGTGATCATTCCAATCGATAAAACTTTCTTGATATCTCTTTTCTTCATAAGAACTCTCCTTGTTGTTTGTTTATGAGGTGATTATGAAACTCGAACCTTAAAACAACTTAAAGAATTTAATATCTTTTAATGTATAATTATTAGTGACTGTGTCGTAAGATGGATTGTGAGGGGTTATTTAGCTATGGAGAAGGAAAAAATGATCGCAAAAAGACCTCCTATGGGGTGGAACAGCTGGGACTGTTATGGCGCCAGTGTAAATGAAGAAGCGCTTCTTGGAAATGCCAGATATATGCACGATCACTTGAAGGAATACGGATGGGAATATGTTATCTGCGACATTCAGTGGTATGAGCCCACTGCGGATTCCCACGAATATCATAAATTTGCCAGGCTTGAAATGGACGAATACTCAAGACTCATCCCAGCGGTAAACAGATTTCCTTCTGCAGCAGGCGGAAAGGGCTTTGGACCTATAGCAGAGCAGATCCATGATATGGGGCTCAAATTTGGAATTCACATAATGAGAGGCATTCCGAGGCAGGCAGTTCATAATAATACCAAAATTCTTGGAAGTGATGCTACTGCCAGGGATATAGCACATCCTGCATCAATCTGCATGTGGAATACGGACATGTACGGTGTTGACGCTGAGGCAGATGGCGCTCAGGAATACTACAATTCAATTTTCAAGCTGTATGCGCAGTGGGGAATTGATTTTGTTAAAGTTGATGACATTGCAAGGATTGACTGTGGAAAAGAGGCGCCTGGGGCCGGCGTTTCAGAGATAGCACTTATAAGGAACGCGATTGATGCCTGCGGAAGGAAGATCGTATTGTCTCTTTCTCCGGGACCGGCGAGAGTTGAGCAAAAGGACTATCTTCTTGAAAACGCCAATATGTGGCGCATGACAGATGATTTCTGGGATAAATGGGAGCTTCTCTACGGTATGTTTGAGAGATGTCATGCCTGGGAAGGGATCGGATGCAAGGGTCATTGGCCTGACTGCGATATGCTTCCTTTGGGGCATCTGTGCCTTTGCAATAAGGAAAACGGACAGGTTGGTCATTATACGCATTTTTCAGAAGATGAGCAAAAGGTCATGATGACCCTGTGGTGCATATTCAGGTCTCCACTTATGATAGGCTCAGAACTTCGGGATAATGATGATTTTACTTTGAGTCTTCTTACCAACAAAAGGCTTCTTGATATGCACAGATACGGAAGGAAAGCTCGCCAGGTCACCAGAAAAGATGACTGTATTATCTGGAAGAGCGCATCCAAAGAGGGAAAAACGTATGTTGCGGTCTTTAACATTGGTGAAAAGAAGAACAAGATCAAGCTGAAATTCAAGGATATTGGATTAGGATCTGGCAGCGAGGTTAATGCTGTTGAAATATGGACAAATCTGTCTGTGACAATAAAAGATAAGCAGAGTGTGGAACTTGAGCCTCACAGCGTTAAATGCTATGAAATATGAGGCAGAGGGATTTTTATGATAGATATATTTGGAACATTGGGGCCGGCTTGCGATAGCGAAGCAGTTCTGTCTGAGATGTTTTCTAATGGAATGACAGGCATAAGGGTCAATTTATCTCATGTGATGCTTGCAGACTGTGCGGCTGGCATAGACAGGGTCAAAAGAGCTGCAAAAGAAAATGGGGTATCTCCTAAAATCCTGATAGATATGCAGGGGCCGGAGCTAAGAATCGGACGCTTTGAGGGGAAGATGGATCTTAAAGCTGGCGAAACCATAGAGCTTGGCGGTGATGGGATTCCCTTGGATGACGCTGTGATAAAAGAGCTTTCGGTGAGAGATGAGGTGCTGCTTGATGATGGAAAGATTCTCGGAGAAATCTCTTTTGCCGGCGAACAGAGCGCGAAGCTTCGAATAATCCGTGGCGGAGAGCTGACCCAGAGAAAGAGCATACTTATAAAGGGCAAGGATTTAAGGCTTTCAGCTATTACTGCAGATGACAGGGAAAACCTTAAGTTTGCCAAGGACCTTGGAATTACCGGGATCATGCAGCCTTTCGTACGGAGTAGGGAAGACCTTATGGAGGTCAGAGCTGCCCTTGATGAGTGCGGCTGCACAGGTCTTAGGATATATGCAAAGATTGAAAACATGGAAGGCGTTAAAAACATAGGCTCCTTCATTGATCTTTGCGATGAGGTGATAATCGCAAGGGGAGACCTTGGAAACAGCATGGATCTTTGGGAACTTCCAAGGGTTCAGAAAGAGATTTCCGGGATCTGTAATAAGGCCGGTAAGCCTTTTATGGTGGTGACGCAGATGCTTGCATCCATGGAAAAGAGCGAAGTTCCCACCAGGGCAGAGGTAAGCGACATATTTAATGCGGTACTGGACGGAGCTTCGTCTGTGATGGTCACAGGGGAGACTGCAATCGGCGTTAATCCGGCGGAAGTAATAAAGTATTTGAGTAATACTGCAAGGGAAGCAGAAAAGTATATTGGGGAGGAGCGGAAATGAGGACGCTTTTTATTGGCAACAGCCACACTTACTACAATGACATGCCCGGGATCTTTAAGGAGATCTGCAAAGAAAACGGTATAGACATGCAGGTAACAATGCTCACTAAAGGGGGAATGGGCCTTGATTACCACGCTGACAACGAACAGACCAGGTTCAATATTTTGTATGGAGACTATGATTTTGTTATCCTTCAGCATGTTGCCCATCCTATGGGGGAATTTTCAGTGATGGAAGACGGGGCTGACAGGATCATGGAGTGGATCAGAAAGACTAAGGCAAAGCCCTGCTTTTACATGACCTGGACCAAGGAGGGGGACGAAGAGTCCCAGCCTGAGATGTCTGAGCGTTACAGGAAGCTTGCTAAAAAGTATGGATGTCTTTTGGCACCTGTAGGAGAGAGATGGTGGGAGCAGATCCATGCTCATCCGGAGACAGATCTTTTCTTCGAAGACAGGAGACATGCGTCACTTGAAGGATCTAAACTGATCGCGAAAACAATATTCGAAACACTTAAAGAAGAAATGGAGTTTAAAGAAGAAAATGCTTAATGAGTTTTCAAGAACACAGTTATTATATGGAAAAGAGGCTATGGATAAACTCGCAGCCTCAAGGGTAGCTGTGTTTGGAATTGGTGGCGTAGGCGGTTATACAGTGGAGGCACTGGCCCGTTCAGGAATAGGTGCTTTGGACCTCATAGATAATGACCAGGTCTGCCTTACTAATATAAACAGACAGATAATTGCCACCCAGAAAACAATTGGAAAATATAAAGTAGATGTGGCAGAAGAGAGGATCCACGACATTAATCCTGACTGCAAGGTCAGAACCTACAAGACCTTCTACCTGCCTGAAACCCAGGATCAGTTTAACTTTTCAGATTATGACTATGTGGTGGACGCCATAGATACTGTGACCGGGAAACTTACGATCATTGAGAATGCTAAAAAGCTGAACGTACCTGTGATTTCTGCCATGGGAGCTGGTAACAAGCTTGATCCTACAGGCTTTGAAGTTGCTGATATTTACGATACATCTGTCTGCCCTCTGGCAAAGGTCATGAGACATGAGTGTAAAAAAAGAGGGATCGACTCCCTGAAGGTAGTGTATTCTAAAGAAAAGCCAATTGCGCCGCTTGAAACAT
>CAMVJI010000037.1 GCA_947167765.1 uncultured Butyrivibrio sp. | reverse complement strand
ATTTTTCTTATTATGATAAGCGAGGCGCTGTAAACAGCCTTATGGACAGCATGAAATTTGTTGTTATCCCTGGCTTTTCCACTCCGGACTGGGCCAAGGGCGCAGTTATGTACCAGATCTTTGTGGACAGGTTTAATAACGCAGACAAGACCAATGATGTGTACTCAGGGGAGTATTCTTATAATGGATTTCATTCCAAGAGAATAGAAGATTGGAAAAAAGAACCGGAAGCAGGCAGGGATTTTTGCAATTTCTACGGCGGAGATCTTCAGGGAGTTATTGACAAACTGGATTACCTAAAGGATCTTGGGGTAGAAGTTCTTTACCTCAATCCTATCTTTGTTTCGCCATCATCCCACAAGTATGACACCCAGGATTATGACCACATCGATCCACACTTTGGAAAGATAGTCGAAGATGGAGGGGATATTCTTCCCCAATATGAAAATAATAACAAGAGAGCGGAGCGCTATATAAAAAGAGTCACCAGCAAGAAGAACCTTGAAGCCAGTGACATGCTCTTTGCCAAACTGGTATCAGAAGCCCATAGCAGAGATATGAGGGTTATCCTTGACGGCGTATTCAACCACTGTGGTTCCTTTAACAAGTGGCTTGATAAGGAGAGGATCTATGAAGACGCCAGGGACTATGAAAAGGGAGCCTATATTTCAGCCGACAGTCCCTATAGATCCTATTTCTCTTTTTCTGGCGATAACTGGCCCTACAACGGCAGCTACGACGGCTGGTGGGGATACGATACTCTTCCCAAGCTCAACTACGAAGGGTCAAAAGAACTTGAGGACTACATAATACAGATTGGTAAAAAGTGGGTGTCAGAGCCCTATAATGCTGATGGATGGCGCCTTGACGTTGCTGCGGACCTGGGACATTCTCAAGAGTATAATCACAGGTTCTGGAAGAGGTTCAGGCAGGAAGTCAAAAAGGCTAAGCCTGACGCCATAATCCTTGCTGAGCACTACGGACCTGCAAAGGACTGGCTCATGGGAGATGAATGGGATACTGTCATGAATTATGACGCCTTTATGGAGCCTCTCACCTGGTTTCTTACCGGAATGGACAAGCACAGTGATGAGTTTAAGCCCCTCAGAGTAGGAAACGCAAGAGAGTTTTTTGATACTATGCTCTATCAGGGAGGGCAGAATTTCACAATGCCGTCTCTTTACACAGCTATGAATGAGCTGTCTAACCACGACCACTCAAGATTCCTTACAAGGACCAATCAGAAGGTGGGAAGGTGCGATACGCTTGTTCCCGGATCGGCTGAGACTGGAATTAAAAAATATCAGATGAGACAGGCGGTCATGGTACAAATGACATGGCCTGGAGCGCCAACCATCTATTATGGAGACGAGGCGGGTGTGTGCGGCTTTACAGATCCTGATAACAGGCGCACATATCCTTGGGGCCAAGAGGATAAGCAGATGATAGCCTTCCACAAGGAGATGATCCGTATCCACAATGCCTGCCCAGAACTTAGAAAGGGCTCAGTAAAAGAGCTTTACGCCGAAAACAACATCATAGTTTATGGCAGATTTAACAGAACTGCGGCGGTTATCGTGGCAATAAACAACAACAGTTTTGAGGTCACAAGAGATATACAGGTATGGCCTCTTGGCATTCCAAGAGATGTCAAGATGAGGCAGCTCATTGTCTCGGACCAGACAGGATTTGCTACTTCTTCTGCCACAAAAACAGTTACAGATGGTGTTTTGAGCCTTACAATGTCAAGGAACACAGGATATGTTCTAAGGTTCAACAGCTACCAGGCAGTGACGGATGAAGAGTTCTGGTCAGACAACGTAATCGAGTTCTAGTGCCTTTACACCAAATTAAAGCAAGTATATAATTGTAATAACCATCAAAAACTATAGTAAAGGGGAAATCAAAATGTTAGTATCCGCAAAAGATATGCTTGTAAAAGCAAAAGAAGGCCACTATGCAGTTGGTCAGTTCAACATCAACAACCTTGAGTGGACTAAGTCAATTCTTCTTACAGCTGAAGAGCTCAAATCACCTGTTATCCTTGGTGTTTCTGAGGGCGCTGGTAAGTATATGACTGGTTTTACCACAGTAGCAGCAATGGTTAAGGCAATGGATGAGAGCCTTGGAATCACAGTTCCAGTAGCACTTCACCTTGACCACGGCACATACGAAGGATGCTACAAGTGCATCAAGGCTGGATTCACATCAATCATGTTTGATGGATCTCATTACGACATCGAAGAGAACGTAGCTAAGACATCTGAGCTTGTTAACGTATCTCATCAGCTTGGTCTTTCAATCGAGG
Organism: uncultured Butyrivibrio sp.; assembly: GCA_947167765.1. Classification (GTDB taxonomy): domain Bacteria; phylum Bacillota; class Clostridia; order Lachnospirales; family Lachnospiraceae; genus Butyrivibrio. The sequence continues at coordinate 15,824 of CAMVJI010000037.1, read as the reverse complement.
CTGAGGTTGGTTCAATCGGCGGTGAGGAAGACGGCGTTGTTGGAATGGGCGAATGCGCAGATCCAGACGAGTGCAAGAGAATCGCTGATCTCGGTGTTGATATGCTTGCAGCTGGTATTGGTAACATCCATGGTAAGTATCCAGAGGGATGGCCAGGACTTAGATTCGACGTACTTGATGCTATCCAGCAGAAGACAGGAATTATGCCACTTGTTCTTCATGGCGGCACAGGAATCCCAGCTGATATGATCAAGAAGGCAATTACACTTGGTGTATCCAAGATCAATGTTAATACTGAGTGCCAGCTCTCATTCGCAGATGCAACACGTAAGTATGTTGAGGCAGGCAAGGACCTTGAGGGCAAGGGCTTTGATCCTCGTAAACTTCTCGCTCCTGGTGCTGAGGCAATCAAGGGCACAGTTAAAGAGAAGATGGAACTCTTCGGATCAGTTGGAAAGGCTTGATAGCTACAAAAGAGTTTATGCAAAGGGTAGAGCCTATGGCTTTACCCTTTTTTAATTCAGAAATCGTGGAGTATGACATGAATAACGAACTTACCAAAAAAGACATTGAAGACATGGAAAAAGAGATAGAGCACCGCAAGGTGGTAGTGAGAAAAGAGCTTCTTGAGCACGTCAAGGAAGCAAGAGCCCAGGGTGATCTGTCTGAGAATTTCGAATATTACGCAGCAAAAAAAGCCAAGAATCAGAACGAAAGCAGGATCAGATTTTTGGAGAGGATGATAAAGACTGCAAGAGTTATAGATGACGATGCCAAGGACGATGAAGTTGGCATGAACAAGACTGTCACCTTAAAGATGGAGGATGACGGATCTCTTGAGACCTACAAGATCGTCACAACTATGAGGAAAAACTCCTTAAAGGGCCTTATCAGCATTGAATCACCCCTTGGTAAACAATTACTTGGACACAAGGTAGGAGACCGTGTTACTATAAAAGTGAACGACCAAATTAGTTACGATGTAACGATAACAAAAATTGAAAATACCGGATTGACAGAAGATGACACCATAAGGGACTTCTGATCTTTTGTTTCCGCACATAAAAAGGAGGTATCTATGCACGTTTTTCAGCCAGTAGACCCAGCAGACGTCGATGAGGGACCATTTAAGTTCACCGGCTCAAAAATGCTTGTTACTGCAGGCAGTAGTGACAAGGTAAACACTGCAGCAGCTTCTTTTGGAGCAGTTGGATACCTGTGGAACAGGAGAGTAGTATATATTTTCCTTAGGGAAAAGAGATTTACAAGAGAGCTAGTAGAGCAAAATGGAGCGTTTTCTCTTAGCTTTCTTAATCATGATGAATTCAGGGGAGCCATTAAGTACATCGATGCTGTTTCCGGCCGTGATGAGGACAAGATTGCCGGAGCAAGGCTCAATGTTAATTACGACGATGGCATTCCATTTATAGACGAGGCAGACAATGTAATTACCTGCAAACTCCTTTATTACAAAGAGTTTGCAGAGGATGGCATTGTAGATAAGGGGATAATAGACGAGTTTTATAAAAACGGCGATTATCACATGGTTTATGTTGGGGAAATAAAGAAGATATTGATAAGATAAGCATTTTTACCGCTATTCTTATGAGGGACATATGAAGAGTAAAAGGCTTCGAAGTATCTTTGTTTCCATTGTTTTCTTACTATCACTTACACTTGGTTCGCTTTTTGAGAACTTTTCTCAGGCGGGCCTTGTATTAGCGGCGTCATCTGATACAAATATGAAAGACATGGATTATGTTCTTTCAAATGGAACGACCCTGATAAGGATTGCTTCCTGGTACCGCGAATATGATCTTAGTAATCTCAAGGCATATCTGACCGATCAATTTCCAGATTATTCATTTGAATTTGTATATATCGACAAGAGCAACTATGAGTCCATCATGGATGCGCAGTTATCCTATAACGGTGCCCCTGACATAATATATATGGATCAGGAGATGGTGGAAAAGCACGCTGTCACCAGGTATATAGCGGATGTATCTGACCTTTGCATAGGCTTTTCCGACACAGCCAAAAGATCTTTTGACTATGGGGATAGGGTCTACGCCGTTCCAAACACAGCTCAGTTCGAATGCATTTACTATAACAAAGATATTTTTGAGGAAAATGGCATTAAGACGCCCTATTCCTTTCAGTCGTTTTTGGAAACCTGCGATCAGCTAAGGGTAGAAAAAAAGATAAGGCCTCTTTCGCTGAGCCTCAAAGATCCGCTCACTCTTACCGATACGGCGCTGGCTGTTGTGGCAGGAAACTATTTAGCCACAGACAGAGGAAGCGGATTTGGAGGAAGGCTTCAGTACGGCAGAACCACTTTTTCAGAGGAGTTTGCACCTTGCTTTAAGGACTGGCAGGATCTGATCCAGCACAAGATCCTCACAAAAGACATGTACACCACTGACAACAGAACGACCATAGAGAAATTTGCATATGGCGAAGCAGCAATGACCATAGGGGGGCCGGAGACATATAATGCCATAATCCGCTTAAACCCAGACATAAACATGGGAACACTTCCATTCTTCAGCGGAACTGGAAAGATGAAGGCGGTTTTAGGGGGATGCGATGTTGGTCTTGCATTAAATGCCAACACAATAAAGAAAGACGAAGCAAGGAAAGTGCTCTCAAGCCTTGCTACAAAAGAAGGTCAGGAGGCTCTCTGGAAGGACCGGCCAGGAAGCCAGACATATCTTAAAGGTACAGAGTTTACAAATAGTGAAGTATATGATGGAATTACAGATTGCATAGACCAGGGGCTCGTGTTCCTGCCCTGGAATGACTGGGGAACTGAGCTAAACCGCCCTATACGCTATCAGCTTGGAAAAGAATTGCAACAGGTGGTCAGAGGCAGACAGTCCACAGCCAAAGCACTTTCAAATGTGGATAAGAAGGTAGAAGAGATACTAAGAAAAGATAACTAGAGGTGCAGGATGGATAACATAGAAAAAACGAAAAAGCGGGGAAGCATAAGAAGCGGCCTTATCGCAATGTTTGCCATACTTATCATCATTCCTATCGTTATACTGGGTGTCTATGCATATATTGTGGCGAAGAACAACCTTATTGAGCAGACCAGGATAACCATGATAGGCAATGCTGATGTCATATCCTATGGTATTGAAAATAATGCCAAAAGAGAAAATGACGTAGTAAAGTTCTTTTCCTATGAAGACGACTTCAGAAGGGCCCTTGAAAGAAACCGTATGGATCCGTACGCTCTGACAGATGAACTCAACGAAGAGATTGAGCCGCTTATCTGGTATTACCTAAGTAGCGACAATAATATTGAGTCCATTGTCATCTGCTCAGACCTCATTCTGGAAAACCATGTTGGTGATTTCCTGAAACAGCCTGAAACAGACCTTGAGAAAGAGTGGTATGAACTTACAAACAACGAGTATGGAACCACCTGGATGGTTGACGGAGAAGGGGGCGTTTACCTTATCAAAGCACTTCTGGATTCCGGAACGTCATCAAAAAGAATCGGAATGATCGTTCTTAAAGTCAGTAATGAGTACTTTTTCTCCCTGGTCAATCAGAGCAGTTACCTGGATAACGGTGTTGTGATCCTGGATCGAAATAATAATGTGGTAAGCCACAGGTCGATTTCTGATAAAGCCCTTGACCAGGAAATAATAGAGCACATTAAGACCAGTAGTGTTGAAGGATTTGAGGATCAGAGAGGATACTTTTTGGTTCCTTCATCCAGTATCGCCAGTGACTGGGTTTTGTATTATTACATAGACAGAAATGAGATCACATCAGACGTGTTCAGAATCCTGTTCTCGGTCGTAGTAATAGCCCTTGTGCTTTTTATGGTTACAATTTTCCTTGGAACCAAGGTATCAGAGAACTTTAGTTCAAGGATCGTGGCCATCAACAACATGGCTAACGAGATCAAAAATGGATATTTTGGAGTTGAGAATAACGACACAGGCAGTGATGAGATCAGTCAGCTGTCAGCATCCATGAAGGACATGGCGGATACGCTGAGCAACATGGTGCTTGAGATTGACAGGATGAACAAAGAGCAGCTGGCTCTAAAAGAGAGCGATATTCATTACAGAGAATGGCTCTTTGACTTCGTGGTTGAAAGAAATAATGATATCCTGGCGGTGGCCAATGAGGGTACATTTGAAGCGAGCTTTATTACTGCCAATGCGGAAAAGATACTTGGAATTCCAATTGATGAATTAAAGGCCGATATCAGAACGCTTGAAAAGGCTCAGAGAAGCGGAGAGGACAGAAAGCTTGGCGATATAATCACTGCATCAAGAGATGCCAAGGACGTACAGGTATTTGAAGAGCTAAGGCTTAAGAACGTAAAGACAAATGAACACCTTTACTATCGTGGCGTTATCATTAGCACCATCGATGATGGCGGAAAGAGACTCGCCATCGCCCTCTACGACAGAACACTTGAGATCAGAAGAAACCATACTCTGCAGGAGGCACTTAATTCTGCAGAGACAGCAAATAAGGCAAAAACAAGCTTCCTTGCCAATATGTCTCATGATTTCAGGACACCTATGAATGCCATCACGGGCTTTAACCTCCTCATAGATAAGCACGCCAAGGAGCCTGATAAAGTCAGGGAGTACACCCACAAGATATCGCTGGCATCCCAGAACCTGCTTGCGCTTCTCAACGACGTTTTAGATATGAGTAAGATTGAAAGCGGAAAGACCACCCTTGATATCAGCGAGATGGCAATGGGACTACTACTTGAAGAGATCAACTCTGTTATCAGCTTCCAGGCCAAGGCAAAAAAGCAGGAATATTTAGTGCGCCTAGACAACATGGAGCATGACATGTTCATGGGAGATAAGCAAAGGATCAATGAAATCCTAATGAACATCCTTGGAAATGCAGTAAAATATACGCCAGAAGGCGGAAGGATAGAATTTACAATAAATGAAAGTGCCACAGCTTCAGAAGGTTTCTCTAACTTGCGATTTACAATAAAGGACAACGGAATCGGAATGAAGCCTGAGTACAAGGATAAGATATTTGACGCCTTTACCAGGGAAGAAAAGGGTGAGACCAAAGGCATCCAGGGAACTGGTCTTGGTATGGCCATCACCAAGAGTCTTGTTGAGCTCATGGGAGGAACTATCCGCGTAGAGAGCGAAGAGGGCAAGGGAAGTGAGTTTATCGTAAATCTTCGTCTTAAGGTTGCAGACAGCAGTTACGGTGACTTCTGGATAACCCATGGCATTAAGAGAGTTCTTTTCGTAGACGCCAACCACTATGAGTGCGACAAAATAGCAAATCTTCTTGAAAATGACAGTGTGGAGGTTATGGAGTCTCCAACCGGATTTGGAGCTCTCCATCTTATTGATATCTGCGAGAGCGAAAATAAACCATTTGATGTTATCATGGTAGATGAGACTGTTGGCAATATGAATGCGGCAGAGATAATAAAGAACATCAGGGCAAAGGGCAAGCGCAACAACGCTATTATCATAGCAATGGTAGATGACTTCTCAGCTGTTGAGGATGAGATAAGGGCAGCAGGAGCCAATGACCTGATGCAAAAGCCGTTCTTTGTATCTACCTTTAAGCAACTTATTGAGGATATCTCCAGCAGAGTAAGCGTAAATACCCAGAAGGAAGAGAAGAATCCTATTGATGGAATGAAATTCCTGGCGGCAGAAGACAACGACATCAATGCAGATATCCTGACAGAGCTGATGGCTATGGAAGGCGCTACAGTCACAAGAGCTGTCAATGGTCAGGAAGTTGTGGAAATGTTCAAAGCGGCAAATGAAGGCGACTATGACATGATCCTTATGGACATTCAGATGCCAGTAATGAACGGATATGAGGCGGCCTCAGCCATAAGAGCTCTGGGTACTGACTGGTCTCAGAGGATACCTATCATAGCGATGACAGCAAATGCCTATGCTGACGACGTTCAGCTGGCCTTTGACGCAGGCATGAACGCCCACGTATCAAAACCTATAGATATAAAGATTGTTGAAAAGACAATTTTGGAATTCAAAAAATAAACCAGGAGGAAGAAGACTTGAATAACGTAAAAAAGATCACTGATGGAATTTTCTGGATTGGCGGAAGCGACAGACGCCTTGCAAGGTTTGAGAACATTTTCCCTATACCTGAGGGAGTGTCCTACAACAGCTATTTTATCGATGATGAAAAGACTGCTGTATTTGACACGGCTGATATTACAGTGGCAGATCAGTACATTGAAAACTTAAAAACTGCCCTTAATGGAAGAAAGCTTGACTATCTTGTAGTGCTTCACATGGAGCCTGATCACTGCTCACTTATCGACAAGGTGACAGCTCTTTTCCCAGAGGTTACAGTAGTTGGCGGAAAGCAGACTTTCGTGTTCATGGAGCAGTTTTTCCCTGAGTCCAGGGACTATAACAAGCTTGAAGTAAAGGAAGGGGACAGCCTTTCAACAGGAGCACACAGCTTTAGCTTTGTTTCTGCGCCAATGGTTCACTGGCCAGAGGTTTTATTTGCATATGATGCTACTACAAAAGCTTTGTTGTCTGCAGACGCCTTTGGAACCTTTGGGGCTCTGGATGGCGGTATTTTTGCAGATGAGTATGATTTCGAAAAAGAGTTCCTTGATAGTTCCAGAAGATATTATGCAAATATCGTTGGAAAATATGGAGTGCAGGTACAGGCTGTGCTGAAAAAGGCAGCAGGGCTTGATATTCAGATGATCCTTCCGCTCCATGGACCGGTTTGGAGAAAAGACCTTAACGTAAATTTAGAAAAATATCAGAAATGGAGTACCTATCAATCTGAGTCAGATGGTGTTATAGTAGTGTATGGTAGTCTCTACGGACACACAGCATCTGCGGCGGAAAAAGTGGCTTCATCCCTGCGTGATAAGGGCGTTTTGGATGTTAAGGTTTATGATGTATCCGGTACTGACGTATCCTATCTCATAGGTGAAGTGTGGAGAGCAAATAAGATTGTTCTTATGTGCCCAACTTATAACGGAGGAATTTACCCGCCTATGGAAGGTTTTATTAATGACATGATCGCACTGGGCGTTCAAAACAGGACTTTTGCCTTGGGACAGAACGGTACCTGGGCGCCTGTAACTGGTAAGATGATGTCAGAGAAATTGACAAATCTCAAGAACGTGAATATCCTTGAGAATGTATTAACTATTAAGAGTGCCCTTGGAACAAAAGATTTAGAGGCACTGGATAGTTTCACTGATGCCATCTGTAAGGCATAAGTGGACTGAGTGGAGGTTTTGGTTGTGAAAAAAATGCATGCAGTAAAAAAGATACTGGCAGCTGTCACAGTTCTTGCAACAGTGGCTCTTTCCAGTAAAGTAACAGGATTTGTAACAGATAACAGGGGAGCAGTAGCTGAGGCAGCAGGAAGAGTTGTAAGCATTGACTCCTGCGTGATCTCAGGTGATAACGTAGTTGTAAATGTATCAACTAAAAATGTTCCAGCTTCAGATGATGGTAAGTATTACCTCTATGCTGATGAAGTATACCAGGATGGATGCGTCGGAACAGTTGTTGCAACAACAGACAGAGGAGCAAATGCTACATTTACATTCCCTCTTAATTTCTATTCAGAAGGATCAAACCTTAGCAAAAAGTTCCTTGTAGCTGTAAAAAGCGGCGGATCTATGCAGCAGGTAAGTGATGAGCACTACATCACAAACCCAGAGGCTAAGGCTACCAAGACAGTTGCAAGAAATGACCACGGTATGAAGGGAATCCTTCCTAACAGTGCTGACGCAGCAACATTCAAGGACCTTGGAGTTGCCCAGATGGTCTACAACCTCTATATGGGAGATATTGTTGGACCAAGCCCAGATGGAAAGACTATCGATTTTACATATAACGGTGTTTCTTATCAGTTCAACGGCTCAGCTCTTGCACAGTATGACGGATTTGTTCGCTGGTGCGCTATCAACAACTTCCAGCTTACAATGACAGTCCTCAACAACAAGACTGAGGCTGGAGCAGATCTTATCCATCCTCTTTCAAGAGATGATCATGTCTGCCCCGGATATGCAATGAATACCGATGAAGATGGCGGTACACAGCACCTTAAGGCTATTGCAGCTTTCCTTGCTCAGAGATATTCTGGCGGAGCATATGGAACAGTTGATAACTGGGTAATCGGTAACGAAGTTAACGCAAGAACAGAGTGGTATTACTTAAATTCTACAAACATAGAGCTCAACGTAAGCGAATACGTTAAGGCTTTCCGTATCTTCTACAACGAGATCAAGGCAGTTAATGCCAATGCGAGAGTTTATACATCCTTTGATCAGGAGTGGAACAGAAAGTCCAATCCTGGATGCTTCCTTTCAAAAGAGTATCTGGACAGATTTAACTATTACATCAACAGAGAGGGTAACATTGACTGGTCACTTTCAGTTCATCCATACAATGCACCACTCTTTGACCCATATGCATGGAAGCAGCAGGCACAGTATGTAAGCACCAACCTTACAACTCCATATATCACAATGGAGAACATCTACATCCTTACAGATTATATGTGCCAGCCATCATTCCTTGCACCAAGCGGCGCAGTTAGAAACATCTCTCTTTCAGAGATCGGATACACATCAAGCTTTGGCGAGGATGCACAGGCTGCTTCAATAACCTACGCATATACAATGGCTGAGAACAATCCATACATCTCAAGCTTTATCCTCTTTAGAGAGACAGATGACGCTCACGAGATGGAGAGCCACATTGCTCAGGGTCTTAAGAACCTTGATGGCAGTCATAAGATGGCCTATGACTTCTACAAGAACCTTGGTACAGCAAACGCTGCAACCTATAAGGCACAGGCTTCAACCATCATTGGCCAGAGCGTAGATTCACTTGTTACAAACAGAACATTCCTTTCAAGAAACGGATGGTTCTTAAACGACTGATAATTACTGATAGCGGTACGCCACAAGGCGTACCGTTATTTTTTTCTTTTTATTTAGTGGACTTTGATTTACAATGGTATAGTCGTTATGGCAAATAATGTGTTATGGAGTAGTTATGGGAAGAGATTTAGACAAGGAACTTGAAACACTTGAAAAGATAACAAATATGCAAAAGGATCTTCTTGGCGGGATATATGGAGATTTCTTTTCAGCAGGAAGCAGCTCATCTTCAGGGCGCAGTTTCCCTGGAAGTACAAACACAGGCGACGTTGCTAAAAAGCCTGAAGAGGTTTCTGCCACGCCAGAGGAAAAGAAAGATGCAGTTGCAGATGCCAATGAGGCCTTAGAGGAGGCCAAGGCTCTTTTTGCAAAAGATGGCAATGTAAATACACCTAAGGAAGAAGAGGTCAAGGAGCCAGAAGAGGATCCTATGGAGACTCTTGATAAGCTTGTTGGTCTGTCAACCATCAAGGCGGATGTAAAAGAGCTTACAGCCTTTGTTAAAGTTCAGAAGGCCAGACAGGAACAGGGACTTAAGTCTGTACCCGTTTCACTGCATCTGGTGTTTACAGGTAATCCGGGAACTGGTAAGACAACTGTTGCAAGGATCATTGCTCAGATCTACAAGCAGATCGGCGTTCTGTCAAAGGGACAGCTTGTGGAAGTAGACAGGTCAGGGCTGGTTGCAGGATATGTTGGACAGACAGCCATTAAGACACAGGAGCAGATCGCCAAGGCCAAGGGAGGCGTTTTGTTCATTGACGAGGCGTATGCTCTTGCCCAGAAAGATGACGCTTTCGGACAGGAAGCAATAGATACGATACTTAAGGCTATGGAAGATAACAGAGATGACTTCGTTGTTATTGTTGCTGGCTACACAGAGCCAATGAAGAAGTTCATCGATTCCAACCCCGGTCTTAAGTCCCGTTTCAACAAGTACATTGAGTTCCCTGATTACAATATCGATGAGCTCGAGGAAATCTTTGACAGGAACTGCAAGAAGTACGACTACAAGGTTGACGAGGATGTTAAACACCAGATAAGGGCACTTATCACAGCCAAGAAGATTGAGAATATCGACAACTTCGCTAATGCCAGAGAAGTGAGAAATCTCTTTGAAGAGATCATTACCAACCAGGCAAGAAGAGTAGCAGGTCTTGAAAATCCTACAAGTGAGGACATGATGTGCATAAAGCTTGAGGATCTAGCAGATACAGTAGAAAAGCCAGAAGAAAAACCTTCAGAGGAAAAAAGCGAAGAAGTATCATCAGAGGAAAAGCCTTCAGAGTCTGAAAGCACTTTAGAAAACGGTGATACAAAAGAGGACAGCACTGATATAGAGGCATAAAAATAGGCCTACCTTGTGGTAAGCCAAATCGGGGCGACGTGATTCGAACACGCGACCTCTGCGTCCCGAACGCAGCGCTCTACCAAGCTGAGCCACGCCCCGCACCAACATATTATATTTGATATTCTTTTCTTTAGCAAGTGCTGTAATTAGGGTATAATTAATTATCATATTATCTTTAAGAGGGTGGAATATATGCTGACAAAAGAAGAGATTTATACTCAGTACAGGGACAAAGTCTTTGGATATGTAAGAAATCATGTCAACTCACCAGAGGATGCAGAGGATATCACCAGCGATATCTTCGTAAAGATCTATAGTAAGCTTGATACTTATGATGAGTCCAAGGCAAGTCTTTCAACATGGATCTATTCAATGACCAGCAATACCGTTATAGATTTTTACAGGACCAACCATGTTCACTCTGAGATCCCAGAGGATCTTAGCGATGAAGGCAGCACAATTGAGGATGAGATCTTAAACAACGAGAGCCTTGAGCTCTTAGCTGATGCTCTCAGCAAGCTCCCTCAGGAACTCATGGACATAATAGTTCTTAGATATTACAAGGGGCTTACCCTTCAGGATATAGCAGTTAAGATGAACCTGTCATATGGCGTCGCCAAGTTAAGGCACAGAGAGGCTTTAGGAAAACTTAGAGAAATGTTGTAAATTTTTTGCCACAGGTTTTATTCATTCGTATAAAACATTGAAAGCAAAATAAAGACGCTTAGGAAATTGGAGGTTAATTATGGAAAATAAATTGGCAAGACTGTTTGATTATCAGAAGTTTTCACCTAATGATAAGCTTGCATCTATAATAGCGGATGTAGAATCAAGATATCAGACTGATATTGAAGTTCTTTCAGATGATGAGCTTGGAATGCTCAATGCAGCAGGTAGTGTAGATGCACTTATGAAAAGAACTGCTGAAAAGGATTCTAAGAACGCTATACGTTCAAAAAATGGAGTGGCTTCCAAAAATGGTGTACAGTCAAAAAACAGTCTGACTTGATAAATATCATTTAAAACAGACAGGGCACGAGATGATCTCGTGCCCTGTTTTTTTGGTACATATTTTGTGGATGTATTAAACTCAAAAATGGCATAAAAATAAGCGATAGACGGGGCTCGAACCCGCGGTCTCCACCTTGGCAAGGTGGCGCTTTACCAACTAAGCTACTATCGCATTTCCTGTCATTGCCGACAGCAAGATAAATATTAAACCACAATGCCTGCTTTGTCAATAGCTTTTTCTTAAGGCGCTGATTTGGTACAATCGGATTTATGGATAAGCAGTATAAAAACAGCGAAAACAGACAATATCTGATATTTGTCATAACCATAATCTTCGTTATGGTCACCATGATACTGGGCGCTTTTGTCTTCAGGTTTTATAAACAGAGCGTTGGTGGCAAGTCTGATATCAGAGAATACGATAAGTATTATTGTCTCATAACTGATAATTATAAATCTGACTTTTGGCAGTCTGTGTATGAGGGTGCATTAGAGGCCGCAAAGGAGGAAAATATTTACGTTGACCTTTTGGGAAGTAACCTTCCAGGAGACTACTCCACAGAGGACCTGATGAAGATCGCGATAGCTGCAAAGCCTGATGCAATAATGGTGGCGGCAGATGAATCTGACATCATGACAGAGCTTATCAATGAAGCTGTTGGAAATGGAATTCCTGTGGTCACTCTTTATGGAGACAACACCAAGTCAGACAGGCTTAGCTTTATAGGTGTTGGCGGCTACAGCATTGGCAAGATGTATGGTAAAGAGGTCATCAATGTCATCAAGGAAAGGCGCAGGGAAGACTTCATTGAGGCAGAGAACTTCGAGGAACGCTCTCACGTCAAGGTGGTAGTCGTAGTTAACTCTGACACCAAGGATACAGGTCAGAATATCATAATCCCTGCAATGCAGGATGCGATAATGGAAGAAAACGCCACAGATGCGGAGTTTTCCATATCCATCATGACTGCTGACAGCTCAAATTCTTTTTCTGTTGAAGAGTCCATAAGGGATATCTTCATGGAGGAGGAAGTACCTGATGTCATCGTATGTCTCAATGAGCTCAGCACTGTCTGCGCTTATCAGGCGGTTGTTGACTTTAACAAGGTTGGAGAAGTGAACATCCTTGGATACTACGATTCAAAAGACATCCTTACTGCAATTGACAGGGGCGGAATCTATGCCACTGTTTCAATTGATGCAAGGCAGCTTGGTGAGTACAGTATCAAAGCCCTTTCTGACTACTTTGAGCTGGGTAATACAAGTGAATACTATCTGGCTGATGTTACGCTTATCAATCAGGATAACGCCGCGCAGTTTTTAACAGGGGAGGATGAGGATGAAGACTAGATTCTTTGACAAGCCCCTGCATTTTAAGATCATCATGATCTGTGCTATCACCAATGTGATAGTCTTTGTGGTGAATATTTTCCTCATTCTTGGAATCAACTCCATGTCCAACGATATGGAAATGGCTTATCAGGACAACAGACAGCTTAGTGAACTTTCGTCTGCCCTTTCTGATGTGCAGGATTCCATGACGGAGTATCTTAGTTCCAAGACCAGCGAATCTTTGGAGAACTACTACAAAAGCGCCCAGAGGTACCAGGACTTGTCAGAAGCTCTAAGCGACACAGTAACAGATAGGAGCTATGACAGGATGGAGCGAAATATCAAGTTCATGTCCAGGACCTATCTGGATGTTGTTGCTCAGACTGTTGAGGCCAAGAGAGGCCGTAATGTTGAGAAGTACCGTACATATTATGAAGATGCAACCCAGCTATGTAAAGACATAGAAGCATATATCACCAATCTTGATCTTGAGCTTTTTGTTGTAAACTCAGAAAAATATACAGCCCTCACCAGAGCCTTTAAGAAGTTCGAGGTGGCAGGCGTGTTTGTTATGACTCTTATCATGGTCGGTAATGTAATTCTTATTTCAAGCCTCGTAAATACCATGATCATGCCGCTTAAGAATCTTGCAAATTCGGCGGATGAAGTGTCAAAGGGTAATTTTGACACTGAGCTTCCAGCAACTGCCTACAATGATGAGATCGGAATCGTAACAAGAACCTTTAACAAGATGGTTGTCAGCATCAAGCAGTACATTGAACAGCTCAAAGAGAGTATGGAAAAGGAGAGACTCCTTCAGGAAAAAGAGCTGATGATGACCGCGCATCTTAAAGAAGCTCAGCTTAAGTATCTTCAGGCCCAGATCAATCCACATTTTCTTTTTAACACCCTAAACGCCGGGGCTCAGCTGGCCATGATGGAGGGGGCAGATAAGACCTACGAGTATGTCCAGACTGTAGCTGACTTTTTCAGATACAACGTCAAAAACAATAAGGACGATGTAACAGTAAGAGAAGAAGTTGAACTTGTTGATAACTATATTCAGATCCTGAATGTAAGATTTTCAGGAGATATAGGTTATGAAAAGCAGATAGATAAAAGACTTCTTGATATCAAGATGCCCAGCATGATCCTTCAGCCCATCGTTGAAAATGCTGTAAATCATGGCATAAGAGAAATGGGAGATAAGGGAAAGATTAGCCTCAAGGTTTACAGGGACTCTGAGGACGTCTGCATAAGCGTAGCTGACAATGGAAAGGGAATAGCAAAAGAAGAGATAGACAGGATCCTAGATGGAAGCTATGAGCCTAGGGAGCAGCAGTACGATAACAACGGTATCGGACTTGATAATGTTATCTCAAGGCTACGGCTCTACGCAGTAAGAAGTGACGTGGTTGAGATCCACAGTCAGGGAGAGAATATGGGATGCGAATTTATAGTCCGGATCCCAAGACAAAAGAAAGAAGCTAATAATGTACAGAGTGATGATCGCAGATGACGAGGGAATCGTCATTGACTCAATGAAGTTCATAATTGAGAAAGAGTTCGGGGATAAGTGCAGTCTCGAATTTGCCAAGACAGGGCGAAGGCTCATTGAAGTGGCTGAGCAGTTCAGGCCGGACATTGCAGTGGTAGACATTCATATGCCAGGGATCAACGGAATAGATGCCATCAAGGAGATGAAGCAGTTCTGTCCCAATGCGGTATTTATTGTAATGTCAGCCTATGACAAGTTTGACTACGCAAAAGAAGCCATCAAACTTGGGGTTATGGAATACATCACCAAGCCCATGGACAGGATGAAGGTGGTGGATACTTTAAAGCGCGCCATGGATCAGATCGATTCTGACAGAGCCAAGAGAAGCAATGACCTTCTCATAAAAGAAAAGCTGGAGACCATAGAACCCATCATTGAAAATGGACTTATCTATGACATTCTTTTGCAGGAGCACTTTGAGGAGGATGTAGACAGCTACAAGAGCATCCTTGGAATAGAAGAGGACTACGGATATATGATGGCCATAGTCTGTGGTGAATCCCAGGAGGGCAACCACATGACCAACGCCGTTGGAAGCTCTGTGAAGGTTTCTGGCATGTACAAGGAGATCCGAGAAGGGGTCAAGAGCTTTTTTGACTGCAAGATCGGTAATGTCATGGCCAACAAGATTGCTGTGCTGGTACCATATAGCAGCAACGTCCTTGAGTACAACGACAGAACAAGGCTTATTGACAGGGCACGAGAGCTGTGCAGATACCTAAGAAAAAAGACAGATATCAACTTCAGGGTTGGGATTGGGGCCCTGCACCTACTAAGGGATCTTGGCGAATCCTATAGGGAAGCACTTAATGCCCTGATCGCCACTACAGGAAGCGTGGCCCACGTAGATGACCTTACCATCAGCTGCAGCTATGAGGATGATTACCCTAAGGAACTGGAGAAACCAATGTTTGAGGCGGTTTCAAAGGGTGACCTCAATGGAATGCTGGTGTATGCTGGTAAGTACGCTGACTGGATGTGTCAGAGGGCAAGTGGCGGAGATCTGATGTCCATGAGGCTTAAGGCCCTGGAGTTTGCTCTTTATGCTGAACATTTAGCGTACCAGAGTGGAGGTCAGACATACCGCTACTCTGGAAGAAACACCTACCTTCCGGAGATCATGGGACTGAATTCTCCCGATGAAGTAAGGGACTGGTTTATGGGCAAGCTCCAGACCGCCTGCAGTGATGTTGTAAGTAAGCGTGAGGAGAGGTCCAATGACATAATAAGGACCGCCATGGAGTACATCAATGACAATTACAGCAAGGAGATATCCCTTGATGAAGTCTCAAGGCAGGTCAATATTTCGCCATACTACTTCAGCAAGATATTCAAGGAGGAGAGCGGCCTTAACTTTATTGAGTATCTGACCAACGTCAGGATAGATAAGGCCAAAGAGCTGCTGTCAGGCACTGATATGTCAATCAAAGAGGTCTGCGCTACCTGCGGATACACAGATCCTAACTATTTTAGCCGCAGTTTTAAAAAGAACGTGGGAGTTACACCTACTGAGTTCAAAGAGAGAAGGTAAAAGATGGGGAAAAAAGGTAAATTACGGGGGATTTCTTTTGTCCTGGCACTTGTGCTTGTTATCACAATGCTATCAGGTTGCGGTGGGGAGCGCACTGACAGCAGCAAGAAGGATA
>CAMVJI010000036.1 GCA_947167765.1 uncultured Butyrivibrio sp. | reverse complement strand
GTTAAGTACGATCCTTCTGTTATCGAAGTAAACCAGGGCGGTTCTGTAACTACTTTTGTTTACACAGGAGAGTGTGCTGGAACAAACATGATCACAGCCAGCTACGAGGTTGGCTCTGACGCTAAGACAGCGGTTGCTGAGAAGGCAAAAGCTTATGGCGAAGGCGCAACCACTTCCGAAGGTCCTTTCCCTGGGGCTGAAGATGTTACCGGCTACTGGGCAATGACAGCTCCTTCTGCTGAAGGTTCAGGCCTTGTAGAAACAGTAGTTGCAAGAGACTACATGGACGGATATCTCATGTTCGAGGCTACAGTCCACAACTCAGGCGACGATGCCATCGACATTCCTGTATCAGATGCACTTGCAGCAGTCATCGACTCCCTGACATTCAACAACTAAACAAGACACGGGGACGGTTCTGTTGTCTCCTTTTGGGGGTGCCCTCTGGGCCTTTGCGTTTCCCCAAAAGGAGACAATAGAACCGTCCCCGTGTCTTACAGAGGGTAGCCCCAAAAGGAGACAACAGAACCGTCCCCGTGTCTTAATGTGCACAACAGGTTTCAGGTCAGGATCTTGATGATGGTAACGTCAAGCTTCTCATAAAGGTCAATGACATTGCCATTAGCCAGTCTGATTTTGGGCCTTGAAAGGGATTTTTCATTGTTTTCACAAACAACACCCTGTTTGCCTGATGAAAGAAGTACGTTGCTGCCTAAAGGATAAGGAGCTATGTACTGCACAAATATATTAACAACATCAATATCAAACATTATCCCGCTGTTGGCCATCATGTACTCCATGGCATCTGCAGGGTTCATGGCATCCTTGTAGGAGCGCTTTCCTGTCAGTGCATCATAGACGTCAGCAACGTGGATGATCCTGGCAAACTTGTGGATGTTTCTTCCAGAGATCCCTCTTGGATAACCTGAACCATCCCAGTTTTCATGGTGGGAGTACACTGCACTCTTGATTACAGAAGGAATCTCGTCGCCGTCTTTTTCTTTTTCACGAAGACGCCTAAGACCGTATTCCGGATGTCTTTTTATCTCTTCATACTCTTCCTTGGTGAGCTTGGCAGGCTTGTTCAGGATTTCGATGGGAACGTCGCATTTACCAATGTCGTGCAAAAGAGCTGCCTGTGAGAGCTTTTCCAGCTCGGCGTTTTTAAGTCCCATTCCGATACCAATGATAACAGACAAAAGATCAACATTGACACTGTGGACGTAGGTGTAGTTGTCATAGCTGCAAAGATTGATGGTTTCTATGATGAGAGACTCGGAAGCCTGAACTTCGTTTACAATCTTGTTGGCAAGGAAAAGACAGGCATCAATATCAAGCTTTTTAAGCTTATTGATGGCAGCTATCCTGGTCTCATCTGAAATCAGCTGATTGGCCTTTACCACGTCGCCTTCGTCAAATATGTACAGGCCGTCATAGCCAAGCTTGATGATCCTGTCTATATAAGACTGCGTTAGAGAGGTATTGCCCTTAAGAAGGATCTGCTCATGATTGTCGTATATATTGTTTGCCAGGATCATTCCGGGCTTTAAGTCTTTTTTATTAACGTATCTCATAGGTTCTCCATTTCAATGGGGCCAGCTATGCAGTCATGGCTGGCAATTCCGTTAACAATGAAGTTCCTGGTGGTTGTTGTAACTTCGTACAGGTCATCACTTTTAACTTCAGAAATGCTTTCAACGCTTATGTTGTCGAGACGTCTGTTTCTGATGCTTAAGTTTTCAACATTTCCTTTTGCTAATGGATTGAAAATGGTGTAAAACCGGATAAGCTCTGTAGCGCCACCAATGAGTGACACTTCCATGCGCTCACTGTTATAGGAATATTCAAATTCGTATTGTTCCATGCCCCGTGAAAGAAGCTCAAGATAATCTTTTTTAGGGCTGGTTATAGTCTTTAAATTAGGATCAACTGTGGTGTCAGAGTCGTAGACAGCAGCGACAAAGCCTCTTACAAATTCAGGCTCATCCTTGTATTTCTTGAATTTCTCTGAGAACTTTAAAAGATCCTTGTATGGTACAGATACTTTCTTGGTCTTAAAATACTCGTTGGTGTATTTGTCGTGGGCAAAAGCATCTGAAATAGTTGCGTTTACATCAAAATATGTAAGATACTGATAAACACGGTTTGCAACAGCCGCATTTTCTAAAACGTAATCAGCATATTCGCCTCTTTTAAGGCTTGAGAGATTCCTTGCATATACTTCCATACTGATCAGATAGCCAGCCATATACTGCCTTGTCTCTCTGTACTTATCATCTATGCTCTTTGAAAAACCAAACATCTTTCGGCCTTCTTCAAGAAAGATCACGTTTTCTCTTATAGAACCTTTGTCGTTTGAAAACTGCCAGCCAGACAAGGTCAGCCACTGATGCTCTGGACTGCAGATTAAAGTTCGTCCGTCAGTTAAAAGAATCTTTACCGCCTTACTTCTCTTTTTATTGATCTCAAGGACAGTACCCTTGGTATACTTAAGATCCTCGCCGTCATAACGCACGGAATATACAAGATCGCCGCTCTTTAGATCCCGCACCTTCTTAGTGGTATTGTCATAAAGAAGAACATCCATATTGCCATCAATACAGTCAAAATATCTGTTCATAAGATTATCCTTTCTGGTCGAAAAACAATAGGTTTGCTACTATAGTAACACATCATCGCGCTGTCAATGTGTATTTTGCGTGAATTAAACGCTACCATTCCCAGTTTTCTTTCGCATGCGATAAAAAACTGGGAATGGTAGCGTTTTACTTTTCTCTTATGGCGCCGCTTTCAAAGGCTTTAAGTAGGTCTTTTAAGTCGTCTATTTGTCTTAGAAGTCCTTTTCCGATGTCAGTATCACGTACTAGGATTCTTTTCTTGGTCTTTTCTGTAAGCTGGATAGTGGGAGTGTTTTCCTGTCCTTTAACAAAGGGCTTGTGGGCTGCAAGAGCCAGATGATGTGAGTTAAAAATAAGTGTGTATCCTGCAATTCCAGTCTGCTCATGATAAGCCTTGGATATCCCTCCATCAATTATGTAGAGCTTGCCTCCGGCTTTTACAGGGTGTTCGCCCTTACCTGCCTTGACAGGAACATGTCCGTTTATTATGTGTGACCACTCAGGATCAAGCTCAAACTCCTTTAAGATTTTTTCTGCGTAGGGTTCCATTGCTGAGTATTTGTAGTAAGGATTGAAGTTTTCTTTGCACAGTTCTTTTTCACTCCGTAAAAAGAGATGCTCAAAGGTTGTGATTTTATCTTTTCCAAAAAGAGGAGACCTGGGGCCACACCACAGATACCACATAAGATCAACAGCATCCTGCTTTTTCTCCGGATCATCTCTCATATCGAGGAAAAACGCATCGTGGATCTTGACGTTTAAGTAGTCCATAAGTTCTTTTCCCGAAAAGCTTCCATCCCTGGTGGTCATGGGAATAAAGTTCCCGTTATCGTCCATAGGAATGCAGCCGTGATATAAGAGATTGCCGTTGACAATCCTATACATGGCGCCGTGGGAGTACAAAAACTGTACGTGCTTTAAAAGGAGCTGGGAGTGGATAAAGCTAAAGCGAAGAGTCCTCATAAGCTCTTCTTCTCCCTCGGAAAGAGCATAAGGGTCCTTTGGATCTATTGTTGGAAAGTTAGTATCAGAAAGCTTGTACAGTTTGCCCTCTATCTCTACTTCGTATGTGTCGTAATTTATTTTATCCAGAAGTAGCCTGTTATCAAGGTCATATTCAGGATGTCTTTTTATCAGCTGCCCCTCAAGTTTAAGCTGGATAATGCTGATGGCCTTGCACATCCTGGCAGCAAGCTTTGGATTGACAGAATCGTACTTGTTTTCATCCAGAAGATGGGGCATAAAGCATTCACAGGGATCGTCCCCATAAACTTCAGCAGCAAACATTGACAGGGGGCGAAGGTTGATGCCATAGCCATCCTCCAGAGCATCGAAGCAGTTGTAGCTGGTTCCAATCCTGAGTACATTGGCAATACATGCTGTGTTGCCACAGGCAGCTCCCATCCAGTCCACATCGTGATTGCCCCACTGTATATCAACGTCATGGAAGTTCATGATCTCTTCCATGACAAGATCCGGACGGGCGCCTCTGTCAAAAATGTCTCCTATTATATGAAGTGAATCAATGGTGAGATTCTGTATCAGCTCGCAGAGTGCGATTATGAACTCATCAGCGAAGTCAATCTCAATGATGCCGCTGACGATCTCGTTATAATAAAGCTTTTTATTGGGATCATTCATGTCAAGGTGAAGAAGCTCATCTATGGCATATGCATAGTCTGCAGGCATCTTTTTGCGAACCTTGCTCCTTGTGTATTTACTTGAGACCACGCGGCAGATGGAAATTAAACGGTTGATGGTTATCTTTTGGTGCTCAGACAGCTCCTTTGCCGAAACGTTCTCATCATGCCTTATATTACTTATGACTTCCCGCGGATAATAAATAAGGTTGGCCAGTTTAAGCTGGTCAGACTCCGTCATCTGATTGCCAAAGGTCTCTTCAATCTTGGCTCTTATAATACCTGATGAGCTCCTTAGCAGGTGTGAAAATGCCTCATATTCTCCGTGAATGTCGGAAAAGAAATATTCTGTGCCCTTAGGAAGCGCACAGATGGCACGAAGATTGATAATCTCCGCCGCAGCCTTCCTTGAATTAGGAAATTCCTTGGATAATAAACGCAGATATTCTAAGTCTCTCATTGCTCTCCCCTCATGTAACAAGTGACAGGTGAATTACGTTTTTACTGATATACCCATTATTATACATACACTCTTTGTCGTCATTGCGTGAAATCAACATTTGAACTTGTTATATGGTAAAATAATGATAACCTGTTGTCGTTTTTGTGACCAGAGGATGGAGGGCAGAGTGTGAAAAGAAGGGCAATCATTACAATAAATCTTCTGATAATGGGAAGTATACTGTTTTTCATCTTCAGATATGCCAATGATAAGGCAAGTGAAAGTACACATAATTCAATACAGGCTTTTGAAAAGATGACTACGACCACAAGTCAGATCATTGTCAACTACCTGGAGGATGAACAGCATCTTTGTGATATATGGGCAAACTATGTTAACAGCGCTGCTAATGACGGAGCTCCTATGACAGCGAATGAGGCTATATCATATATCAGAAAGGCAAAGATATCTCCTGAGATTGAGGGACATCTGATATTTCTTGATAATGCCGAGAGAAAGGGTATTTCGACTACAGGGAAGGTATCGGACTTAAATGACTATACTGTTTCCTATAAGAATATAAGCATATTTGACAATATCGGAAATGTGAGCAATGAAAATGACGTAGTCAACCTGACGAGGGCTTATACAAATCCAAGTAATGGGGTGCAGTCCATAGCGTTTTTAAACAATGTTATGGTTATCGATGAAGAAAGCGGTGAACTGGTAAAGGGGCTTTTGATGCGTGTTGTGCCTCTTAGCCGTCTTGAGCAGAAGCTTGTTTTTCTTAACGGAGAGTACGAGAACGTTGAAATAAGCCTTATAGATCAGGAAGGAAATTACGTTGTTCACGGCAAATCTTTTAAAAACAAAAACTTTTTTGAGTATTATAAATCATATAATACATCTTCAGCAGAGGAATATGATCAGGTAGTAAAAGAGATAGTCAGTGGCACAGGAACTATGATGCTTAAGAATGCCAAGGGGGAGGATTGCATTATATCCTACACACCCCTTGCAACAATGAAAACATGGTCGCTCCTGGCATATTTACCTGTTGGCAATTTTGCCGTAAACAGGTCTATAGACTGGCTGCTGCTTGGGATAGCCTCTGGTGGCTTTATACTTCTTATAATATTTAATTCCACTGTTATGATGAGCTATAACCGCAAGCTTTCAGAGGCTGCAGTGCAGGCAAATCAGGCCAATGAGGCCAAATCTTACTTTTTATCCACCATGTCCCACGATATACGTACGCCAATGAATGCAATATTGGGATTGAATGAAATGGTTATCAGGGATTCTAAGGATGAAAATATCAGAATGTATTCTGAGAGCATAAGAACAGCGGGGAATACCCTGCTTGGCATCATAAATGATATTCTTGATTTTTCCAAAATTGAAGCAGGAAAAATGGAAATCATAAATGTTGATTACAGTTTTGTGTCCCTTCTTAACGATCTTGTGAATATGGTGCAAAAGAAAGCTGAAGATAAGGGACTTACATTTAACCTGGATATTGACAGCGATATTCCTACAGTTCTTAACGGTGATGAGATAAGAATCAAACAGATTATAATCAATGTCCTTTCGAATGCAGTAAAATATACAAAGAAGGGTCACGTAACCTTCATGGTACGTGCCAACAGAATTGCAGATAAGCCTGATTCAATAAGACTTAGGGTTAGTGTTGAGGATACGGGTGTGGGCATAAAACCTGAAGATCTTGACAGACTGTTTGTGGCTTTTGAACGCATTGACGAAAAATCAAACAGAAATATCGAAGGAACAGGACTTGGTATGACAATCGCCCAGAGCTTTCTTGATATGATGGGAAGCCATCTTGAGGTTGAAAGCGAATATGGCAAAGGCTCGGTATTTTCCTTTGAGATTGAACAAAAAGTCATTAAATGGGATCCAATTGGAGATTTTCAGGAGTCCTTTAGGCTTTCTTTAACTGAGAGGGCAAGCTACCATGAAAAATTCACGGCGCCTTATGCCAGGGTTTTAGTGGTTGATGACACTCCCGTCAATCTTACTGTTTTTGTGAATTTGCTAAGGAATACCAAACTCCAGATTGATACGGCGGAAAGCGGCGATGAATGCATATCTCTTTTTACAAAAAAACATTATGATGTTATATTCCTTGATCACATGATGCCTGATAAAGACGGTATCGAAACGCTAAGGGAAATGAAGGCTATAACTGATACTCCTAATAAAGAAACGCCTATAATCTGCCTTACAGCCAATGCAATATCCGGTATGCGTGAAATGTATACAGCAGCGGGATTCGACGATTATCTGACAAAACCGATTGATGTTGAGAGACTTGAAATGATGCTGCTTCAATATCTACCAAAGGGTAAGGTGGGACCACCCTCTGCCAAAGGTAGTGAGGATGAATACAATCTTCCTGACTTTTTATTTAATCTCAAGGAAATAGACGTGGGGTCAGGACTTACTCACTGCGGCAGCGGAGAGTCTTACGTGTCAACGCTTAAGATGTATTTAGATAGCGCTGAAAACAATGCTAAAGAGATCGAGAGGTACTACGCTTCAAAAGACATAAAGAACACGACTATAAAGGTTCATGCCCTTAAAAGTACATCTCGTGTAATAGGAGCTCTGGAAATTGGCGAGCTTGCAGCAAGGCTTGAAAAGGCCGGAGATGCCGGTGATCTGGAAACGCTGGATAGAGAGCTCGGAGAACTTATTTCAAGGTACAGGCAGCTTGCAAAAGATCTTGAGCCTTTAGCTGAAGGTGATGACGATGATAAAGATGATGATCGTCCGCTTATAAGTGATGAAAAACTTAAGGAGATTTTCAAATCTTTGCAGGATTATTGCGAGGATTATGACCTTGATAGCATAGTTGGCCTTGTGGCATCTCTTGATGAGTACAGAATACCAGAAGAGGAGATGACGCGAGTTGACGCTATAAAAAAAGCAGTGGATAATTATGATTATGAGATGATACCGGATATTCTTTCTGGGGAAATGAGATAACGATGAGGAGCACTGTACTTTTAATAAGCAGTGGTTACGGCTTTATGGCCGAGGCATTGGACAATAACCTGAAAAAGCAAGGCCTTATAACTGAATTTGCTGAGCACAAAATAAGGAGCATTGAAGAAAAAAAACAGGATAGCGACATAATTCTTTTGCTTGCCGGAGACTATATATACAACTCTCCGGAAGCACTTGTGTACTTAAAAGATATAACAGTAGATGAGGAACGGCCGCTTTGTGCCATAGGCCATGATGAAGAACTTGAAGTGATCTACCAGTATATACCTCAGGATCATTTTAAGAAGGTTTTCTCGCGCCCATTTGATGCAAAGTATATAGCAGAGGAGATCAAATATATAGCAAAAGACGCTCAGGAGGCTAAACTAGGGAAAAGAATCCTTTTGGTGGATGATGATCCTACTTTCCTTAAGATGCTTCAGGGCTGGCTTCATGAAAAATATAATATTGCTGCGGTTAAGTCGGGAATGCAGGCTATCACATATCTTGCCAATCATTCACCGGATCTTATTCTGCTTGACTATGATATGCCAATAACATCCGGCCCACAGGTCATGGAGATGATAAGAAGTGAATATAACTCAAAAGAGGTGCCTATTATCTTTCTTACAGGTAAGTCTGATCGCGAGAGCATAATGAAAGTTATGAAGCTTAAGCCACAGGGATACCTGCTTAAGACCTTGTCAAGGGACGATATTGTGGCGGCAATAGACAATTATTTTCAGACACAAAGATGGGATAGTTTCCTTTAAATGGAGGGAGTGCCTATGAAAAGAACCATAAAAACGCTGATTTCATTGAGCCTTGTAGTTGTATTGCTATTGCAGGGCTGTGGCAGCAAGGAGAAAGAAAAAAAGACCTTTGTTCCAAAGTATGACAAGAATACAGAGTTTTCGCTGACAGTTGTTGGAAGTTATTCTAACTTTGAATCACTGGAAGCTGAGTTTGAGCGTTTTTATGAATATTATCCCAATGCAAGCCTGCAGTATGTAACAATGGATGATTACAACAATGTTATTTCAAGCGCGCTTGTAAACAGTGAGCCACCTGACATTTTTACGACCAACACCTGGATGGTGGGGAATGAGAAATACAATGATCTTTTTGATTCCTGCGAGGTTATCTCTGATCCTGAACTTGGCATAGATTATTCCTGTATCAGGAATTCACTGATATGGAGCACGGATTCAGGGGATGTTGTTATGCTTCCAATCTTCACCTCATCCTACGGAATGTTGGTCAATATGGATATATTTGAAAAAGAGAATTTAGAAGTTCCAACGAACTATGGAGAGCTTGTAGAAGTTTGCAAAAAGCTTAAAAACGCAGGATATGAATCCCCTGTTATGGGAGCAGATCAGTTCAGCGGCCCTGGATTGTTCAACTGTTTTATATATCCGATGTTTGCATATGACGCAATGAAAAACAGTGATAAGATTGATGCACTCAATAATTTTGAGCCATCCTCCGGAGAGCTGATGCGTCCTGCTCTGGAAAGACTGTATGAATTTGTGAATTCTGACTGCATAGATGTGGCAAAATGTCAGAATGAGATAATTGACGACTACGATTCGGTAATAATGCGCTTTTTTGAGGGAGATGTACCGATGATGTTCGCCACAGGGGATGTTGCCTCTGGAACGGCCAAGAGGGAGAGCAAATCAGAGGCCTTTTCGGCAAATCCTTTTAAGTACAGATTTTTTGTTGCACCTTCTGGTGACGATGGCGGATACTTCATAAATTCTACGAGCCTTTGCTTTTCTGTCAATAAGCATAGCAGGAACCTTGATATGGCCAATGAATTCATGCGATTTCTAATAAACAAGAATGAGCTTAGCAACATGGCTGGATTAAAACGCCTGATTACTCCTGTCGATGATTTTTCCTTCGACGAGCTTTATTCTTCACTTGCAGATGTGCCAAAGGACAGGAGCTTTAGTGATAAGGAAACAGGTCTTTTGGATCCGGCGGTCAGACAATTTCGGGCTGCGATTTATGCTGTGGGAAACGGCAGAATGACTGTCGATGAGGCTATTGCTGCGTATGGAAATATACCGGAGGAGTAAAGTAACAGATGAATGAAAAAATAGTTATAGTTGACGATGATGCCTTAATCCTTCGAAATGCAGACAACACGCTGTCAGATACATATAAAGTTACCTGCCTTAAAAGTGGAAGGATGTTTCTTGATTATGTCAAAAAGAATACTGTAGACATGCTTCTGCTGGATATAAGGATGCCGGAAATGGATGGCTTTGCGACCCTTAAGGCCCTTAGGGATTGGGAGAAGGAAACTGGCAAAAAGACTATTCCATGTATCTTTCTTACAGCTAATGAGGACAGTAAGTCAGAGACAATAGGGTTATCTCTTGGCGCAATGGACTTTATCCGTAAGCCCTTTGAGGCTGAGGTGCTAAAGCTTAGAATGCATAATCTTTTGGAGCTTATTAAACTCCAAAATGACCTTCATCATGAGGTTGAAATAAAGACTGCAGAGCTTGAGAGCCTTTCTGTTCATGTTGTTCAGACACTGGCAGAGGCTATTGATGCGAAAGATAATTATACGAACGGCCATTCCACCCGCGTTGCGATGTATTCAAAAGAGATAGCCAAAAGATATGGATATTCCCCAAAACGTCAGGAAGAAATATACATGATGGCTCTCCTTCATGACATAGGCAAGATAGGCATTCCTGATAGTATTATCAATAAGCCAGGAAGGCTAACGGATGAAGAATATGCAACAATAAAAGAGCATCCAGGGAAAGGCGCAAAGATACTATCGGCTGTCACAGAGATGCCAGGCCTTGTTACAGGTGCCAGATGGCACCATGAGAGATACGATGGAAAAGGTTATCCTGATGGTCTTAAGGGCGATGACATACCAGAGGAAGCCAGGATCATTGCCGTTGCTGATGCATATGACGCCATGACCAGCAACAGAAGTTATAGAGAGACCATTCCCAGGCAACATGTTATAGACGAGATAAGCAAGGCTATGGGAACTCAGTTTGACGAGCGCTTTGCAAAGATCATGCTTCAAATGATTGAAGAGGACAAAGACTATGCTATGCGCCAGCGTTTGCCAGAGGAATAATTGTAATTTATAAAAAGATTATTTGACGCATCACAATATACTATTTACAATACTGACGAGAGTGGAATTATGTCGTTTATAAAATCGCTATATTTCACATATTTTGAAAGGACGTTATTGTATGGATGCAAATGGATTAAATGCAGAGCAGCAGGCTCTTCTTGCGAGCATAATGGGTAAGTCGTCACAGGCTGGTGGCGGTGGTGGATTCAGCCCCTCTATGGTTCAGTCTCAGGCGCCTGCAGCAACAGCAGCTCCTGCAGCCGCAGATCCAGGTAAGATGCTGAGCCAGGCAGAGATTGACGCACTTATTGCTTCAATGGGAAAATGAATACGTTTTATGAGAGTAATAGACGAGACCTCCTGATTTTTTTCAGGAGGTCTTTTTTGTCAGTCTATGGATATGAGTTCATATTCTTTTACGCCAAAGCCAAGCTGCGCAGCTCTGTCTACGGTATGTTCACCGTTTCTTGTCTTTACTCTTTCAAGGAAGTGGTCTTTGCCTGGATCATCTGACTTATAGATAAGATCAAGACATGCTCTGTCGATTGCAACAGGATCTGTTGAAATGAGGATGCCAACATCTTTCATGCAGGGATCTTCTGCAATTGCACAGCAGTCGCAGTCAACTGAGAGATTTTTCATAACATTTATAAAAACCATTTTGCCATTAAAGTGGTTAACTACGGCTGATGCAGCTTCTGCCATGGATTCAAGAAATGCATCCTGCGGGGGTAGATCGTCCCATACGATGCTCTGATCTTCAGCTCGTACATATTTTCCGGCGGAATGTATGTTGACTTTTCCTGCTGTGGAGGCACATCCGATGGAGAGCTGTTTAAGAGCTCCGCCGTAGCCTCCCATTGGATGTCCTTTAAAGTGAGACAAAACCAGCATGGAATCGTAGCAAAGAAGATTTTTGCCAACTATATCGCACTTTAAGTGACTGGGGTTTGGAATATCAAGTTCAACGTCGGGACCTTCAGCATCCATCAGGTCAACAACAAAAAAGTCGTTCCAGCCATGCTTCTTAATGAGCTTTTTATGCTTGTCTGTACTGTTTCTTTCACCTTCATAAGCTGTATTGCATTCAACAACAGTTCCATTTACGTGTTCAACCATAGGTTTCCAAAACTCCGGCTTTAAATAGTTCTGGTTGCCATCCTCTCCGGAATGTACCTTAACTGCAACTTTGCCGACAAGCTCTTTTCCCAAGGTATCATACATCTTTACAACCTGCTCAGGGGTAATTGTTTTAGTAAAGTAAACTTTTGAAACTGATCCCATTATATATACCTCCTAAAAAAGAAAACTATCACTTTTGAATTTAATCATATCATAAATAAAAGATGGGAGTAACTTATTAAAATATTATAAAAATAAACTATTTTTAGATAATTTAATTTATAATTTAAGGTGAAATGGTATGTTTGCATTTTATGTAAACGCTAATAATACTTTTGAATGAATTGGAGTAAGGTTATGGGAAAAAACAAAGAGAAAAATACTAAGAAGTTAGTAAAAGCTGGAAAAAGTATCAGTAGTAAACTACTTAGGATACTTATCCCTATAATTGCAATTGATATAATAATCATAATGGTAGTGGTTGCAACTCAGGCCAGGGGTATTATTACTGACCTTGCCATGAATAACCTTCAGAAGGAATCCAACTTCTACGCTGAAGAAATTGGAAGAGAAATAACCAATCTTCAGGAATATCTTGACGCTCAGGCGGATGCTATTTCTGCTGTGTCATTTCCAAATGACAATGCCATGGCAAGCTTTCTTATTCCTACCATGAGCAAAAATCCTAACGTTCCAAATGGAATGTATCTTGCTACAAGTACCGGATCTTGGATTGATCCCTCCGGATGGGTTCCTGATCCTGACTATGTTCCTATGGAGCGTGATTGGTACATTGAAGGTGAAGGCCATGACACCTTCCTTGCAGGTGAGCCCTATGTAGACAGTGATACTGGAAGTACCGTAGTTTCTTTTACCAGAAAGGTTAAACTTGCAGATGCCAGAGTTGGCGTGGCTTCTTGCGATTACACCATGGATGGTATCATGGAGACTATCAGCTCTCTTAAGCCTGTAAAGACCGGAGGCTGTATGCTGCTTTATCATGATATAATTCTTTCTTACTTCGATTCTACATTTAACAGTACCAGAGTGTCAGAGCATCCTGAAGCTAAGTTCCTGCAGGGAGCCTACACTTTTTCAACCACAGGTTCAACTGACGTTGTTGAGATAGACTCTGAAAATGGAGTTACATATCTTGTTGCAGCCAACGTCATTCCAGGAACGGAGTGGGTTCTTATTTCATCAGTTGCTAAAGATGACGTGTTAGCACAGCTGAACAGATTCATACTTGTAAGCATAATTCTTATGGTAATCATGATCATTGTTGTATCAGTGATCATGTACTTCCTTATCAGGAAAATGATAACAAAGCCTGTTGGCAATCTGACAGAAAACATCACAAAGATTACAGATGGCGATTTCACTGTGGTTATTCCAGAAGGCGGTGACGATGAGATCGGCCTTATGAACAACAACATGAAGAGCTTTGTATCCCACATGAGGGGAGCGCTTGGAAATATTAAGGATGAGACTGGCAGACTTGCAACAGAAGCTGAGAACAGCCGCGATGCATCCGGTAAGCTAAACATCCAGGCAACAGAGCAGTCCACCAATATGGGACAGATAAGAGATGCAATGAATGGTATGGCCAGTGCGGTATCAGAACTTGCCAATAATGCAACAGAGCTTGCAACAGAGGTGGCAGACCTTATGGAACAGGGCAACGAAGCCAGTGAAACTGTGAAGGACCTTGTTGGGAAGGCCAAGGACGGTCAGAGAGATATGGAGATCGTTCAGAGCGGAATGGACAAGATCGCAGGTTCCATGACTGAGATGAACACTGACGTTCAGGCTGTTGGAGAATCAGCTCAGAAGATCAATTCCATCATAGAGATAATCAATTCAATCGCAGAGCAGACAAACCTTCTTTCCCTCAATGCTTCAATTGAGGCTGCTAGAGCTGGAGAAGCAGGTAAGGGATTTGCAGTAGTTGCTCAGGAAATCGGTCAGCTGGCTGCAAACAGTGCAGAGTCCACAACTGAGATTGGAAAGATCATTACAGAGATCACCAAGCAGATAGAAGATCTTTCCGGAAAGTCCCAGGCCAATATGGATGAGATTGCTGCAAGCTCAGAAGCTGTTCAGACAGCAGGCAAGACCTTTGAAGAGATATTCTCAAGCCTTGATGTGACCAGTGAAACTGTCCAGCAGATGATCGACAAGATTGGTAACGTAGATACAATTGCTACTTCTGTGGCAGCAATTTCTGAGGAACAAAGTGCCAGCACCCAGGAAGTTACAGCTACAACAGACAACCTGGCAGTCAGTGCTCAGCAGGTTGCTGAGGAGAGCCAGGGAGTTGATGACAGCGCGACAACAGTTTCAGCTTCAGCTGCAACCATTGAAGACTTTGTAAAAGACTTTAAGATTTGAGCGATATAGGTAGTGACAAAACGTGATAAATTATATTATCATTATTTAGTAGATGGTTGTTTTGTTTTGCGGAAAGCGAGGTGAGATCATGTACATTTCCATGCAGTGCTCTGACAATAGCGGAATGCTGAATACTGAGATAACTACATTTTATGGGATAAGGTATGTGCCAAGATTCCGTTCAGCAGTGATCTCCACTGAGCACATGAATCATGACTATGTGATCCCCATGACGCCCCAGGACTACGAGGCGGCAGTGAAGCAGATTAATGATGCCATGAAGGCCCACGCTACCATGATAGTTATTGAGAAGGGAATTGTGTGCCGTGGACGAAAGGGCGAGATCAGAAATGTTGAGCCTCAGAAGCTGACCATAGTAGCGGTTTAAAAACGTAAAAATAATTTGGTAATTGGAGAGCTCCAGACCTGGTCTGGGGCTCTTTTTGGCACAAATCGGTTATTTAACTATTGACAACACTATGTGGCTGTCATAATGTAATTAGTGTAATTGAAAAAATATTTCGAAAGGAGGTAAACACAATGTCAGGAATTAAGATGAGAAACAACGCACTACTACATGGAAATATTGTGGTTACCTCGCTGGAGTTTGCCTGATACAGGTATGACTTTGTAAGTACAGCGTGGTTTCCACATGTGGAGACCACGCTATTTTTATATCTGCAGATATTGCGCGCAGTGCAGGGATAATTTAGCGGTAGGATCTCCATAGGATTTCCTATCGTTATTTTTTTTACGCAGCAGACATCTATTGTTTTAGCTTTGAGAGGACGTGATAAGTTTGAAAAAGTATATTATTGGAAACTGGTGGAGATATCTGATCGGCGGTATATGCCTGGTGTGCAGTACTCTGGTTGACATTCTCGTACCATTTATAACTCTTTCCATGGTGGACGACGTCATCGTGGGAAGAAATATGGATATATTCAGAAGGGATATCCTTTTGTATATTGCAGCAGGACTTGGAAGAGCTCTTTTCCAGTTTGTAAAAGAGTTCCTCTGCGACATGTCAGGTTGCCGCGTTGCATCCGGGCTTCGTAAGGATATGATGAAGCATATCTTTTCACTTCACAGAGGATATTTTGATAAGACCAACACAGGCGAGCTGATGGCAAGGGTCAAGGACGATGCAGGATCAGTATGGGACCTCACAGGCTTTGTTGGGATGCTGATGACGGAAGCTACAGTTTACTTCTTTGGAGTAATTGTGTGCATGCTGACGCTTAACTGGAAGCTGTCTATAGTGCCCCTGGTATTTATGCCGCCGCTGGCATTCATAGCTCTTTTTCTGGAAAAGAAGCTTGATAAGGATTACGACGATATCAGTGAAAAGAATGCGGCCCTCACCAAGGTTGTTGAGGAAAACATATCAGGTGTAAGGACAGTTAAGGCATTTTCTGCTGAGAGCAGTGAGCTTAAAAAGTTTGATGAAAAGAATATAGCTTATGCAGATGCCAACAAGAAGTTCGCTAAAGACCTGGCTGACACAGATCCGCTCCTTGCAGTTATCCCAAAGATCATGCAGACCTTCGTGGTAGCCATCGGCGGATACGCAGCAATTAAGGGAAGTATCACCTACGGAACACTGGTAGCATTTGTTTCATATTCAATCAGCATTGTGTGGCCAATTGAGAACCTTGGATGGATGTTATCCCTCATATCACAGGGGCTTGCAGGATACAAGAAAATAAAAAAGGTTATGAAGACTGAGGCGCAGATCACAGACCCTGTGGCCAAGAACGAAGAGACCTTTGAAGGCGTAAGCGGCGCTGCAGATAATGCCAGTAGTGTGGCAGTAGGAGATGACAAGGCAGCAGGCGAAATCTCTTTTGACAACGTGACCTTCACCATGGAGGGTAAGAAGATCTTAAAGGATGTATCCTTTACAATCCCTAAGGGCAAAACCCTTGGTATCATGGGAGCTACAGGGGCTGGAAAGAGCACCATCGTAAACCTGATCGAAAGGTTCTACGACACTTCCGAAGGCTCCATCAGGATCGAGGGTAAGGATATCAAGAAGATGCCACTTTGCGATGTAAGGGCCTTTTCATCAGTGGTAACCCAGGATGTATTTCTTTTCTCCGACACCATCACTGAAAATGTAAGGCTTGGCAGCAAAGAGAGCATGGACGAGAGAACTGTTAAGGCTGCCATAAAGAGTGCCCACGCCAAGGAGTTTGTTGAGAAGATCACAGACAGCTACGACGCTGTTATTGGTGAGAGGGGAATCGGACTATCAGGCGGTCAGAAGCAGAGGCTTTCCATAGCAAGGGCACTGGCCAAGAAGGCCAACCTTCTTATCCTTGACGACTCCACTTCAGCCCTTGATATGGAGACTGAGGCTGCGATCCAGGCAGAGCTTCGGGAAAAGAAAGATATGAGTAAGATCATCATCGGCCACAGGATTTCATCTGTTAAGGACGCCGACGAGATCATAGTACTTGAAAATGGCGCGGTAAAAGAGAGAGGAACCCACGCTGAGCTCATTGAGAAAAAGGGGCTTTACTACAGCACCTATGAAGCTCAGTATGGCGACTATCGTAACGCCATGGCTATATAAAAGGAGGTGCATAAAATGGCTATTAATAGCACCAGAGAAGATGAAGAATTAAAGGAGAGTTTGAAGCTGGACGTCCTTAAAAGACTCCTTTCAAACCTTCTGGAATACAGAGGAAAGATTGTTATAGTTACGCTTCTGATCCTTGTGACAGTGGCTATTTCTACGGCTTATCCTCTTTTGATAGAAAAGATAATAGACGACGAGATCATTAAGGGAAACATCACAGGGCTCTTTGTCATGGCAGGTGTCATGATGGGACTGGCACTTTTAAGCTACATCGCCACCAGAGTATGGAGGCGCATGATGGCGGAGATCTCCAACAACATGATAATGAACATCAGAAGAAAGCTCTACATCCACATTCAGGAGCTGGGGGTGGACTTCTTTGACCAGAGGCCCTCAGGCAAGATCCTGGCAAGGGTTACAGGTGATGTAAATGCACTGAAAGAGGTTCTTTCAAGCACAGTTACAACCCTGGCGCCGGAAGCGGTGAGCCTTGTGGTGATCCTTGTTATCATGATCGTAAAAAGCCCTGTACTTTCTCTTTCGGCGGCAGTTGCAGTTCCAATCATCATGTGCGGCTTGTATTTCTGTGAAATCCTGGCCCACAAGAGATGGCAGAAGTGGAAAAAGAAAGATTCCAACATGACAGCTTTTATCCACGAGGGAATTGAAGGCGTGTCCATCATCCAGAGCTTTAATGCCGAAAAAGAGGCAGAAAGGGAGTTTAACGGGATCGTTGACGAGGTAATACATGCCTTCAGGTCAGCGGTTGTGATAACAGACCTCTACAGCCCCACAATTGAGGTGGCTGGCGGCCTTGGAACAGCAACGCTTTACTATCTGGCAGTTACAAAACTTGGGGTGACTCAGGAGTCCATAGGTACTCTTTCAGCTTATGTTCTGTACCTTGGCATGTTCTTTAGCCCCATCAGAAATCTGGCCAATTACTATAACAAGCTGATCACTAACCTTTCTTCAGCGGAGAGAGTTTACGAGATCATGGATATGGAACCGCTGGTAAAGGATGGAACCAGGGCTGTGGACATTCCTGAGATTGAAGGAAATGTTGAGTTTGATCATGTGACCTTTGCTTATCCTGATGAGCCTGATGTGGACATACTTCATGATGTTTCCTTCAAGGCAAAGAAAGGTGAGACCATTGCTCTTGTGGGACCAACTGGCGCAGGTAAGACCACTATTGTGAGCCTTATAAGCCGCTTCTACAATACCAAGAGCGGAAGAGTACTTGTTGACGGATATGATATCAGTAAGGTTACGATCCAGTCACTTAGAAGCCAGTTAGGGATCATGACCCAGGACAACTATCTCTTTTCCGGAACCATAAGGGACAATATCAAGTACGGCCGTCCTGATGCTACAGACGAAGAGATGCTCTCAGCTGCCAAAGCTGTTCACGCCCATGACTTCATTGAAAAGATGGAGAAGGGGT